>CAZSNA010000042.1:0-30248 GCA_964607825.1 uncultured Fibrobacteraceae bacterium | reverse complement strand
GGAACGTGAACACGTCCACGGTACACCAGGGGTCCAGCCGTTCCATAATCTCTAGATCCGCTTCCTGACGACGAGACGTTAAAGGGCCCCGCGCTTCGGCGCGGGGCCCTTCTCGGTTGCGAGCCGAATCGGGCTCAGACCAGTTCGAGCTCGATCTCGTCCACCTTCACCAGCGGATGCTCGTCCAGCTCCAGATGCGCCGCCAGGACCAGGTCGAAGCGGCCGCGGATCTCGCCCTCGCCGTTGACCTCGTAGTCGTGGGCGGGCGCGTAGCCCTCGGCGCCCTTGGCCTTGGGGTTGATCTTCTCGTCGTGCTTGTGGCTGACCACCTTGGCGCCCCGGGGCAGGGCCTTCAGGATGCCGGCGATCTCCTCGCCGTAGCGCGGCGCGTAGGCCTGGTAGCAGAACTTGAACTCCGCGTTGCGGATCTTGCGGTCCGAAACCACCTCCACGCCCGTCTCCACGAAGATCCGCTTGGCCTTGCGCTTGAGCAGGCCGCGGGTGGCGCCGTCGAGGATCAGCTGGCAGTGGTGCGTGCCGATGCGGAGCATCTCCTTGAGCTTGCTGCCGCCGCTGGATTCGGCCACGCCCGCCTCGTGGGCGTAGATGATCGTCGCATCCTGGCCCGCGCCGAGGCCCAGGCCGGTCAGCAGACCGAAGATCATGTCGTGGGAGCCCGCGAGGACGACCTCGTACCAGGCGGTGGGCTTCTTGTTCGTCTTGCCTGTCATGTCCGCAGTCCCCCTACAAGAAGAAGATGAAGGTGACGATCACGAAGACCGGCGCCAGGATCGGCAGCGAGTACTTGATCATGTAGCCGAAGAACGAGGGCATGGGAATGCCCGCCTCCTCGGCGATGGACTTGACCATGAAGTTGGGCGCGTTGCCGATGTACGTCATGGCGCCCATGAACACGGCGCCCGCGGAGATGGCGACCAGGTCCTGGATGAAGTGCGGATTGCGCAGCTCATCGCCCAGGTAGCCGAGCATGCCGGGCACCGCCGACTCGGGCATGCCGAGCGCGCCGAGGGCCGTGTTGAAGAAGGTCAGGTACGTGGGCGCGTTGTCCAGGAAGGCCGAGAGCCCGCCGGTCACCCAGAAGTAGTGCACCGGCGTCTTGACGAACTCGATCAGGCCCGCCAGGGCCCCCTGGCTGCCCACCTGCAGGATCGCCAACGCCGGGATGATGGTCATGAAGATGCCGGCGAAGAGGTACGCCACCTCCTGGATCGGGAACCACGTGAACTCGTTGTTCTTGCGGATGCTCCAGGCCGTGGTGCGCAGTGAGAGCACGCCCATCAGGATCAGGAAGAGGTCCTTGAGGATGTTCTGCAGCTCCACGTAGACGTGCCCGTAGACGGTGATCTGGGTCAGCTTCACCGAGCCGGAGAAGATCACGCCGCCCATCACGCCCAGCAGGAAGATCAGGTTGTGCAGGCCCTGGATGCTGATGCCCTCGCCCTTGCCGTCGTCGGGGGGCGGGGCGTCCTCGCGGCGGAACCAGTAGGTGTCCATGGCGAAGAACACGCCCAGCAGAATGGCCACCACCACCAGCATGTGGGGCAGCAGGGCCTTGGTGACCCAGAAGAAGGGCACCCCGTGCAGGAAGCCCAGGAACAGGGGCGGGTCGCCCAGCGGCGTCAGGGATCCCCCGATGTTGGCCACCAGGAAGATGAAGAAGACGATCACGTGCACCTTGTGCCGGCGCCAGGCGTTGGCCCGCAGCAGGGGCCGGATCATGACCATGGCCGCGCCGGTGGTGCCGATCCAGGAGGCCAGGGCGGTGCCGATCAGCAGCAGCACGAGGTTCACCTTGGGCGAGCCGCGCAGGCTGCCGCCCACGTAGATGCCGCCCGAGACGGTGAACAGGGCCCACAGCAGCACGATGAAGGGGATGTAATCGATCAGGTATATGTGCAGGATCGACTGCACCGCCTCGGTGCCGTGGGCGAACAGGAAGGGGACCGCGAAGACCAGGGCCCAGAAGGCCGAGATCTTGGGGAAGTGGCGGTGCCAGAAATGGGGCGCCACCAGCGGGAAGATGGCGATCGACAGGAGGATGCCCGCGAAGGGTACGGCGCTCCACAGGGGCAGCTCGGCGCCGAGGCCGGGGCCGTGGTGGTCGCCGTGGCCCTCGCCGTGGTGGGCTTCGCCGTGATGGTCCTCGGCGTGGTGGTCCTCGCCGTGGTGATCCTCGGCGTGGTGATCCTCGGCGTGATGAGCCTCGGGGTGGTGGTCGTCCTGTGCGGAGGCCGGTAGGGGCCAGGCCAGGACCAGGGCCAGGGTCGCCAGGGCCGCGATGAGGATCGAGGGCCGTGACGAGCTCGGGATCTGGGTCAGCATCCGTGCTCCTCGGGGCTGGGGGTTAGGGCGACAGCATCCGTGCGGGTCTTATCGGTTTCGTCCGCAACCCACGGATGTGAAGCTAGAAGAGGGGTTCTTTCCTGTCAACAGTGCTTAGATGCACTGAATAATACCCTTCATATAATTGAAAAACGTTCTCAATATTATGAAAATTCTCCTTGCCCACCTCCGAGTGGGGTGGCACCATTCCGCTGGATTTGCCGCCGGGAACAAGGAAAGGCCGGTCGGCGACATGGTTATGCCGGAAGGAGACCGCCTTGAATTCGCGAAAGATGATTGTTCTGCTCTTGATCGCCCTGATGACCTTCGGCGCCTACGACGTGTTCGCCGGCGGCTGCGGCAGCTGTTCGGGCTGCGGTGGGTGCGAGGGCCAGGAGACCGAGCTGAAGGTGTTCGGCTCGTCCCGCTACCGCTTCAACACCACGGGCTTCGACTTCAACAAGGACACGCCCCTGAACTGGTACACCGAGATGCGCACCCGCGTGGGCATCAAGGCCAAGGCCAACGACAGGGCCGGCGCCTTCTTCCAGATCCAGGACTGCCGCACCATCGGCGTGAACCCTGGCCTGGACTTCACCAACAACGACACCCAGATGCACCAGGGCTACCTGTGGTACAAGCCCTGTGACAAGAGCTGGTTCAAGGCCGGCCGCATGGCCGTCGGCCTGCACAACGAGCGCCTGATCGGCAAGGTGGGCTGGCACAACACCGGGCGGACCTTCGAGGGTCTGATGTTCGGTCACCAGCTGAACGACAACATCAGCCTGGCCGGCGTGGCCTTCCAGGCCGACGAGCGCTTCGACGGCTATGTCGACTTCGAGGGCACCGACCCCATCGCCGACCCGATGTTCTACGGCATCAACGTGAACTTCGCCGAGCAGATGTTCGATCTGTTCCTGTACATGCTGTCGAATCCCCAGGGCGCGGGCGCGACGGATCACTACAAGCTGATGACCTTCGGTGCCTACAGCAACCGCAAGTTCGGCAGCGACATGTGGTACGACGCCATGTTCGCCATGCAGAGCGGCACCGACACCGACAGCTCCGACCTGTCCGGCATGCTGCTCTATGCCATGGTCGGCAAGATGTTCGAGAAGTTCGGTCTCTACGGCGGCGTCGACTACACGACCGGCGACGATCCCGACACGGCCGACAAGTGCGAGGAATTCAACAACCTGTTCTACACCGGCCACAAGTTCCGCGGCCACATGGACCTCTTCGTCGTCCAGCCCATGGCCGGCCTGATGGACATCTTCTTCGGTGGCAAGTACACCATCAAGGACGGCTGGAAGGCCGGCGGCACGTACCACATGTTCAAGGCGCTCCAGGATCTCAACGCCGCGGGCGACAAGACCTACGGCAACGAGATCGACATCTTCGTCAAGCACACCGCCGAGGACTTCAGCTGGCAGAGCGGATACAGCATCTTCTCGGCCGACTCGGATTCCGGCTACTTCGGTTCCGATCCGGACAGCCAGGCCTGGTGGTACAGCATGTTCATGGTCGACTGGTAGACCCTGGACGGCTTCGATCCCAAGACCCCGGCGGCTTCGGCCGCCGGGGTTTTTCGTTGAGGGGCCGCGAGAACTTGACGGATTAGTCAACAACGTTGATATTGAGGGGGCGTAGGTAAACGTTGGCTAACACACTGGAGAGCATCGTGCCCAAGACCAAGCGCTCCATCAATCGCGCCCGCCAGATCCTCGAGGAGGCCACGCGGCTCTTCTCCAGCCGCGGCTACGAAGGCACCTCGGTGCGGATCATCGCCCGGGCCTGCGGCATCACCGAGGCCGCCATCTACCGCCACTACGAGAGCAAGGCGCACCTCTACGACGAGGTCATCCGCGACAAGGCCCGGCGCCACGGCCTGCGCGAACAGCTGGAGTCGGGCTGGCAGCCCGCGCCGGTGGAGGAGACCCTGGACCGGGTCGCCCGGAAGATCCTGCAGATGGCCGAGACCGATCCCGAGCTCATGCGCCTGATGTTCTACAACAGCCTCGAGACCGGAAACGGCGCCGCGACGCTGTTCCGTGAGGTCCGCATGCCGTTCATCAAGTTCCTGACCGGGGAGCTCGAGCGGATGATGGCGGCCGGGGAGATCCGCCAGGTGGATCCCTTCATCACCGCCCGTTGCTTCGTGGGCATGGTCATGGACTGCGCCCTGAACACGGAGGTGTGGACCAAGCTGGACGAGGCCGATTTCAGCGCCGACAGCGTGGTCTGCAACAACGTGCCCATCTTCTCCCGCGGCCTGTTGCCGCAGGGTGACTAGTCGATGGATGCCAAGAGCCGCCTCGAGGACATCGCCCACGGCTACATGAACGCGTCCATCCTCCTGACGGCCCTGCACGAGGGGGTCTTCGAGGCCCTCGGCGAGACGCCGCGCGCGCCCCGGGAGCTGGCCGCCGAGCTGGAGCGCGACCCGCGGGCGCTGGACCTGATGCTCCATGCCCTGGCCGCGGCCGGCGTGCTCGAGAAGCGCGACGACGGCTTCGTCCTGCCCGCGGAGCACGCCGCGATCCTGCGGCGCGACGGGGACGAGACCCAGGCCTCCATCTTCGCCCACCACTTCGACCTGATGCGCCGCTGGGCGCGGATGGACCACGTCCTGCACACCGGCGAGCCCGTCCCGCGCGAACAGACGGCGCGCAAGCACCGCCACTACATCTGCGGCATGCGCGAGGTGTCGAAGCGCTCGAGCCGCGACGTCTCGACGGGCGTGGACCTGTCGGGCGTCCGCCGCCTGCTGGACGTGGGCGGCGGTCCGGCCACGGCCTCGCTCACCTTCGCCGCGGCACATCCCGAGCTGGAATGCGTGGTCTTCGACCTGCCCGAGACCGTGGCCATCGCCCGCGAGGTGATCGCCGACAGCGGGCTGGGCGACCGGGTCTCCACCGTCGAGGGCGACTACTTCGAGGACGATTTCGGCGAGGGCTTCGACGTGGTCTACGTCTCCAACATCATCCACAGCCTCGGTCCCGACGCGGTCGCCATGATCTATCGCAAGGCGTACGCGGCCCTCGAGCCGGGGGGACGGCTGATGGTCAAGGACTTCTTCCTGGACGACGACCGCACCTCGCCGGCGTTCGCGGCGCGATTCGCGGTGAACATGCTGGTCGCCACCGAGGACGGGCGGACCTACACGCGCGCGGAGACGATGGAGGCCATGCGGGCGGTCGGATTTTCCGGGTTCGACGTGATCGATGTGGCGCAGAACAGTCAGGTCATCATCGGGACCAAGTGAGGCTGCGGCTCATGACATGGGCCGCGTATACGGACGGGTGAGGGCTCCGTCCGCGGGGACGCCCCCCGACGACATCCTGTCGTCGGGGGGCTCGGCGTTTCGGCCCCCTTCGCCGTCCGTGGCTGCGGGGCCTTCACGACGCCCCGCGGACGGAGCCCTCACCCGTCCGTATACGCTCCATCCCATGAGCCTCCGACCGCTTGTCCGATATGACCGGATGTTTCGGGGGGAAATCGGGTGCGGGGGTGGGGGATATCGCTACTCTGTGCGGGTGAAAATCGTTCTCAAATAGGTGGTGGTCGGCGCCCTGGCGGGCGCGGGAGTGCGTATGGCGAGCGAGGGGACCAGGACGCCCGAGGAGATCCGGGCCGAGGGGAATCGGCTGCGGGACGAGGGGTCGGCGTATCTGCGGCAGCATGCGCACAATCCCGTGGACTGGTATCCGTGGGGGGAGGAGGCGCTTGCGCGGGCGCGGGCGGAGGACAGGCCGATCTTCCTGTCGGTCGGGTATGCCTCGTGCCACTGGTGCCACGTGATGGAGCGGGAGGTCTTCGAGGACGACGAGGTGGCGGCGCTGCTCAACGCGCGCTTCGTCTGCGTGAAGGTGGACCGGGAGGAGCGGCCGGATCTGGACGCGGTCTACATGGAGGCCGTGCAGGCCATGACCGGGCGCGGGGGATGGCCCCTGAGCGCCTTCCTGACGCCGGACCTGGAGCCGTTTTTCGGGGGGACCTACTTCCCCCGCGACGCCTTCCTCGATCTCTGCGACCGGATCGCGCGGGCCTTCGTCGAGCGGCGTGAGGATCTGGCGGAGCAGGCGGCGCGGGTGGCGGCGCACGTGGCGGCCCGGCCGGAGATCGGCGACGCCGGGGCGCCGTCCCTGCAGGCGGTGCAGGACGCGGCGACGACGGCCCTCGCGAGCTACGACACCGCCTGGGGCGGCTTCCGGCAGGCCCAGAAGTTCCCCACACCCGTGCGCTGGCGCTTCCTGCTGCGCCACTACCGCCGGACCGGTGACGAAGAGCTCGGACGGGCGATCCGCCACACCCTGAAGGCCATGGCCAGCGGGGGGCTGCGCGACCACCTGGGCGGCGGTTTCCACCGCTACACCGTCGAGCGCACCTGGCTGGTGCCCCACTTCGAGATCATGCTCTACGACGACGCCCAGCTGGCGAGCCTTTACCTGGAGGCCGGCGCGGTCTTCGACGACGACCGCTACCGGGCCGTGGCCGCCGACGTGCTCGACTTCCTGCTGCGCGAGATGGGCGATCCCGACGGCGGCTTCCACGCCAGCTTCGACGCGGACAGCGGGGGCGAGGAGGGGAGCTACTACGTGTGGACCCCGGCCGAGATCGACGAGGTGGCCGGACCCGAGGACGGACCGGTCCTGGCGCGACTGCTCGGGGTGACGCCGGAGGGCAACTTCGAGAGGAAGTCGATCCTCACGCGCCGGGCGTCGGCGGCCGAGGTCGCCCGCGAGTCCGGCCGCGACGAGGACGAGGTGTCGGCCCTGTTCGCCCGTCATCGCGAGGCCCTGCGCGACCGCCGCGCCCGGCGGACGCCGCCCGCCCTGGACCGCAAGCTGGTGACCGCCTGGAACGGCCTGGCCGTCTCGGCCCTGTCGCGCGGCGGCGCCGTGCTGGACGAGCCGCGCTATCTGGACGCCGCCCGTCGCGCCGCGGATCGTCTCTGGGACCTGCATCGCGACGACGACGGCCGCCTGTACCGCGCCTCCACCGACGGCGTCCCCACGGGCGACGGCGTCCTGGACGACTACGCCCAGTTCGCCGAGGGGCTGCTGGACCTCCACGAGGCCGGCGGCGATCCCGCGCACCTGACGCGGGCGCGGGCGCTGATCGCGCGGGCCGTCGAGCTGTTCGCCGATCCCGACGGCGCCTTCTTCCACACGGCCGCCCATGTCGAGGCGCCGCTGGGCCGCCGGGCGGATCTGTTCGACAGCGTGGAGCCCTCGGGCGCGGCCGCGCTGCTGCACGTCCTGTTGCGCGAGGCGGCCCTGGCCGGCGACCCGGCGGGCCGCGCGCGCGTGGGGGAGATGCTGGCCCGTCACGCCGAACTGCTCGAGCGCGCGGGGATGGAGATGGCCTGGTGGTGGGACGCGGTGTCCCTGTGGCACGGTCCCCACTACGACGTGGTGATCGCCGGGGACGCCCCGGCCGACGCGCTGCGGCGGGCCTTCTGGCGTCTCGATCCCGGCTACGCGGTCCTGACGAGCGTGCCGGCGGCCGGCCCGGACGCGACGTTCGCGGATCTGCTGCCGTCGACCCGCGGCAAGACGGCCCCGGAGGGGGGCGCGGCCTACGTGTGCCGGCTCGGGGCCTGCGGGACGCCGGCGACGGATCCCCAGGCGCTGGTCGAGCGGCTCCGGGCGGAGTGGCGTCGCTAGCAGGCTGTTGACGATCATCGAGGACTCGGTTTATAATGATGTATCGAAAGTCGCCGCGAGCCCGCGGCGTCATCGCATCAGAGCTCTAGGAGATCACGGGGATGACCCGCACCGACCTGACCGTCCACGACGTGACCGTCCACCGCTGGTGGTGGTGGCGCACTATTGCGGATGGCAGGCCCGGTTCGGAGTGAGTTGACCCGAACACGATCCCGAAAGGCCCGCCATTCGCTGATGGCGGGTTTCTTGTTGCCCGCCGTACGATGCGCAGCGGGGTGACGGGGATCCGGAGGACCCATGCAGACGCGAGACGACTACATCGAGACCGCGGCCCGGGGCGCACGCGCCCCGCTGCGCCGGCGCATTCCGGCCGACCTGGACACGCCGGTCTCGGCCTACCTGAAGCTCATGCCCCACGGCGCCGGCTTCCTGCTGGAGAGCGTGGAGCAGGGCATCCAGGTGGGGCGCTACTCCTTCATCGGGGTGGGCGCGGGCACGGAGATCCGCCTGGACGGCGA
The DNA here is from genome assembly GCA_964607825.1 of uncultured Fibrobacteraceae bacterium. GTDB lineage: Bacteria > Krumholzibacteriota > Krumholzibacteriia > LZORAL124-64-63 > LZORAL124-64-63 > JAHIYU01. Next base: position 21,718 of record CAZSNA010000042.1, on the reverse strand, counting down.
CACGGCCACGACCACGCGCGACGGCGAGTCCGCGACGGTCCCCGTCGATCCGGCCGACATCTTCGCGCCGGTGCGGGCGGCCCTGGCCGAGTACGCCGACCTGGACGGCGACGACCTGCCGGCGCCCTTCGCGGGCGCCGTCGGCCAGATCTCCTACGACGCGGTGAGGCACTTCGAGCGGGTGCCGTTGCCCGAGAGCGGGTGGCTGGATGATCTGCCGGACTACCGGTTCAGGATACCGACCACGCTGGCGGTCTTCGATCACGTGAAGAGCGAGATCGAGCTGCTCTGCCTGCCGGATGGGGCCGACGCGGACGCCTACGACGCGGCGGCGGCTCGGATCGAAGAGCTTCTGGGTGCGCTGGCGGCGCCGTTGCCGGAATGGCCGCCTTCGATGCCGGGTGGAACCGGCGCCGGCGTCGCCGCGGGCGCCAACATGACGCAGCCCGAATACGAACAGATGGTCCGCGACGCCAAGGAACACATCCTCGACGGCGAGTGCTTCCAGATCGTCGTCTCCCAGTGCCTGCGCGGACCGACCACGGTCCATCCCTTCCAGATCTACCGCGCCCTGCGCATCCTCAACCCTTCGCCCTACATGTTCTACATGGACCACGACGACGTGCAGATCGTCGGCTCCTCGCCCGAGGTGCTGGTGAAGGTGGACGGCCGGCGGGTCAGCCTGTGCCCCATCGCGGGCACGCGGCCGCGGGGCGACGATCCGGCGGTCGACCTGGCCCTGGAGAAGGAGTTGCTGGCCGACGAGAAGGAGCGCGCCGAGCACGTCATGCTGGTGGACCTGGGCCGCAACGACCTGGGACGCGTCTGCGAGACCGGCACCGTGGAGACCGAGGCCTTCATGACCATCGAGCGCTACAGCCACGTGATGCACATCGTCTCGCGGGTGGCCGGCGACCTGCGGCCGGAGGTGGACATGTACGAGGTGCTGCGGGCCGCCTTCCCGGCCGGCACGGTCAGCGGCGCGCCCAAGATCCGGGCCATGCAGGTCATCAGCGAGCTCGAGGGCCGGCGGCGCGGACCCTACGCCGGGGCCGCGGGCTACTTCGGGTCCCACGGGGACATGGACATGTGCATCGCCATCCGCACGCTCTTCGTGCGCGACGGCGTCTACCACGTGCAGGCGGGCGCGGGCATCGTGGCCGACAGCGACCCCGCCCGCGAGTACCAGGAGACCCTGGACAAGATCGGCGCCCTGCGCCGGGCGGTGGAGATCGCCGAGGAGGGGCTGTGATGCATCTGCTCATCGACAACTACGACTCGTTCACCTTCAACGTGGTGCAGGCCCTGGGCGCCCTGGGCGCCGAGACGCGGGTGGTGCGCAACGACGAGATCACCGTGGACGAGGCCGCGGACCTGCGGCCCGCCTCGCTGATCATCTCGCCGGGGCCGGGCCGTCCCGCCGACGCGGGCGTCTCCATGGCGCTGATCGAGAAGCTGGCGGGGGAGGTGCCCATCCTGGGGATCTGCCTCGGCCACCAGTGCATCGTGGAGGTCTGGGGCGGCGTGGTGGAGCGGGCGTCGCGGGTGATGCACGGCAAGACCTCGCGCATCTACCACGACGGCCGCACCCTCTACGACGGCCTGGGCAATCCCTTCGAGGCCACGCGCTACCACTCGCTGATCGCGCCCGAGGCGGAGCTGCCCGCGGAGCTGGAGGTGTCGTCGTTCACGCGCTCGGGCGAGGTGATGGGCGTGCGGCACCGTGAGCTGCCGGTCGAGGGCGTGCAGTTCCACCCCGAGTCGATCCTGACCGGCGAGGGGCCGTCCCTGCTCAAGAACTTCCTGCGCGGCTGCGCGCTGGCGGGAGGGACGCGCTGATGCTGGAGAAGCTGCTCGACGGCACGGACCTGACCCGGGACGAGGCGCGCGCGTGGATGCACGCGGTCATGACCGGAGAGGTCGGCGAGGCGCGGCTCGCGGCGGCGCTGGCCGCGCTGCGGGTCAAGGGCGAGACCGTCGACGAGATCGCGGGGTTCGCGGAGGCCATGCGCGAGGCCGCCGAGACCGTCGAAATCGGATTTCCGGACCTGCTCGACACTTGCGGGACCGGGGGCGACGCCTCCGGCACCTTCAACATCTCCACCGCCACCGCGCTGGTCTGCGCGGGCATGGGGCTGAAGGTCGCCAAGCACGGCAACCGGGCGGTGTCGTCGAAATGCGGCAGCGCCGACGTGCTCGAGGCTCTGGGCGTGGTCGTCGACCTGCCGCCGGCGCGGGCCGCCGGCCTGGTGGCCGAGGCGGGCGTGGCCTTCCTCTTCGCGCCGCGGCATCATCCGGCCATGCGCCACGCCATGCCCGTGCGCCGGGCCCTCGGCGCGCGGACCGTCTTCAACGTGCTCGGCCCGCTGACCAACCCGGCCGGGGTGAAGCGGCAGCTGCTGGGCGTGTTCCGGGCGGAGCTCTGCGGCGTCATGGCCCGGGTGCTCGGGCGGCTGGGCTCCGAGCGGGCCTACGTGGTCCGGGGCGAGGACGGGGTGGACGAGGTGTCCATCACCGCGCCGACCCGCGTGGCCGAGCTGCGCGACGGCGAGGTGACGGAGTATCGGGTGACGCCCGAGGAACTGGGGCTGACGCGCTGCGGGCTGGCGGATCTGGCCGGCGGGGACGCGGAGACCAACGCCGGGCACATCCGCGACGTGCTGTCCGGCGCGCCGGGGCCGCGGCGGGACGCCGTGTTGATCAACGCTGGATTCTGCGCGGTGCTGGGCGGGCTGGCGGAAAAGCCGGGCGAGGGTGTGGCGCTGGCGGCGGCGGCCGTGGATGAAGGCCGGGCGGCCGGGGCGCTGGAGGCGCTGGTGACGGGGTCTCGGGCGGTGGCGGAGGAGGGATCGTGAGCGGGTTTCTGAGTCGGGTTGTGGATGAGCGGCGGGCGGAGATGGCTTCGCTGGCGGGGACGGTGGACCGCGGGAAGCTGGTCGAGGCTGCCGCGGCGGTCCGGGGCCGGGACTTCGTCGGGGCCCTGAAGGCCGCGCGCCACGCGCGCGGCGCGGCAGTCATCGCCGAGTTCAAGCGACGCTCGCCCAGCACGGCGTCGTTCCCCAACGCCGTCGATCCGGCCGGCACCGCGCGCCTCTACGCGGACCACGGCGCGGCGGCGCTCTCGGTGGTCGCGGACGAGGCCCATTTCGACACCACCCTGGACGACGCGGCCGCCGCGCGCGCGGCCTGCGGGCTGCCCCTGCTGGTGAAGGATTTCGTGATCGACCCCCTGCAGGCGCTGAGGGCCCGCGCCGCCGGCGCCGACGCCCTGCTGCTGATCGCGCGGGTGCTCTCGCGCGGGGAGCTGACGAACCTGCTCGGGGCGATCGGGGAGCTGGGCATGACCGCCCTGGTGGAATGCCACGACGAGACCGACGTGGCGGCGGCCCTGACCGCCGGCGCGCCGTTGATCGGCGTGAACTGCCGGAACCTGGAGACGCTCGAGGTGGATCCCGCCGCCCACGATCGACTGCTGCCCCTGCTGCGCGGCCGCGCGGTGGCGGTGGCCGAGAGCGGCCTGCGGAGCGGGGCCGACGTGGCGGCCGCGGCCGCCCGAGGCGCCGACGCCGTGCTGATCGGCGGGGCGCTGCTGAACGCCGACGACCCCGCGGCCCTGCTGCGGGACATGACCGGCCTGTCCTGAGGCCTGGGAGGACCAACATGACGAAGGTGAAGATCTGCGGGCTGACGACCCGCGCCGACGCCGTCGCCGCCCACGAGGCCGGCGCCGATTACCTGGGCCTGATCTTCGCGGCGAGCGCGCGACGCGTGTCCCGCGACGAGGCGCAGCTGATCCGGGCGGCCCTGCCGGACACCGCGCTGGTCGGCGTCTTCCTGGACCAGCCGCTGGCCGAGGTGCTGGAGGTCGTCGCCGACTGCGGCCTGGACCTGGTGCAGCTGCACGGCGCCGAGGACGACGACTACGTGCGCGCCGTGCAGACGCAGGCGGGGTGCGAGGTCATCAAGGCGGTGCGGGCGGGGGAGCCGCCGTCGGCCGCCGCGGAGTGGTTGCTGTTCGATCTGCCGAAGGGGCGGGCGAGCACGGATGAGGATAGGGATCGGCTGTGGGAGGATGCCAAGGCGGCCGTCTCCGACGGCCGCGCGGTCTTCCTCGCCGGCAAGCTCGTCCCCGAGGACGTGGCCGACGCGCTCGGCCGCGTGGGGCCGCAGGGCCTGGACCTGGCCAGCGGCGTCGAGTCCGTGCCCGGCCGCAAGGACCCGGCCCTGATGCGCCGGTTCATCGAGGAGGTCGGACGTGCCCGCTCCTGAGACCGCCGGCCGCTTCGGCCCCTACGGCGGCCGATACGTGCCCGAGACCCTCATGCCCTGCCTGATCGAGCTGGAGACGGCCTGGGACGCGGCCCGCGCGGACGCGGATTTCCAGGCGGAGCTCGACGGGCTGCTGCGCGACTACGTGGGCCGTCCCAGCCCGCTCTACCGCACGCGGCGCTTCGGCGAGCTGCACGGGGGCGGGGCGCCGGTCTGGCTCAAGCGCGAGGATCTCAACCACACCGGCGCGCACAAGATCAACAACAGCCTCGGACAGGCCCTGCTGGCGCGGCGCATGGGCAAGCGGCGCATCGTGGCCGAGACCGGCGCGGGTCAGCACGGCGTGGCCACCGCCGCGGCCTGCGCCCTGCTGGGGCTCGAATGCATCGTCTACATGGGCGAGGTGGACATGGTCCGCCAGGCGCCCAACGTGGCGCGCATGGAGCTGCACGGGGCCGAGGTGGTGACGGTCCTCGGCGGCACCCGCACCCTGAAGGACGCCACCAGCGAGGCCATCCGCGACTGGGTGGCCAATGTTCGGTACACCCACTACATCATCGGCTCCACGGTGGGTCCCCATCCCTATCCCCGGCTGGTGCGCGACCTGCAGGCGACCATCGGCCGCGAGGCCCGCGAGCAGTTCCTGGCCGCGGAGGGACGCCTGCCCGAGGTCGTGGTGGCCTGCGTGGGCGGCGGTTCCAACGCGCTGGGCATCTTCCACGCCTTCGTCGACGACGCCGACGTGGGCCTGATCGGCGTGGAGGCCGGCGGCTCGGAGGACGGCCACTCGGCGGCGCTCGGCCTGGGCGCGCCGGGCGTGCTGCACGGAGCGCTGAGCTACCTGATGCAGGACGACGACGGACAGGTCCTGCCGGCCCATTCCATCGCCGCGGGGCTGGACTACCCGGGCGTGGGACCCGAGCACAGCTTCCTGAAGGACGAGCAGCGGGCCATCTACGAGAGCGTGGACGACAAGGAGGCGCTGATGGCCTTCGACGCGCTCTCGCGCTGCGAGGGCATCATCCCGGCCCTCGAGTCGAGCCACGCCCTGGCCTGGGTCATGCGGCGCCAACGGGCGGACCGGCCCCTGCGCGGACCCATCCTGGTCAACCTCTCCGGCCGCGGCGACAAGGACCTGGGCGGCATCGTGGGAGGCGAGTCATGAGCCTCGAGACGACCACCCGCGCCCTGCGCGACGAGGGCCGCAAGGCTCTGGCCCCCTTCTTCACCGCGGGCTATCCCGACGAGGACGTCTTCCTCGATCTGGTGCGCGCCGCCGCGTCCGCGGGCTGCCGCGTGGTGGAGATCGGCATCCCCTTCTCCGATCCCGTGGCCGACGGCCCGCTGATCCAGAAGTCGAGCTTCTCGGCGCTGCAAGGCGGCATGACCTTGAGGCGCGCGGTGGAGCTGACCGGCCGCCTGGCCGTCGAGACGGGCATCACGCCCGTGGTGATGAGCTACCTGAACCCCGTGCGGCGCATGGGGTTGGACGCCTTCGCGACCCTGGCCGCCGATCACGGCGTGGGCGGCGTGATCCTGCCGGACGTGCCGGTGGAGGAGAGCGACGGGCCGGGCGCCGCGCTGGCGGCGAAGGGGCTCGACCTGGTGGCGCTGATGGCGCCGACCACGTCCGAGTCGCGCGCGGCCGCGGTGGCGGCGGCGGCGCGGGGGTTCCTGTACCTGGTGTCGCTGACCGGCGTGACCGGAGCGGCGCTGGACGTGGACGCCACGGTGCCGGGGTTGGTCGCCCGGGCGCGGGCGGCCACCGATCTGCCGGCCTACGTCGGGTTCGGCGTCTCCACGCCCGAGCAGGCCGCCGCGGCTGCGGCGTCCGCGGACGGCGTCATCATCGGCAGCGCCCTGGTCCGGCTCATCGAAGAGGCCGGAGCCGACGCGCCCGTCCGCATCCACGAGTACCTTTCGACCGTCGCCGCAGCGATGGAGGCCTGATCATGATCATCGAGATGCTCCAGAACGCGACCGTCGCCCAGATCGGCGAGGTCATCAGGCGGGTGGAGGAGCTGGGCTTCAAGGCCCGGCCCTCGCGCGGCGCGGACCACACCATCATCGGCGTCGTGGGCGGCGCGGGCGAGGCCGACCTGGCGCCCCTGGTCGACCTGGACGGCGTCTCCCAGATCGCGCCGGTCACGCGGGCCTTCAAGCTGGGCCACCGCGAGTTCCGGGCCGAGCCCACGGTGATCGGCCTGGGCGAGAGCAGCCTGGGCGGCGACGAGTTCGTGGTGATGGCCGGTCCCTGCGCCGTGGAGTCGGAGGAACAGGTGCTCGAGACGGCGCGCGCCGTCCGGGCCGCCGGCGCCCGCGTGCTGCGCGGCGGCGCCTTCAAGCCGCGCACCTCGCCCTACAGCTTCATGGGCATGGGCGAGGAGGGCCTGCGCATCCTCCAGGCCGCCGGCCGCGAGACGGGCCTGAAGGTGGTGACCGAGGTCATGGCGCCCGAGCAGGTGTCCCTGGTCGCCCGCTACGCCGACATCCTGCAGATCGGCACCCGCAACATGCAGAACTACGCCCTGCTCGAGGCGGTGGGCAAGGCCCGCACGCCGGTCATGCTCAAGCGCGGCATGATGTCGACCGTCGAGGAACTCCTGCTGGCGGCCGAGTACATCCTGGCCAACGGCAACAGCCAGGTGATCCTCTGCGAGCGCGGCATCCGCACCTTCGAGAAGGCCACGCGCAACACCTGCGACATCTCCGCGATCCCGGTCATCAAGTCCCAGAGCCACCTGCCGGTGGTGGTGGACCCGAGCCACGCCGCGGGCGTGCGCGCCTACGTGGCGCCCCTGGCCCGCGCCGCCCTGGCCGCGGGCGCCGACGGCATCATCGTGGAGGTGCATCCCCGTCCGGAGGAGGCCATGTCGGACGGGCCCCAGAGCCTGCGCCCCGAGCAGTTCGTCGAGCTGATGGACGAGCTGCGCGCCCTGGCCGCGGCGCTGGGCCGACGGGTCGCGTCGGGTTGAGCGCCCGCCCGCGCGGCGCTATGTTGGGACGGGTCTGCTGAAGGGGGACGCCATGACGGACATCGGATTGACCCATATCGCCCTGCCGGTCACCGACCTGGACCGGAGCCTCGAGTTCTACGCCGCCTATGCGGGCATGGAGGTCGTGCATCGCCGGGCCGGTTCGGCCGGCGAGGTCGCCTGGATCAGCGACCGCACGCGGCCCTTCGTGGTCGTGCTGATCGAACGCCCCGCGGTCGATCAGCCGCTGGCCGCGCCCGGCCACCTGGGCATCGCCCTGCGGAGCCGAGCGGAGGTCGACCGGCGCTGCGACCAGGCCCGCGAGGCGGGCGTGCTGGCCCGGGAGCCGGAGGACTCGCCCCCGCCGGTGGGATACTGGGCCGTGCTGCGCGATCCCGACGGACACGCCGTGGAGCTGACGTACGGCCAGCAGGTGGGGCTGGCGGTGGCGGAGGCCGGGTCGCCCCCCGACGCCGCCGAGCAGGAGGGCTCCGCATGACCGCCCCCCGGATCGTGCAGATGGGTCTGCTGGTCCTGGCCGCGGCGCAGCTCGGCTGGTACCTGCCCCGACTGCCCGATCGCGTCGCCGCGAGCTTCGGCCTGAACGGCGTCCCCAACGGCTACGACGGCAAGGGCGCCTTCCTGGCCTGGTACGTCGCGAGCCTGCTGGTGATCGTCGCCATGTTCCAGTGGCTGCCCTACCTCATGCGCCGCCTGCCCCCTTCGCTGATCAACATGCCGAACGCGGACTACTGGCTCGCCCCCGAACGACGCGAGTCCACCGTCGCCGACCTCGCCGAAGGCCTCGGCTGGTTCGGCGTCGTCACGGTCTCGTTCGTGATCTGGACCTTCCACCTCACCATCCTCGCCAACCTGGAGACGCCGCCCGTGCTGGCGTCCGGGCCGTTCTGGTCGGGGTTCGCCGCGTACATGGGGTATGTGGCGTGGTGGGTGGTGCGGTTGGTGCGGAGGTATGGGCGGGTTGGGGGATGATCTATCAAGATCATGGTCCCCCGGGGGACCGTTTTCATGTGGATAACTCAGACTCTCAGGGCGCTCGGTCGAGTTGAGCCTCCAAGATGCGCTCTCCTTCATGCAAACGTCGATGACAGGCGCTACAAAGCGTCACCAAGTTGTCGAGCGACGTGGCGCCGTTCCGTGAGACGGGTATGACATGATGAACTTCCAGATGTCGAGTGTGACGGCACCCGGCAGCCCGGCAACGGTGTCCGTCCCGGGCGAACACACGTCGGACCAAGCGGCGTGACACTCGTCGCGTGACTCGTCCGTTCGGGTCCTGGATCTCACCCATGCAGTCTGCCCTCTCGATGAGAGGTTTCGGTGCCAGGACATCTCCTCGGCTGGTCGGAATGCGTGCCGTGCTACAGGCCGGGCAAGTCAGGAGGACTGTTCTCAGGCGCCACTCGTGTTCGTGTTCCGAACGACCGAGACTCCGGCACATCAACGTCTCCTTCGTGGCCGTCGCATCTTGACGTCGTGCCTCGGCCAGCCAGGCCTCCCAGAACGCGAGTTGCTCCGTCGTGAACCTGAAGGTCATGTGGTGCCGGCTGTCGGCCGGCAGCGGAGGACCAACGTTGATGGCGGGTCGGAGTGTCGGCAGCCGGGCGGGAGTCATGGGGGCCGCAGGTGTAGGAGGCCGCATTTCCTTGCTGTCGTCGGTCTTGTCCAGAGACGAGCCGTGATCGTCGGCGGATATTACCCGTTTCGGGTCTCCCCCCGGACGCAGCCGCTTTTCCGTCCTGACCCGTGTCTCCAGCTCACGCAGCGAGTGGGCGCGGGCCGTCTCGATCCAGACCCGTTCCGTTTCCCGAGTCGCCACGCGACTGATCTCCTCCGCCTGTCGCCACGACAGCTGGCCGTTCTCGAGATCGGCGCTGATGCGAGGAAGTTCGTTGAGCCGCTTGCCCAGCGCGAGGAACGCCTTGCATTGACGGGGGCTCAGGTCGGCTTCGGCGGCGGCGTAGTCCAGGATAGACGAATACCCGAGCCGCTTATGAATCTTGCCGTCACGGATCAGACGTAGAAAGTAGATGCTCCGCAAGAGGCTCTTCTTCAGGGTACGCACAGACTGACGGAAATTATTGTGAACACTCAGCTGGGCGGGTGTCGCAGCTGGTTTACACGTTGACGCTCGACAGATGGTGTGTTGAAAGCCGAGTTCTTGGTTCTTCACCCTTATATCGCCTCCACGGTCTCATCATTCATCAGTTTCATGGTCCCCCGGGGGACTGTTTTCATGTGGATAACCACAACCCCCCTTCCCCCCAGCAACCCCCACACCACCCCGATCTTGCCCCTTATCCCCAACCACGCTACCCTGTACCGGATCCGAGCGCACACCCATGATCAGGAGACGACATGCGACTGGGCGACTGGACATTCCGCGCCTTCACAGACGGTGATTTCCGGCTCGACGGCGGCGCCATGTTCGGCGTCGTGCCCCGCGTCATGTGGGAGCAGCATCACGCGCCCGACGAGAAGAACCGCATCGCCATGACCCTGCGTTGCCTGCTGGCCGAGCACGGCGAGCGGCGCATCCTGGTGGACACGGGCATCGGCGACCGCTGGGCCGACAAGCACAGGAAGATCTTCGCGATCGAGCGCAGCCAGGGGCATCTGGTGGGCGCCATGGCGGCGGCCGGCGTCTCGGCCGACTCGATCACCGACGTGATCCTGACCCACCTGCATTTCGACCACACCGGCGGCACCATCCGCGAGGTGGACGGCCGGCTCGAGCCCATGTTCCCCAACGCCCGCCACTGGGTGCAGGAGAAGCAGTGGCGCTGGGCCCTCAATCCCACCGATCGCGACCGGGCCAGCTTCCGTCCCGACGACTTCAAGCCGCTCGAGGACGCCGGCCGGCTCGAACTGGTCGACGGCCCCAGCGAGATCATCCCCGGCGTCAAGGTCTTCCCCGTCAACGGCCACACCTCCGGCCAGCAGCTCGTGGAGTTCCGGACCGGGGCGGGCACGGTCGTCTACTGCGGCGATCTGGTGCCCCTGCACAGCCAGGTCAGGGTGCCCTGGATCATGGGTTACGACCTGAATCCCCTGCTGACCCTGGAGGAGAAGCGCGTCTTCCTGAGCCGCGCCGCCGAGGAGGACCACCTGCTGGTCTTCGAGCACGACATCGACGTGGAATGCTGCCGCGTCCGCTTCGGCGACAAGGGCTTCGAGGCCGTCGGCCCGTTCACCCTGGCCGAGCAGGCCGCGGCCGCGGCCGCGGGGGAGGACTGACCGTGGCGAAGGGCCGCGTCGCCAGCGTCCGGCGCCATCCCCTGGTCAAGCCGGACTGGCTCAAGGCGCCCGGCAAGGGCGGCGAGACCTACCAGGAGGTCAAGTCCCTGCTGCGCACCGCGGGGCTGAACACCATCTGCGAGGAGGGTGCCTGCCCCAACCGCGGCGAGTGCTTCGCCAACCGCACCGCCACCTTCATGATCATGGGCGACGTCTGCTCGCGGAAGTGCGCCTTCTGCAACGTGAAGACGGGGCCCGCCGCGGACCTGGCGCCGGAGGAGCCGCGCCGCGTGGCCGAGGCCGTGCGTCACCTGGGTCTGAAGTTCGCGGTGGTCACCTCGGTCAACCGCGACGAGCATCCCGACGGCGGCTCGGCCCATTTCGCAGCGACCATCCGCTGGATCCGCCGGCTCAACCCCGGCTGCGGCGTGGAGGTGCTCACGCCGGATTTCATGGGGCGCACGATGCAGCTGCACAAGGTGCTCGCGGCCCGCCCCGACGTCTTCGCGCACAACCTCGAGACGGTGCCGCGGCTCGACGCCGCGGTCCGTCCACAGGCGGATCATGCCCGATCGCTGACGGTCCTGAAGTCGGCTCGCCAGTGGGCTGACGCCCATGCTCCCAGGATGAAGGTCAAGACCGGCCTCATGGTCGGTCTGGGCGAAACGACCGACGAGGTTCTCGAAGTGCTCCGCAGCTGCGCCGCGCAGAACGTCGACATCTTCACCATCGGCCAGTATCTTCAGCCCACGCCCCGCCACCACGAGGTCGTGCGGTTCTACGAGCCGGACGAGTTCGAGGCCTTCGCCCGCGCCGGCCGCGAGATGGGTCTGCCGTGGGTGGAGTCGGGGCCGCTGGTGCGCTCGAGCTACCACGCGCGCGAGCAGTCCGAATCCGGCGAAGGGACCACCGACTGATGGACGCGGACGCCGATCGGGGATACCGACGCCGCCTCTGGACCGGCGCCGCCGCCTACGTGGCCATCCTGATCGCCGTCGCCCTGGCCCTGTCCCACCTCTACCGCGAATCCCGCGACAGTCTGGACGACGCCCTGGGCGCGCGCCTGGCCGGCGTGGCCGTCACCGCGTCCTACCTGGTGGACGGCGACTCCCTCAAGGTCTGGAGCTACGATCCCCAGGAGACCCTCGACTTCCTCTGGCTGCGTTCGCGGCTGGAGCAGGTGCGGCGCGAGAACGACCTGTCCGAGCTCACCCTCTGCGATGCCGACGGCTTCGTGATCGTCTCGGCGGTGCGCCGCCAGTCCAAGGGCGACTTCAACGTGTACTGGGACCTGGATCCCGCGGCGGTGGCGTCGGCCCAGGAAGGCTTCACCACGCCCGGGCGGCTCTATCGGGCCGGCGAGGTGGTCCAGAAGAGCGCCCACGCCCCGGTCTGGGACACCACCGGGCGGGTGGCCGGCGTGATCACCGCCGAGGCCGAGGCCGACTTCCTCGACGCCCTGACCGCCCTGCGCCGCGCCGCCTGGGTCACGGCCGCGCTGGTGATGGCCTTCCTGAGCGTGATGGCGATCGTGCTGGCGCGACAGCAGCGGTCGGTGGCCCGCGCCCGCGCCGAGATGATGCGCCAGGAGAACCTGGTCATGATGGGCCGCATGACCGCCGGCATCGCCCACGAGATCCGCAACCCGCTGGGCATCATCCGCGGCGCCGGCGAGATGCAGGCGGACGCGCTGCGCAAGGCGGGCGTCGACCTGCCGACCCTCGATTACATTCCCGAGGAGGTCGATCGGCTCGACCGCATCCTCACCCGCTACCTGACCTTCGGCAAGGCGGGCGCCGGCGGCGAGTTCGAACCGCTCGATCTGGCGCGGCTGGTGAGGCGTTCCGCCGAGATGACCCGACAGGAACTCGGCGACGCCGGCGTCGAGCTCGGCTTCGACCTGCCCGAGGACGCCGTCACGATCCGGGGCGACAGCCCCAGTCTCCAGCAGGTCCTGCTCAACCTGCTGCTCAACGCCCGCGACGCCATGCCCGAGGGCGGCCGCGTCGAGGTGCGCCTGCGCGCCGAGGGCGGCCGCGCCGTCCTGGAGATCCTGGACGAGGGCACGGGCCTGGGCGATCTCGACGAGGACGAGGCCTTCTCGCCGTTCCTGACCACCAAGGAGAAGGGCAGCGGCCTGGGGCTGGCCGTGGTGCGCCAGGTGGTGGATGATCACGACGGGGACATCACCCTGCGCGACCGGTCCCATGGGCCGGGCGCCGCGGCGACCGTCCGCATCCCCTTGCACACGGAGGACTGACATGGCCCGCATCCTGGTGGTCGACGACGAGCAGCGCAACACGCAGCTGCTGCGATTCCAGCTGGAGGGAGAGGGGCACGAGGTCGTGGAGCTCGACAACGGCCGGGCCGCGCTGGAGACCCTCGCCGAGCAGAGCTTCGACCTGGTCCTGACCGACCTGCGCATGGAGCCCGTCGACGGCATGCAGATCATCGACGCCGTCAAGTCCGACAGCCCCGACACGCCGGTGATCATGATCACCGCCTACGCCGAGTACGACACGGCCGTGGAGGCCATGGAACGCGGCGCCTTCACCTACATCAAGAAGCCCTGGAAGACCGGCGAGGTGAAGGTGGCCGTGACCCGCGCCCTGGACGGTCGCAGCCTGCAGCGCGAGAACCGGGCCCTGCGTCGCGAGGTGAAGGCCCTGGCCGGGTCGACCAACCTGATCGGCGACAGCGCGCCCATGGCCGAGCTGCGCGGCCTGATCGAACGCGTGGCGCCCAGCGACGCCACGGTGATGATCCGCGGCGAGAGCGGCGCCGGCAAGGAGGTGGTGGCGCGGTCCATCCACGAGGGGAGCACGCGCGCCGAGGGGCCCTTCGTGGCGGTCAATTGCGCGGCCATCCCGGAGACGCTCCTCGAGTCGGAGCTCTTCGGGTACCGGAAGGGCGCCTTCACAGGAGCCGACGCCGACAAGGAGGGCCTCTTCGAGGCCGCGGACGGCGGCACCCTGTTCCTGGACGAGATCGGCGAGTCCGGCGCCGGCGTGCAGGCCAAGCTGCTGCGCGTGCTCGAATCGCGCTGCATCAACCGGGTGGGCGATCCCCGCGAGCGCCGCGTGGACGTGCGCGTGCTCGCGGCCACCAACCGTCCACTGGAGGACGCCATCGCCGCAGGCGCCTTCCGCGAGGATCTGTACTACCGACTGGTCGTGATCCCCGTGGACGTGCCGCCGCTGCGTGACAGGCTGGACGACCTCGAGGCGCTGTCGCTGCATTTCCTGAAGGGCCTCGGTCGGGCCTCGGCCGCTCTGCCCGGGGGCGTCGCGCCGCAGCTGCGCGCCTACGGCTGGCCGGGCAACGTGCGCGAGCTGCGCAACGTGATGGAGCGGGCGCACATCCTGGCGGGGCCCGGCGACCTGACGCCCGACCACGTCATGCTGGACCTGAGGCCGGCCCGCGGCGGCGACGAAGCCGCGTCCGACGCCGACCTCAATCTGGAGACCCACGAACGCCGACTGATCCGCACCGCCCTGAAGCGCGCCGACGGCAACAAGAGCCAGGCGGCCAAGCTGCTGGGCATCACGCGGCGCACGCTGTACTCGCGTCTGAAGCTGCTGGGGCTGGACGGCGACGGGGAAACGTCCTGATGGACAGCGGGGTGCGGTTGTACCGTCAGGTACAGCCGTGTTCCGGGTACGAGAAGCCGCGGCGCCGTCAACTTGTTGAAGACGCGCAAGATACGGATTGATGTTTCTGTAGAGGCCCTGGCCCGCAGGTTGCTCCACACCCTGCGAGTCCAACCTCAACAAGGAATCGAGCCATGACACGCAGGCTACTGACCATAAATCGGCGCATCGTCATCCTGGCCGTCCTGGCCCTCGTCGCCGTCGGCGCGACGTCCCGGGCCGCGGCCCAGACCGCCTACGCCGAGGACGCCGCCGAGGTGCTCGCGCGCACCGACGAGATCCTCCTGGACATCGTCCCCCTCATCCAGGAATGCGACAGCCAGCAGGCCCGCCGCATCTTCGAGGACGCCAAGCACAAGCAGCGGCAGGCCCATCAGCTGCTCACCCAGGAACGCCCCGTGTTCGCGGTGCGCGTCTCCCTGCGCGCCCGCGAGCAGGCCCGCGAGGCCGAGCGCCTCGCCCGGGCCTCGCTCATCAGCCAGGAGCAGCTGCGCCAGCGGATCGAGTATCTGCGGGAGCTCTGGGAGCGGACCCGCGATCGCGCCCAGGAGACGGGCAACGCCCAGGCCATGCGCTTCGTCCAAGAGGCCGCGGAGCTCTTCCAGCGCGCCCGCGAACTCCACGCCCAGACCCAGTACGTCCAGGCCCTCGCCCTGCTGCGCCAGTCCGAGGCGCACCTCAAGCGGGCCGTGCAGATCCTGTTCGAGAGCGGCGATCTCGAGCGGATCACCAACGAGATCGACCGCACCGCCGAGCTCATCGCCCTGGCCGGCGAGCGGCTGGCGGAGGTGGACGACCCCGCCCTGCAGGATCTGCTCGAGCGGGCACGGGAGAACCTGGAGCGCTCGCAGCAGGCCCTGGCCGAGCAGCGTCCGTTGCTGGCCCTGCGCTTGGCCAGACAGGCCCGTGAACAGGCCCAGGCCGTGCTGCGCCAGCTCGGACCCGCGCCGGACGCCGACGGCATCGGCAACCAGATCGAACGCTTCGACGATCAGCAGGCCGTGGTGGCCGAGCAGGTGCAGGCCTCGGGCGATCCCGAGGCGGCCCGTCTGCTCGACCGCGCCCGCGAGTTGCGAGACCAGGCGCAGCAGTCCCTGGAGCAGGGCCGGCTCGAACAGGCCCTGCGCCGGATCCGCACCGCCCTGAACCTGCAGCGCCAGGCCGCCGAGAGGACACGGTGATCCTGCGCGCCGCATGCGGTCTCGCGATCGCCTGTGTCGCCGTCGTTCCCGCCGTCCAGGGCGGGAACGATTTCGTATTGACATCTTGTAACCACAATGTTAGTCTGGTGACACATACGAGTTCAGGATATTCCTTACTCGTTGCCGCGAAAGAACTACCGTCCGCCGGGTCGAACGACGCTGCACCCCTCGCCCGACAGCGCAACCCGGCGGACGGGTTTATCTGGGAGCCTAGCCTCAGCACCGGGTACGACACCTACATCCAGACCTACGCCCTCTCCCTGTCCGACACCACCGAGACCATCAGCGACTTCGACCTGACCCTCGCGGCCGAGGGCCGGTCTTCGGGAAAACCCCGACACGGCTGGTTGATACGCCCCCAGCTCTCGGCCGGCTCCGAGCGGCACCGCGCACGCTGCGAATGGGGCTACACCTACAAGCCCGACCGGCGTCTGACAACGTTCCGTTTCGACGGCGACCTGCGCGCCACCTGGTACGACCCGCGCAGCGACTACTACCTGACCAGCGACAGCGTGGAGGGAGACCTGAACGGCCGCTGGATCGTCTCGCCCCAGGGCGCCCTGGCCGCCGAGCTCAAGGGCTGGGCCTCGCTGACCCGATACGCCACGCCCTCCGAACTGGAAGCCGACCGCCACGACCTGAACGTCGCCGCGTACCTGAAGTCCGGCCGCGACGCGACCCGCCGCTGGCGCGCCGGATTCCGCACCGGCGCCCGCGCCTATCCCGACTCCAGCGAGATCGACCGCGACAGCGCCGGCTTCGAGCTGGAGTACGACCACAACGCCTTCTTCTCGCCCACCGCCCGCGTCTACCACCGCACCGAGCGCCGCAAGATCGCCAACCCGGCCTTCCGCCCCTCGTCCTGGAGCCACTGGACCCGCGTCGAGACTTCGCTGCCGTTGAACGAGGCCGACCTGCGCCTGATCGGCGACCTGGCCCACGAGGCCTGGGTCTACGACGTCGAATGGGGCGCCTACACCGACCAGACCCGCTGGGAGGCCGACCTCGCCCTGACCGGCGGCGGCGTCTTCGGCCCGGCCTGGCGGGTCGGCGCGGCCTACGAGTCGCTCGCCTCGGGCTCGGAGGGGGAGTCGTACGCCCAGCAGGGCGTGCGCGGCGGCCTCGACCACTTCGCCGACGGCTTCTCCGGCAGCCTCACCCTGGAGATCGGCAAGCGCGACTACGACGAGACCGAGACGGTGGTCGGGGCGGGAGGCGTGGAGGAGTTCTCCCTGTACACCGACTTCACCTACGTCGAGGTGTGGCTGATGGCGGGGGTGGAGGTGACGGAGGACCTGCGGCTGGACGTGATGGGGAGCTACATGCCGGAGAATCATACGGAGGAGATGGACGACCAGAAGCTGGGCTTCGGGACGGCGCGGCTGGTGTATCGGTTCTGAGGGGATATCGGACCCGCACCCGGGACATGATCGTGTACACGTGTTAACTCGGGGTGTTGAGCGCATGACGCCGCGGGTTGCCGGGGCTATCACGTAACTATTTGATCTGCAGTGGTTTCGAGTCTGGTCTACTCCTGGCATCAAGGGGCTTGTGCCGCGTCTCCACTTGGTATATAATGTACAAGTTGTACAAGACGTACAAGGAGGCGCCCCATGTGCAGGATGTCGGTCAGCGAGGCCCGGAAGAACTTCTCCGAGGCCTTGAACAAGGTCTCGTTCGGCAAGGACCGGATCATGATCCACCGCAACGACAAGGACATGGCGGCGCTGGTGCCGCTCGAGGACATCGAACTGCTCGAGATGATCGAGGACAAGGTCGACCAGATGCTGATCGAGGAGGCCATGAAGGACTTCGATCCGTCCAAGACCGTGCCTGTCGAGGACGTCTTCGGCCCGCTCGACGAGGAATGAGCCGTCCTACCTACAGGATCCGCTTCACGGATCGGGCCGAAAAGGACCTGGCATCGATCACGGGTGTGCATCGTCGCCGCATCTCTCGCGCCATCCTGCATCTCGCCCATGACCCGACTCCGCCCGCCAGCCGAGCGATGAAGGGCCGTTTCAAAGCCTTCCGGCGTCTTCGGATCGGCAAGTACCGGGTCGTCTACCGGATCGACGCCGGCGATCTCTTCATTTTCATCATCCGATTGGGCTCGCGGCAGGACATCTACAAGTCCTTGCTCCAGTTCCTCGCCACATTGACCTGACCCCCCGCCTTCCCTACATTGTCCATACCGAAGGAAGGCCCCCATGAAGACCGCCCTCACGTGCCTGTCCATCCTTCTGCTGGCCGCCGCGGCTGGCGCCTATCCCGACGCCCTGTCCGTCCGGCCGGCGAACCCCGGTTCCGGCGACCCGCTCGTCCTCCATGTCGACCTGACCATGCCCACGCCCTGCTACGAGGTGCGCAACGTCGCGGCCTACCTGCAGGGCGGTGTTCTGCGCGTGGACTACGAGCTCTATGACCCGGGACTCTGGGACTGCATCATGGTGATCGCGCCGGCGGAGTTCGAGGTCGGACACGGCCCGCTGCCGGTCGGCACCTGGCCGGTGATCGTCCGCGAGCGCCAGATCATCGGCGATCTGGTGCTGAACGAGTTCGAGTTGCAGGCGGAGGTCGTCGTCACGGGCACCCTGGTCGATGCGCCCATGCGCTGGAGCGCCTTAAAGGCCACTTACGATTAGGCTCTGTCAGACAATCCTCTCCCGTCGCCATGAACGTCGCTTCGGCTCGAGTCCTTCGTTGCGAATCCTCGCCGTAGCTATGGCTGCGGCTGCGGTTCGCGCCTCGGTCTCAAACCGAATCGATGTCCCTGGCTCGGTCCGAGGATTATCAGACAGAGCCTAGCTTTCCCCATCGGGATCCAGGTGTTATCTTGTCCCCCGGCGACGGTTTCCGCCGCCCAAATACCGTATTCCGTCAAGAACAGGGGAAAGGACCCCCATGGCCGACATCTGCAAGCGCAGCGACGACTATTCGCGCTGGTACCAGGACGTGATCGCCCAGGCCGAGCTGGCCGAGGCCAGCCCCGTGCGCGGCTGCATGGTGATCCGTCCCAACGGCTACGCCATCTGGGAGACCATGCAGCGCCAGCTCGACGACCGGTTCAAGGAGCTGGGCCACGTCAACGCCTACTTCCCGCTGCTGATCCCCAAGAGCTTCCTCGCCAAGGAAGCCGAGCACGTGGAGGGCTTCGCCAAGGAATGCGCCATCGTCACGCATTCCCGCCTGCGCTCGGTGACCCAGGACGGCAAGCCCAGCGTGGAGCCCGACCCGGCGTCGAAGCTCGAGGAAGAGCTCATCATCCGCCCCACCAGCGAGACGGTGATCTGGAACCAGTACCGCAAGTGGATCATGAGCTACCGCGACCTGCCCCTGCTGATCAACCAGTGGGCCAACGTCATGCGCTGGGAGATGCGCACGCGGCTGTTCCTGCGCACCACCGAGTTCCTCTGGCAGGAGGGCCACACCGCCCACGCCACCGCCGAGGAGGCGCGCGAGGAGACCCTGCGCATGCTCGAGTGCTACCGCTGGTTCGCCGAGGACGTGATGGCCATGCCGGTGGTGCAGGGCATCAAGACCGAGCGCGAACGCTTCGCCGGCGCCGTGGAGACCTACTCCATCGAGGCCATGATGCAGGACAACAAGGCCCTGCAGGCCGGCACCAGCCACGACCTGGGCCAGAACTTCGCCAAGGCCTTCGACGTGAAGTTCCAGGACGCCGAGGGCGGCCAGGACTACGTGTGGGCCACGAGCTGGGGCGTGAGCACGCGCCTGATCGGCGGCCTGATCATGTGTCACAGCGACGACAAGGGCCTGGTGCTGCCGCCGAAGGTGGCGCAGCGCAAGGTCGTGATCGTGCCGATCTTCCGGAAGGACGAGGAACGCGCCCTGGTCATGGAGAAGGCCGCCGAACTGGCCGAGACGCTCAAGCCCGTGGCCGGCTTCGTGCACGTGGACGATCGCGACAACATGCGCCCCGGCTGGAAGTTCGGCGAGTGGGAGCGCAAGGGCGTGCCCGTGCGCATCGAGCTCGGCCCCCGCGACATTGCCAACGACGTCTGCGTCCTGGCCACGCGCCACGACGGCGAGAAGGGCACGGTGCCGATGGCCGGGCTGGCCGAGGCCGTCGCGGACGCCCTCGACCGCATCCAGCGCGAACTGTTCGAGGCTGCCGTCGAGCGCCGCACCAAGAACACCCATCGTCTCGACACCTGGGACGAGTTCACCCAGCTCTACAACAACGAGGGCGGCTTCTCGCACTGCCACCACTGCGGCGACACCGAGTGCGAGGAGGCCATCCAGGACGAGACCAAGGTCACCATCCGGAACATTCCGCTCGACGCGGAAGAGGAAGCGGGCGCCTGCATCCGTTGCGGCAAGCCCAGTCAGAAGCGAGTCCTGTTCGCACAAGCGTA
Source organism: uncultured Fibrobacteraceae bacterium (assembly GCA_964607825.1). Classification (GTDB taxonomy): domain Bacteria; phylum Krumholzibacteriota; class Krumholzibacteriia; order LZORAL124-64-63; family LZORAL124-64-63; genus JAHIYU01. Next base: position 1,985 of record CAZSNA010000042.1, on the reverse strand, counting down.
TTAGCGATAAAGGAGGTGCGCCGTGAGCACACCGTGGAGCGACGAGAAGATCCAGGAGCGCATGAAGCTGAAGGTCGGCCTGGCCGAGATGCTCAAGGGCGGCTGCATCATGGACGTGACCAACGCCGAGCAGGCCAAGATCGCCGAAGAGGCCGGCGCGGTCGCGGTGATGGCCCTCGAGCGCATCCCCGCCGACATCCGCAAGGACGGCGGCATCGCCCGCATGAGCCAGCCCAAGATGATCAAGGAGATCCAGGACATGGTCTCCATCCCGGTCATGGCCAAGTGCCGCATCGGCCACTTCGCCGAGGCGCAGATCCTCGAGGCGCTGGGGATCGACTTCATCGACGAGTCGGAGGTGCTGACCCCGGCCGACGAGAAGAACCACGTGGACAAGTGGCCGTTCAAGGTGCCGTTCGTGTGCGGGTGCCGTGATCTGGGCGAGGCGCTGCGGCGCATCGGCGAGGGTGCGGCGATGATCCGGACGAAGGGGGAGGCCGGGAGCGGGAACATCGTGGAGGCGGTGCGGCACATGCGGACCGTGCAGGAGTCGATCCGGCGGCTGACGGTGCTGCGGGAGGACGAGTTGATGGCGGAGGCGAAGAACCTCGGAGCGCCGTATCACATCGTTCTGGAGACAGCCAAGCTGGGCAAGCTGCCGGTACCGAATTTTGCGGCTGGTGGGGTGGCTACGCCTGCGGATGCGAGTCTGATGATGCAGCTCGGGGCCGAGACGGTGTTCGTGGGCAGCGGGATCTTCAAGAGTGATGATCCCAAGCCTCGGGCCGAGGCCATCGTGCAGGCGGTCACCTACTATGATGACCCGCAGAAGCTGCTGGAGATCAGCATGGACCTCGGCGAGGCCATGGAGGGGCTGGATGTAGCGTCCATGCCTGAAGAGGAGAAGATGGCGAGTCGGGGCTGGTAGCGATCCCCGTGCCTTCGCGCTGCGCCCGGCCTGGGTATCCGGGCCGGGCGTTTTTCATGGATGACTCTGAAACACCACCACGTGGTGGTGAGGTTTTGAGGATAGATCAGGAGTGCTGGAGATGAGCGAGCTTCCCGTCGGTGTGTTGGCCCTGCAGGGGGATTTTGAGCTGCATGAGAAGGCGTTGGATCGGCAGGGGGTGGGGCATGTGCGGGTGCGGCGGCCGGGGGAGTTGGCGGGGGTGCGGAGTTTGATCATTCCTGGGGGGGAGAGTACGACGATGTCTCGGCTGTTGGATAAGTCGGGGCTTAGGTCGGCTATCTTGGATTTCGCGGCGGATGGGAAGGGGATTCTGGGGACTTGTGCGGGGTTGATTTTGCTGGCGGCTCGGATCGAGGAGGAGGAGAGGGATCATGGGGTGGTGCCGCTAGGACTGCTGGATGTCACGGTGCGGAGGAATGGGTATGGGAGGCAGGTGGAGTCGTTTATTGGAGAGGTTATCGATATCAGAGTGGAATCACCTATCAGTGGTGTGTTTATCCGCGCCCCCAAGATCACTCAGGTTGGTGAATCGGCCTCCGTTATCTCAACAAGGCAAGGGGAACCGGTTGGGGTGAGTCAGGGGAGTGTGGAGGGGCTGGCCTATCATCCTGAGGCTGGGACCGGCCTATTCTGATGCTTTTCTACTTCCGGTGTTTCTTGTAGCACTCGTAGCAAACAGGCTTTGCCATCGTCGGCTTGCCCGTTTTACCGCACGAGTGGCAGACCTTCTCTTCATAATTCGGGTTCCTGTACTGCTCCCAGATACGATAATGCTCGAGACAGTACGGCCGTTCGATGTTCAGAGGGATCGCTGTGCCACATCGAATACAGAGTCCCCTAGGTCCCTTCCCACCAGTAGCCTTCGGAGTGGATCTCGGCTTGGGAGCCCTGGATCGAGACTGCGGTTGATGTGATATCCTCTTGAGGCCAGGTTCCAAGACTTTGGCGATCCAGCCCCGGATATCGTCGTGGAGAGAGCCTGGATTGGTGATCATCCCGATCTCGGTACTTCCCT
>CAZSNA010000041.1:0-31168 GCA_964607825.1 uncultured Fibrobacteraceae bacterium | reverse complement strand
GCCGCCCTTGTAGGGGCCGATGGCGCTGTTCATCTCGATGCGGAAGCCGCGGTTGACCTGCACGTCGCCGTTGTCGTCCAGCCAGGGGACGCGGAACATGATCACGCGCTCGGGCTCGACGATGCGCTCGAGGATCTTGGCCTTGCGCAGCTCGGGGCGCTTGTCCAGCACCGGCCACAGCGACTCCACGACCTCATCGACGGCCTGGTGGAACTCGGCCTGCTCGGGGTTCTTCGCAACGACGTGCTCCATGAAGGCCTTGAATCCGTCTGCCATGTCTGCTCTCCCGTGTCTGAGAAAGTGCTAATAACGACCCTCGTGGGGCGTTCCTCGTCTCTGCCTCAAATCTAGAAATCGTTAAAGAGTTGGCAAGATAAATTCGCTTGGCGCAGAACGCGCTGCAATGGCTTGAGTTACAAGGGGTTCCAGAGGGCCCTCAAGCGTCGGGACACAGCACGACGCCGCGGCCGCTGCGACCGTCGATCAACACGGGCAACGGATCGTCAAGCCGGATGTGCCTGAGGTGGGCCGTCTCGGCGAGATACGGCTGCGCCTCGAACCAGTCCCAGTCGAGTATGCCGCCGCCGCTGGTCTGGTTGACCGTCATGTAGCCCACGCGGAAGGCCGTGAGGTTCTGGAAGAAGTGGGTGCCCTGGCTGGGGGTGACCTTGAACTCCTCCAGGTCGGTCTCGACGATGACCGCGGCGCCGGCGATCTGGGTCCAGTCCACCGGCACGCCGAGCCAGCGGTCCGAGGAGCCCCAGCGGCCGGGACCGATCAGCAGGTAGGGCCGGCCCTCGGCCTGCAGGCGGTCGTTCAGCTCCCCCACCTCGCGGGCGATCTCGCGGGTGTGGCCCCGGTCGAAGCGCTCGCGGTCGACCAGCACCACGTCGCGGATGTCGTCGTAGCGGCCGTTGCCCAGGGCGAGGCGGGTCGCCACGAGGGCGTCGTCCGACTCGTAGATCCCGTCCGAGACGTCCGGCGCGGCCAGGTCGGCGGCCAGGGGCCGCACCTGCAGCAGACCGAACTCGGGGGGCGCGTCGCCGTCGGCCAGGTTGACCGCGAACTCCATCTCCACCTCGCAGCTCATGCAACGGCGCGAGAGCTCCAGCAGGAAGGAGACGATGTCCGCCAGGGGGAACAGGTCCGACTTGAGCACGTGGGCGAAGGTGACCAGACGCGGTCCGGCGCGGCCGATGCCGTCGTAGATGGCCTCGTTCTCGGGCATGTAGACCGAACCGACCGGCGCCAGGGTGCCGTGGCGCTCGGCCGCGTCGAGGTCGAGCCAGACGAAGTTGGCTTCCTCGTCCGGGTCCGGGTAGGCCCCCGGGTCGCCCACCTGCAGGGCCTGGAAGCGGGACTGGCTGTTGCGCAGGGTGTCCTCGACGGTGGTGAACTGCAGGATGCGCTGGGGCTCGCGGGGCGAGAAGCGCAGGCACTGGCCGCCGTCGACCACCGTGCGGCCCAGGCCCAGGGCGGCCAGGCAGACGCCGTCCTCCTGGCGCATGGTGTCGGTGGCGTAGTGGTTGGTCGAGTGGGCCACGCCCGCGAAGTTCGGATAGACCCAGTCCTCGTGGCGGCGGCCCACCACGCGCTGGATCACCACGGCCATCTTCTCCTCCTCCACCCGGTTGTTGGTGGCGGCCAGGTAGGAGCGGGCGCCGTGGTAGTAGGTGGAGGCGTAGACGAGCTTGATGGCGTCGCAGAGCTGATCCAGGCGCACCGCCGGATCCTCGTGGTTGTTGGGGATCATGTAGGTGCGGTAGACGCCGGCGAAGGGCTGGTGCTGGGCGTCCTCCAGCAGGCTCGAGGAACGCACGGCCAGGGGGTAGTCCACCTCGCGCAGGAAGACGCGCAGGTCCTCGTAGATGAACGGGGGCAGCTTGACCTCCAGGAAGGCCGCGGCGATCTCGGCGTCGGAGAGGTCGCCCAGGGCCAGGTCGCGCAGGCCGGAGCCGTCCACGAACTCGTCGAAGACGTCGGTGGCGACGACCGCCGTCGACGGCACGGAGATCTCCACCTCCGGGAACCGGTCCTTCAGGTCGGGACGGTTCAGCACCTTGTTCATGAAGGCCAGGCCGCGGGCCTTGCCCCCCAGCGCGCCGGTGCCGATGCGGGTGAAGACCGAGCCCGCGAGGTCGAAGTCGTTCAGCGAGAAGTCGGCGATCACGCCCAGGCGCGACTGGTCGCGGTGCCAGGAGAAGGTCTTCACCATGTAGCTGCGCAGGTCCTCCACCGACTCGAATTCGCTCGCGCGCAGGGGCTTGATCAGGTTGGCCAGGCCGAAGCGCGTGCGGGCTCGGAACCAGTTGGAGAAGTGGTCGTGGGCGGCGTGGTAGTCCAGCGACGCCGGCGGCACCCGCGAGATCTCCCGGATCAGGGCGCGCGTGTTGTGGGCGCGGCCGACCTCGGTGCCGTCCGGCAGCCGGAAGATGAAGTCGCCGAAGCCGAAATGCCGGCGCATGAAGGTGCGCAGGTCCTCGAGCAGGCGCGGGGACCGCTTGTCGATGAAGGCGGCGCCCTCGGCCAGGGCCCGCTCGCGGTTCTCGGGCCGCGACGACTGGACCACCACCGGCAGGGTCGGGTCGTCGGCCTTCAGGCGGCGCACGAACTCCACCCCCGCGTCCTCGCGGTGCTCCCCGCCCCAGGGGAAGCGCGCGTCGGTGACCACGCCCAGCACGTACTGGCGGTAGGTGTCGTACTGGGACCAGGCCTCCTCGAAATCGGTGGCGAAGAGGATCTTGGGCCGCGCACGCATGCGCAGCAGCTTCTGGGAGAGGTTGATGCTGTCGGCCATCAGCGACTGGGTCTGCCGCATGACCTCGGTGTAGATCAGGGGCAGGTACGCCGAGTAGAAGCGGCGCGAGTCCTCCACCAGGATGATGCAGCGCACGTCCCCGTGGCGCGTGTCCTCGGCCACGTTCAGCCGGTCCTCGACGCACTTGATGATGGCCAGCAGCAGCCGCACGTCGCCGGTCCACACGAAGCTCAGGTCGATGGGATCGTCCGGCGCGTCGTGCAGGGGCTTCAGCTCGCGGACGTTGTAGCCCAGCACGACCAGGGGCAGGTCGGCGTCCAGCTCGCGGGTGCGGCGGGCGAACTCGTAGGCGTCCATCTCGCCGATGCGGGTCATGGTGATGACCAGGTCGAAATCGTTGGCCTCGATGAGTTCGAGGGCCTCTTCGCCGGTGGTCGCGCGGGTGAAGTGGGGCGAGGAGCTCAGGTTCAGTTCGCGGTACTCGCTGAGCAGCAGCTCGGTCAGCCGGCCGCCCTCCTCGAGGGTGAAGGCGTCGTAGAGGCTGGCGACCAGCAGCACGTCGCGCACGCGGTTGCGGATCAGGGTCTCGAAGCCCGCGTAGGTCTCCTGGCCCATGGTCTTGAGATCGGGCCAGATGCGATCCAGGTCGTCCCGCCAGTCTTGTCGCGCCTGCATGTCCCCTCCGCCGGTTCGTCGTCCGTGGCGGCGAGGATATCACGGCCGGCGCCGGAGGCACAACGAAGACGGGCCGACCTCGCGGCCGGCCCGTTCCCGTCGAATCGAGGTCGATCTAGGCTTCGAACTCCACGCCCTGGGCCAGGTGGATCTCCCCGCCCCAGTTGATGGTGTTGGTCTGGCGGCGCATGTAGGCCTTCCAGGAATCCGAGCCGGACTCGCGTCCGCCGCCGGTCTCCTTCTCGCCGCCGAAGGCTCCGCCGATCTCGGCGCCCGAGGTGCCGATGTTGATGTTGGCGATGCCGCAGTCGCTGCCCTTGAAGCTCAGGAAACGCTCGCCTTCGGCCACGCTGTCGGTGTAGATGGCCGACGACAGGCCCTGGGGCACGTCGTTGTGCAGGGCGACGGCCTCGTCGATGGTCTTGTACTTCATGACGTAGAGGATCGGCGCGAAGGTCTCGGTCTGCACGATCTCCGCGCTGTTGTCGATCTCCACGATGGTGGGCTGCACGAAGGTGCGGGCGCCGAAGGGCGAGAGCACCTTGCCGCCGAAGAGGATCTTCCCGCCCTCCTTCTTCACGGCCTTCAGGGCGTTCTCGTAGTCGGCCACGGCCGTCTCGTCGATCAACGGCCCCATGAGCGTCTTGGCGTCGAGGGGATCGCCGATGCGCACCTTCTTGTAGTTGGCCTTCAGCTTCGAGACGAACTTGGCGTAGATCGACTCGTGGATGATCAGGCGGCGCGTGGAGGTGCAGCGCTGGCCCGCGGTGCCCACGGCGCCGAAGAAGGCGCTGGCGAGCGCGCCGGTCAGGTCGGCCTTCTCGCTGATGATCAGGGCGTTGTTGCCGCCGAGCTCGAGGATGGTGCGGCCCAGCCGCGCGCCGACCACGCCGCCGATGCGCTGGCCCATGCGGGTGCTGCCGGTGGCGGAGATCAGCGGCACGCGGTGGTCGCCGACCAGCTTCTCGCCGATCACCGAACCGCGGCCCACGATCACGCAGGACACGCCCTGGGGCACCTTGTTCCTCTTGAACACCTCGTTGGCGATGTTCTGGCAGGCGATGGCCGTCAGGGGCGTCTTGCTGGACGGCTTCCAGATGCAGCTGTCGCCGCAGACCCAGGCCAGGGCGGTGTTCCAGGCCCACACGGCCACGGGGAAGTTGAAGGCGGTGATCAGGCCGACGATGCCCAGCGGGTGCCACTGCTCCATCATGCGGTGCATGGGACGCTCGCTCTGCAGGGTCGGACCCGACAGCATGCGGCTCTGGCCCACGGCGTAGTCGCAGATGTCGATCATCTCCTGGACCTCGCCGAGGCCCTCGGTGTAGATCTTGCCCATCTCCAGCGAGACCAGGGCGCCCAGGACGTCCTTTTTCTCGCGCAGGGCCTCGCCGAGCTGGCGCACGACCTCGCCGCGCACGGGCGCCGGCACGTCGCGCCACGCCTCGAAGGCCTTGTGCGACTTGCGGACCATCTTCTCGTAGTCCTTGGCGCTCGCCTGCTCCACGCGGGCCAGCAGCTCGCCGTTGGTCGGGTTGTGGACGTCCAGCAGGTCGCCGCTGCTCGCGTACCACTTGCCGCCCGAGTTGGCGCCCTTCATGGTCTTGGTCAGGCCCAGGGCCCTGAAGATCTTCGCCTTGGTCATCTTGGCCATCGGTTCTTCCTCCGCTCCGACAGTTTTGGTTCGGGCCTCGGGGGCCGCTGCGTTCCGCCCCGGCATGATCGGTGCGCCGGGGTCGGCTGGCAAGTTCCTATTCCAGATGCGCGGACAGGTGCGCGAAGTCGGGCGTCAGCTCGCCCTTGTGGACGATGACCGCCCGCTTCAGGTGCGACGGCAGGTCGAGTTCCGCGAAGTCGACCGACCAGTCGGCGCGGCCCAGGTCGCCCACCATGGACCACAACACCTCGGAGAAGTGCTCCGACGCGGCGCGGGGCAGCTCGCAGGGCAGGTTGTCCACCGCCATGATCACGAGGCCCTCGCCCTCGACGCCGTCCACGGCCTCGCCGGTCGCCGGCAGGTACGTGAAGCTGGGCGTGTCGGGATAGGTGGCCTTGAGGCTCAGCTCGATGCTGCCCTCGATGTCGATGCTGATGTCGCCGATGACCCGCAGCCGCGGCCGGCCGCCTCCGCGGAACTGCTCCGCCGCCCAGGCCCTGGTCACCAGGCGCGGGTAGCGCTCGGTCCAGAAGATGGTGTTGACCAGCAGGTCGAGGTGCGGGAGATGGTCCTCGAAGCGGCCCTCGTAGTTCTCCGGGTTGTCGTAGTAGTCCTGCAGGACGAACTCGCCCGACTTCGGCCGCACCATGTCCTGCTCCGCGAAGACGCACATGGCCAGGGGCATGCCGTCGGAGACCTCGGCCGCGCGCGGCAGGTCGTCCACGGAGATCGTCGCCACCGGCAGCCACGAGAGCACCTCCTGGGCGCCCCTGGACACGTTGCCGTAGCCGGACACGCCGATCACGACGGGTCCCGTCTCCAGGAAGAACGGCCCCTCGTTCCAGAGCCGGTCGCCGATGGTGCGCAGGTGGTGCTCGGCGTCGGCCAGGTCGGCGTAGGCGTAGGCGGGCTTGACGTCCTGCAGCGGGGTCGCGATCCCCTCAGCGGCCAGTCGCAGCCCCAGCGCGCGCAGCGACTCGATCATGCCGGCGTAGCCCGCGTGCAGGCTGAAGAAGATCAGGCGCCGGCCCTGGTCGTCGGCGATCAGCTCGTAGTCCACCAGCGAGCAGCCCTGCTCCAGGTAGCGCTTCAGCAGCGGCATGTTGTAGGGCTGGCCCTTGATGGTGTGGGAGAAGTTCACGTAGACGCCGCCGCGGCGGTAGAGCTCCGGCGGGATCTCCTTGACCCCGATCAGGATGTCGGCCTCGAGGGCCTCGTCGGAGACCTCGAGCCCCAGCCCGCGGTAGTCGTCGTCGGGAAAGACCCGGATGGGCGAGGGCTGCACGACGATGCGGTGGCCGTACTCGGCCTGCACCCGCGCGGCGTCGGCGGGGGTCAGGGGAACGCGGCGCTCCCACTCGTTCTTGTCTTCGCGGCGGATGCCGATGGTGCGCATGGAGACCTCCGGTCGCACGGGCGGAATGGGCGGATCAGGGCTGGACCAGGCTCTGCCACACGGCGTAGGCCAGCGGCAGCAGGATGCCCAGGCCCATCAGCACGCCGCCGCGACCGGACAGGCCCCGGCGGCCCTTGACCAGGAAGATGCCGGTCAGGGCCAGGATGATCAGCACGCCGGCGAAGGCGTCGGCGATACCGGTCCAGGGCGCGTGGCCCACGTTGAGGTGCATGAAGTTCAGATCGTAGAAGACCGGCCGCTTGCGGTGCCCCAGGCGGGTCACCTCGCCGGTCTCCAGGTTCACGTCGATGGTGCCGTCCTCGACGAAGACCTGGAAGAGATCGCGGCTCGCGCGCCAGGTGTCCTTGACCGGTTCGTCCAGGGCCAGGCGCTCGATCACGAGCGGCGCCAGGGCGTCGGTCTCCCCGACGCCCGGCGGCTCGATATGCCACGTCTCCGTATAGCTGCTGTGGTTCGGATCCCAGTGGTGGACGTGGTTCACGGCGATGCCGCTGACCGCGTACACCAGGGTCAGACCCACGGCGAAGAAGCCCAGCTCGCGGTGGAGCCAGCGGCAGACCTTGCGGAACGTCGTCACCCGCTACTTCCAGTCCACGCGAGCGCCGGTGGCCCGGATCTCGAGCAGGGTCGTGCACTTGACCTGCGGCCCGTCCTCGTGGTTCCGGTCGCAGGCCTCTTCCTTCTTGTTCATGGCGAAGACGCCTTCGACCTGCACGGTCTCGCCGACGATATTCTTGGGGAAGACGATGACCCCGTCCTTGACCTTGACGCGCATGGTCTCGCCTTCCTTGTCGGAAGCGAGCGTGACCCAGCAGCCGCGGTGGGTGCAGACGCCGACGGCGGTGCCCTCGATGCGCACGGTCTTGCCGGCGTGGGCCTTGGGATCGGCCAGGATGGTGCTGATCTTGGTGAACTCGCCCTCGCTCACGCCCTCGCCGTAGACCTTTTCCTTGGCCAGGGCCAGGCCGGAGAGCAGCAGGGACGACAGGACGACGACGGTCAGAATGCGACGCATGATGGACTCCCTCGGAAAAACGGTTCAGGGTCGATGCCGGCAAAGATGCTGTACGGCGGCAGGCAAGTCAAACCCGGCGCCGCTCAGGGGGTTCCCGCTCCTCAGCCGCCCAGCAGCCCGCACAGGGCCCCGGGCAGGGCGTTCCGCCAGCCGGTCCAGTTGTGGCCCACGTTGCGGACGACGCAGCGGTGGTCGAAGCCGCCCCCGGCCAGGACCGCGCAGAGGCGCTCGTGGGCGGGGAGCAGCCATTCCAGGGTGCCGCAGTCGAGGTGCCAGCGCAGATCGCGGCCGTCGCCCGCCCGCAGCCGTCGCAGCAGCCACTCCCCGCCCGCGAAGGGATCCAGCGGCTCGTCGTCGGGCGCCATGAGGAAGGCGCCTGACAAAGAGCCCACCGCCGCGAAGGCGCCGGGCCGCGCCAGGGCCAGGTCGGCCGCGGCCAGCGCGCCCAGGCTGGCGCCCAGCAGACGGGGCCGGCCGGCGATCTCCATCTCCAGCGCCAGCCGCGGCAGCAGCTCGTCGACCACGAAGGCGCCGTGGGCCGGGTTGAAGGCGTACTCGCGGGTGCGCGACTCGGGCTGCAGGAAGACCAGGTGCGCGGGGCGGATCCGGCCGGCGTCCAGCAGGGCGTCGGCGAGCGGCCCGCAGCGGCCGTGGTGCCAGAAGGCCTTGCCGTCGTGGACCAGCAGCACGGGACCCGGCGTGTCGGCGCCCGCGGGCGAGTAGAGATAGACGCGGCGGCCGGGGCCGAGATGGCGCGAGTCCAGGCGCAGTCCCCGCAGGCGGTGGCGGGTGCGGGTCGACGACGCGGGCACGTCGGGATCCTCGCGCCAGTCGCGGCCGACCAGGCGGCAGGCGTAGTCCCACCAGGGATTGTTCGCCGACACGCCGGCGGGATCGGCGCGGGGCGTCTCCTCGGCGTCGAGCCAGGCGTATTCGAACCAGGCGTCGTCGGGCAGCTCGAAAGGCCCGAGGTCGGTGACCGGCAGGGGGTCGCGGGACCAGTCGTGCAGGTCGCTGATCAGGTGGGTCGCCCAGTCGGGGGGCCGCAGATCCACTTCCATCGTCGGGTCGCTTCCGTTATGCTGCGGCCATGGCCGACTTCGATCCCTATCCCACCGAGCTCGAGACCTGCCGGCGCTGTTCGCGTCTGGCCAACTGGCGCGAGCAGGTGGCCCGCGACAAGCGGCGCGCGTACATGGACCAGGACTACTGGGGCAAGCCCCTGCCCGGCTTCGGCGATCCGACCGCGCGCATCGCCATGATCGGCCTGGCGCCCGGCGCCCACGGGGCCAACCGCACCGGCCGCATGTTCACCGGCGACGCCAGCGGGGCGTTCCTCTTCCCCGCCCTGCACCGCTGCGGCTTCACCGACCGTCCGTCCACCGAGCGCCGCGACGACGGCCTGACCATGCGCGACCTCTGGATCACCTCGGCCTGCCGCTGCGTGCCGCCCCAGAATATGCCCGTCACCCAGGAGATCCGCGCCTGCCGGCCGTGGCTCGCCCACGACCTGGACGCGCTCCCCGATCTGGCCGTGGTCATCGGCATGGGCAAGATCGGCCACGACGCCTATCTGGACCTGCTGGCCAACCGCGGCCAGCCCATCGTCAAGATCCGCTACAAGTTCGGCCACGGCGCCGAGTACGAGATGCCCGACGGCACCATCCTGCTCGACACCTACCACGTCAGCCTGCGCAACACCAACTCCAAGCGTCTCACCCCGGAGATGCTGGACGCGGTGCTGCTGAAGGCCCGCACGCTCGCGGCCCTGCCGCCGCCCTAGGAACTCAGGTCGCGGCCGGTCTTCTTTTTCAGCGTATCCACCTTGGCCTCGAGCCGTCCGGGCCCGCCGACGCGCGCGTCGATCTTGATCTGGCAGGCGATGCGGTCGCAGTCGGCGCGCATGCGCTCGTAGCAGTCGCGCACCACGCCCATGACCTCGTCCCACTCGCCCTCCAGGGTGGTGCCCATGGGGCCCAGCCGGTAGGCCAGTCCGCTGTCGTCGATGATCTCCAGGGAGCGCTTCACGTAGTCGCTCACGCTGGCGCCCTTGTCGGTGGGATACATGGAGAATTCGAGCAGGATCATGGTTCGTCGCCTCCGACGAGTTCGGTCCACAGGGCGCGCACCCGCGCGTACACGGCGGACCAGGTGAAGGGGGCCAGCGCCGCGGCCGGATCGACCGGCGGCGGCGCGTCCAGGGCGCGGTCGAGCGCCGCCACGAGCGTGGCCGTGAAGGCGGGCAGGCCGTCGGGCTCGGGCACGTCGGCGCCGATCAGACGGGGCGTCGGCACCAGTTCGAGGGCGTCGCCGCAGGGGCCGGCGAGCTGGTCGACCACGCCGGGCAGGGCGGTGGCCACCAGACGGCAGCCGCAGGCCAGGGCCTCGGCCAGCACCAGGGGCACGCCCTCGTAGAACGAGGGCAGCACGCAGACGGCGCAGCGGTTCATCAGGTCGGACAGGGCCGTCTGGTCGAGGGCGCCGTGCAGCGTCACGCGCGGGGCCATGGCCTCCATGCGCTCGCGCAGCGCGTCGGCCTCGGCGCCGGCGCCGGAGCCGGCCACGTGGAGGGCGAGATCGGGCCGACGTTCGGCGAGGGTCTCGACCGCGTCCAGGAGCCAGGGCAGCCCCTTGGCCGCGCTGTATTTCCCGACGTAGATGATCCGGTGGCCGCGATCGGCGCCGTCACGCACCGTGAAGAGGTCGTCCCGATAGCCAGCGCCGACCAGGCGCACCCGTTCGGCCGGCAGGTCGAGGACCTCGCGCACCCGCACGGCGTGGTCGCCGTGCAGCACGGCGATGACGTCGTTGCGCCGCACGCCGCGGCGCACGTCGTCGGCCAGATGGGGACACAGCTCCATCTGCCGCAGTCCGGTGGCGTGGCAATGGCTGATCACGGGGGTGTCGGGGGCGAGATCCTTGAGCATGGCGCCGACCAGCCACAGGTGGTGGGCGTGGATCAGGTCCGGCGCGACCTCGTCCAGCACCGCGGCCAGGTGGTCGCGCCAGGCGGTCCTGTAGGCCGCGACGCCGTCGGCATCCAGGGACGAGAAGACCGTGCTGGGATAGGGCATGACGTCGCTCATGCCGGGCACGCGCATGGGCAGGGCCGCGCTCTCGAAGCGCAGCGGGCGGACGTGGTCCGGGTCGAGACCCGCCACGGCGCAGTCCGCGCCCTCGGGCACGCCGACGACGGCCCGCTGCTCGACGCCGTCGGCGGCGGCGCAGCGGGACAGGGCGTCGAGGGTGACGCCGCTGCCGGTCAGCGCGGGGCGCTGCGTCAATACATGTAGGACTCTCAGGTTGTGCCTCCGAAATCGCGTCTCCCGGTCTCAGCGGCCCCAAAATAGCCGTATCGTGACCGTGGAACAACAAGTTGCGGCCATGGCTCGACCTCGTTCGGGGCCGAACACGATTTCGAAGGCACACCTACTTGAGCAGCACAGCGGGGCGGAGGTCGGACTGCCCGCCGGCCTCCAGGCGCACCAGATAGGTGCCGCTCGCCAGAGCCCGCCCGGCATCGTCCCGTCCGTCCCATCCCACCGCGTGATCCCCCGCGCTCATCGCCCCCGCGCGCAGCATCCTCACCCGGGCGCCTTTCAGATCATGGATCGTCAGTCGCACCGGACCGGCCGCGTCCAGGGCGAAGCGGATCTCGGTCCGGGGGTTGAAGGGGTTCGGCGCCACGGCGACCAGTCGCACCGGCGACGGCGCCGCGTCCGCGCCCGTGGCGGCCAGGCCGTCCAGCGCCGCGTGGGCGTTCACCTTCACGCCCAGGGGCTGGTCGAAGACGATCGCGTCGCCGGTGGCCACCAGGCGGTCGAGCACCTCGGCCGGCGTGAAGTCGGGACGCACCGAGCGGATCAGGCCGCAGACGCCGGCCACCAGGGGGCAGGCCATGGAGGTCCCGTCGCTGTACATGTACGGGTTCACGCCGTCCCAGCCGTAGGAGAGCGAGAAGAGGAGCTGGGTCAGCAGGTCCCACTCGTAGTTGGACTGGACGGTGGACCAGATCTGCTGGCCGGGCGCGGCCAGGTCGACCCACGCGCCGTAGGTCGAGAAGGAGGCGCGCTGGTTCAGGTCGTCGGTGGCGCCGACCGAGATCACGCCGTCGAGGGCGGCCGGATACATGGGCACCGCGTCCGAGTTGTTGCCCGCCGCGGCCACGCAGACCACGCCGGCGGCCACGGCGTCGTCGATCAGCGCCTGCATGAAGGAGAAGTCCTCGAAGGTGCCGCCGAAGCTCATGGAGATCACCGAGGCGCCGTTGGCCACCGCATAGAGCACGGCCTCGGTCAGGCCCTCGGTGGTGATGACGCTGGCGGAGTCGTTCACCTTCACGCCCATCAGGCGGCAGCCCCAGCCGGCGCCGGCCACGCCGGTGGCGTTGTCGGTGGCCGCGGCGGCGATGCCCGCGCAGTGGGTGCCGTGGAAGCCCACGTCGAGACCCATCTCCAGGTAGACCTCGGGCTGGGGGTCGGGATCGCCGTTGCCCGCGTCCCAGCCGTGGATGTCGTCGATCCAGCCGTTGCCGTCGTCGTCGACGCCGTTGCCGGGGACCTCCCCCGCGTTGGTCCACATGGCCGCGGCCAGGTCGGGGTGGGTCCAGTCCACGCCGGTGTCCAGGATCGCGACGACCACGTCGGGGTCGCCCGTGGCCACGTCCCAGGCCTCGGGCAGGTCGATGTCCGCGTCGCCCGCGTGCTGGACGTGCCACTGGGTGCCGAGCATGGGGTCGTCTGGCAGGACGCAGAGGTCCAGCACGTGGTTGGGCGAGGCGGCGCACACGCCGTCGACGGCGGCCAGGGCGCGGGCCGCCGCGGCGACGTCGATCCGGGCGGGATCTCCGCTCAGCTTGAAGACGGCCGTCGAGGCGGCGTCGGCGCCGTTCGAGACGCGCTCCGCGCGGGTCAGGCCGTGCCGTGCGATCAGGGCCGTCAGGACCGGCGTCGCCGCCAGCCTGCCGTCGGCGCCCAGGGCCGGGACGTCGCCGGCCTCGAACAGGACCAGGACCTCGCCCGGACGATGGGCGGCGGGGTCCGCCACGGCGCCCGCGGCGAGACAGAGGGCGAGACCGAGCGCGAGAGCGTGCAGGACCGAACGGCATGGGCGTGACATGGTCACCTCGCAGGGCTGGAGCGCGCGGAGGGGACGGCGCGGGGAGCGCCGTCCCGGACATGGCGGGGCGCCGAGTATAGCACGCCGTCGCCCGGTTGCGCCCCGCCCGATGCGGCCTGCGGGCGCCCCCGCCGCGCCAAGTCTATCTGGCCGATCCCCGGTCTCTGTGCTATCTCTGACGGGCGATTCGACCGTCGCCCCGGAGGTGTCATGGCTCCCGCTGGCCTCAAGGACAGACTCACCGCGCCGTTCGTGACCCGCCGCCTTCCGAGCGCGGCGGGCCGCAGCGTCCTGCTCACCTTCGACGACGGCCCGACGCCCGGGGTGACCGAGGGCGTGATCGAGCGCCTCGACGCCCACGGCGCCCGCTCGATCTTCTTCGTGGTGGGACGCCGCATCGCCGGCCGCGAGGATCTGGTGCGCGAGACGGCCCGTCGCCACCTGGTCGGCAACCATTCCATGACCCACCTGGACGCCCGCCTCCCCTGGCCGCCGGCCTACGTCCGCGACGTGGCCGCCTGCAGCGCCGAGATCGTGCGGGCCGTCGGCGCGCCGTCGCGCTTCTTCCGCGCCCCCGCCGGCCGCCTGCACCCGGCGAGCCTCTTCGCCCCCGCGCGCCAGGGCCTGCGGCACCTGCTGTGGAGCCTGGACCCCGAGGACTGGCGCTGCCGAGACGACGACGCCGGCCGCGCCGCGGCCGAACGCATCCTGGAGACGGTGGCCGCGGGCGACGTGATCCTGCTGCACGACTACCACACCTACATCCACGCCCTGCTGGACGTGCTGCTGCCGGAGCTGTGCGCGCGCGGCTACGACCTGGGCGGGGGCGCGACGCATCTGGGCGCGCCGGAGGTCGCGCGATGACCCGGATCTCCGTCGTCATCCTCACCTACGAACGCCGTCCCGCGGTGCTGCGCCTGCTCGCGCAGCTCGCCGGATCGGACGATCCCGCGCTCGAGATCGTGGTGGTGGACAACGGCAGCGACGACGGCACCGCCGAGGCCGTCGCCGAGGGATACCCCGACGTCCGTCTGATCCCCCTGCCCGAAAACCGCGGCGTGGGTGCGCGCAACGAGGGCCTAGCCGCCGCCAGCGGCGAGATCCTGGTCACCCTCGACGACGACATGCTCGCCCTCGAGGACACGGACCTGGCCGCCCTGCGCGAGCTGTTCGCGGACGCCCCGCGCCTGGGCGCCCTGAACTTCAAGGTGACCCGCCCGGACGGCGACACGGTGCGCGACTGGGTCCACCACCGCCCCCTCGCCGACGCCGACGGCCGCTTCGAGACCTACGAGATCACCGAGGGCGCGGTGGCGTACCGCGCCGCCGCCCTGGCCGAGAGCGGTCCGTACCGCGAGGACCTCTTCATCAGCCACGAGGGCGTCGAGCTGGCCTATCGCCTGATTTACAACGGCTGGACGGTGGCCTACGATGGCTCCGTCGCCGTGGAACACCATCACGACGCCGGCGGTCGGACGAGCTGGCGGCGCTACTACTATGACACCCGCAACCTGTTCTGGGTCGCCGCATTGCACATGCCCGTCCGCTACGCCACGGTCTATCTGGCGCGGGGACTGGCCGGTATGGCATATTACGCTATGCGCGACGGCCACGGCCTGACCTGGCTGCGCGCCGTGTGCGACGGGTTGCGCGGCGTGCCGAGCCGGCTGCGGGAACGGCGCGTCTGGAACGACCGGGTCCGCACCGCCGTGGCGGCCGCCGACGCGGCGCGGCCGGGCCTGTGGCGCACGATCCGGAATCGCCTGGGACAAAGAGACTTCAGTCTGGACTGATCCGGCCGAAACCGATTCGGAGACCCGCGGGGATCCGTACGCATGCGCACGGCCCGCGAATCAGAGCCATCCGTCAACGACGAGGCGCAGATCTTCAGATGAGCGACGTCAAGGGCAAGCCAGATCTCTCGGTCGTGGTGCCTGTGCGCAACGAGTCCGTCCACATCCGGGACGTACTCGAGCAGCTGCTGGCCCAGTCGCTGTCGACCGAGCGCTACGAGATCCTGGTGGTCGACGGCATGAGCACCGACGACACCCGCGCCCAGGTCAAGTCGATGATGGACGCGCATCCCAACATCCGGCTGCTCGAGAACCCCGCCGGTTTCTCGGGCAGCGGGCGCAACGTGGGCGTGGACAACGCCCGGGCGCCCCGGGTGCTCTTCGTCGACGGGCATTGCCGCATCGGCAGCCCTGACATGCTGGCCGAGGTGGTGAAGGCCTTCGAGGAGGGCGCGCTCTGCGTCTCCCGTCCCCAGCCCCTGATCGCCGACGGGGTGACGCCCTACCAGGCGGCGGCCGCCGCCGCGCGCACCTCCTGGCTCGGCCATCACACCGGCTCGCAGATCTACGCCGCCGAGGACCATCTCTGCTCCCCCCTGAGCGCCGGCTGCGGGTACACCCGGGATCTCTATCTCGAGATGGGCGGCATCGACGAGTCCTTCGACGCCGGAGAGGACCTGGAGTTCAACCTGCGGGTCCACCAGCGCGGCATCTTCGCCCACCACAGCCAGCACTTCGAGGTGGGCTACTTCCCGCGCGACGGCTTCGTGGCCCTGTTCCGCCAGCTCTACCGCTACGGCTCCGGCCGCGCGCGCATGTCCCGCAAGCACCCGCGCCACTTCTCGCCCCTGTCCACCGCGCTGATGCTCTGCGTGCTCTGGCTGCTGCTGCTGCTGCCCGTGGCCATCCCCTTCTGGGGACCGGCGCTGCAGCTGTGGGCCCTGCCCGCGGTGGGCTACGCGACGGTGGTGACCGGCCTGTCAGCCTGGCTGGCGGTCCGGCGCGGCGTGAGCTTCCCGCGGACCGTCACGGCCTTCATCGCCTCCCATTTCGGCGCCGGGCTGGGCTTCCTGTCCGGTCTGGTCGGCGGTCCCCGCTGGAGCCACTCCCCCTCCCGCCACCTGGACGCGGCCGGGGCGGCGGGGTCCGAATCGACCGATATCTAGACCTGTCACGCTTCGATCTCCACTCCGTACTACCTATCAGACTGGCATGATTCCCGGCTTCGTCTAAATTAACCGGACTGTTCTTGTCATGTTTTATTTGATCATACGACCCGGCCGGTCGAACCTGGCCGCGTCGCACCAGAGGGGGTCCCATGAGAACGAACCCACGCACCATCCGCCGCACGGCCGCCGCCCTGCTGCTCGCCCTGTCCCTGCCCGCCGCCGCCCTGGCCGTGGGCCAGGTGGGCGAACCGGCCGCCGACTTCAGCCTGAACGCCGCCCAGGGCGGCTCCTACACCTTCTACGACTACGACGGGCAGGTCCGACTCCTGTATTTCCTCGGCTACGGCTGACCCGGCTGTCGAGCGGACGGTCCGTCCGTAGAGAGCACGTGCAACGACTACGCCGGTGAACCTTTCCAGGCCTTCGGCCTCGACATGTGGAACGGCTCGGTCTCCCAGGTCAACGGATTCCTCTCGGTGACCGGGATCACCTTCCCCTGTCTGCTGAACGCGGGCGCGGCCGGAGTCGGCACCGACTACGCCTGTACGTACCATATCTTCTTCGTGGTCGACGCCGACGGCGTCATCACCTACCGGCAGTCGGGTTGGGACGAGACGGGTGTGCGCAACGCCATCGACGCCGCCCTGGCCGATCTGGCGACCGATGCGCCCCCCACGGCCGCTCGCGGCTTCGAGCTCGCACCGGCCTATCCCAATCCCTTCAATCCCTCGACCACCCTCGCCTTCAGCCTCGAAGGCGACGGGGACGTGCCGGTCGAGCTGCGCATCACCGACCTGCGCGGCCGCACGGTGCGCACCCTGGTCTCCGGTCGCCTGGCCGCCGGGCGCGAGTACGCGGAGCGCTGGGACGGGCTCGACGACACGGGTCGTCCGGCGACCAGCGGCACCTACCTGTCCGTGCTGAGGGTCGGCGGCGAGACGCAGTCCCGCTTCATGACCCTGGTCAAGTAGACCCACCGAGGAGTCGAACCGACATGTCACGATCCCATTCGATCCTCTCGACGGGGCGGTCAACCGACCGCCCCGTCGTCATCGCCCTGATGTTCGTCCTGGCGGCGGTCTGCCTACAGGCGGCCCCGGCCCGCGCCCTGGAGGACCTCGGCGCCGCGCCCGGCTTCACCCTGGAGACGCCCGACGGCGAGAAGGTCACCCTGAGCGAGGTCCTCGAGCGGGGCCCGGTGATCCTCGACTTCTGGGCCACCTGGTGCGGCCCCTGCCGCAAGGCCCTGCCGGCGCTGCAGGAGATCCAGACGGCGAACGCCGAACGGGGACTGACCGTCCTGGCCGTCTCCATCGACGAGCCGCGCAACCGCCCCAAGATCAACTCCACCGTCCGGGCCCTGGGCCTGACCTTCCCCGTGCTGGTCGACGGCGACAAGGAGGTCGCCCGCCTCTACCGGGTCGATTCGGTGCCGACGACCTTCCTGATCTCCCGCGAGGGCCGCGTGATGGCCTACCACCGCGGCTATCACGAGGGCGACGACAAGCGGCTGGCGCAGGAGGTGGCCGAGCTGCTCGGCGACGCGGAGGCGGCGCGATGAGGCGCGCCGTCGCGCAAGGGCTCCTCGCGCTGGGCCTGCTCGCCTCGTCGTTCGTCGCGGACCCGGCCGCGGCGGGCTGGCCCGGCGCCGACGCGGACGCCGGCCAGGTGCGGGCCTCGAACCTGCTGCTCTACCAGGTGGGCCGCGACCCGGCCGTCGACGCCGACCCGCTGACCGAGGTCTTCAACCAGTTCAACCTGGAGTACGCCCGCGGCGCCTGGCGGGTGGGCCTGCGCGCCGAGAGCTTCCGGCCCTCGCGCGACGAGGGCTTCATCCCCGCCGCCTTCGACGAGATCACCCGCAAGTACGTGGACTGGCGCGGCGACGGCCTCCACCTGCGCGTGGGCAGCGCCTACGCCACCCTGGGCCGCGGCCTGCTCTTCCGGGCCTTCGAGCTGCCGGGCGTGGTGCGGGACGCGGTCTTTCCCGGCGCCAAGTACGTGGACAGCCGCGACCTGGAGGGCTTCGTGGCCGAGGTCGACCGCGGTCCCTTCGAGGCGACCCTGCTGGCCGGCCGCCCCTCGCGCTGGCCCGACAATCCCTACGGCCTGGACGAGTTCGGCCTCTCCCGCCGCGAGGGGCACGTGACCGGGGGCCGCGCCGGCCTGCGGCCGCATCGGGCCGTGGGACTGGGCCTGGGCTACCTGCGCACCGAGGGCGTCGTCGACGCGGGCCTGGTGGAGCTGGGCGCCGTCGACGCCACCCTGCGCCTGGCGCCCCTGGTGCCGGCGCTGGCCGCGGCGGGCGCCGAGGCGACCCTGTACGTGGAATACGCGGCGCGCGGCTGGCGGCCCCTGTCGGACGGCATCGACGCCGACGACGGCACTCCCCACGCCCTCTACACCGCCACCGAGCTGAGCTGGGGCCGCTGGGGCCTGAGCTTCGAGACCAAGGACTACCGCGACTTCGCCCTGGGCGTGAACGATCCGCCCAACCTGGTGCCCGAGATGCGGCAGCACCTGCTGAACCGCATGTCCCACTTCCTGCTCCAGACGGACGAGCGCGGACATCAGCTCAGCCTGATGGGCGCCCTGCCCGGCGACTGGACCCTGCAGGCGGAGGCGGCCCACGCCGTCAACGTCATCGTCGAGCCGCGGGACTACCGCCTGAACTTCCTGGGCCTGGAGAGTCCGCCCGGCGCGGCCCTGCACGGCGAGATCTTCGCGGCCACCGGACGCGACGAGGTGGAGAACATCACCGGCCACACGACCGTCGGCGGCGCGCTGGACCGGGACCTGGACGACCGGCACGCGCTGCACCTGGCCCTGGAATACCAGTCGGCCGAGCGCGAGCTCTTCGGCGAGACCGACGAGTTCGAGAACTGGTTCGGCTCCCTGGGCCTGAGCCGGGCCGGACTGGGCTCGATCGGCGTGGTCGCCGAGATCTCCAACGATCCGGACGAGCAGGACGACCCCCTGACCTACGACGTGATCGAGGACGAGACCCGACGCTGGCTGGGCGTCTACGCCACCGTCCAGACGGGCGTCGCCCACGAGGCGACCCTCTTCGCCGGCAGCCGCCGCGGCGGCACCGCCTGCACCTCCGGCACCTGCTACCTGGTGCCCGACTTCAGGGGGGTCGAGCTGCGGATCGCGAGCCGCTTCTAGCTTGTGCGGATGGCCCCGAACTGGTATCTTTGCGGGGTTGGGCGGACGAACAGCCCAAGCATCAAACCTGCCAGGTCCTGCCTTCGGTTCCATCGGTCCCGCGTCAGTCCCCGGCGAAGCAAAGGATGAGTCTCAGTGAAGATCTATGTTGGCAACCTCAATTTCCGTTCGACCGAAGACGAGATCCGCGACCTCTTCGGTGAGTATGGCCAGGTCGACGAGGTCGCTCTGATCAACGATCGCGACACCGGACGCCCCCGCGGCTTCGGCTTCGTGACGATGCAGGATGACGACTGCGGCCGCAAGGCCATCGAGGAGCTGAACGGCAAGGAAGTCGCCGGCCGCGCGCTGACGGTGAACGAGGCCCGCCCCCGCGAGCCCCGTCGCCCCCGTCCCGCCTGGTAGGTCTGACGCTTCGTGCGTGAATCGAGACCTCCCGCCCCCTTCGGGCGGGAGGTTTTTTCATGTCCAGCGCCGACCTCGAGTAACCTCGGGGCCGCCCCGTGCGTAGTTCGAGCCGACCACTCCCCATCTTCCGGAGGTCCCCGCATGCGCCCGGCTCCCGCACCCCGTTCCGCCCTGTCTCTCGTGCTCGTCCTGTGCCTCGCCGCGGTCGCGACCGCCGGCTCCCTCGACCTGCCGGTCCGCGGCGCGGGACTGAGCTTCGGCAACTCCACCGAGTTCAGCGGGCTGCGCTTCAACGCCCGCGACCACGACCTCGTGCGGATCGACGGGATCACCGTCTCGCTCTGGGCGCCCGAGGACGACAGGCCCACCGGCCGGATACGCGGCCTGTCGCTCGGCGTGGTGGGCACGGCCGCGGAGCGCGGCGAGGGGGTCACGCTCAACCTGGGCTACTGCTTCTTCGACGGGGGGTTCGACGGCATCGCCGTGAACGGCGTGGCCACGGGCGTGGGCGACCTGCGCGGGATCGGCCTCGCGGGCCTGGGCCTCGGCGCGGACGACGCGACCGGCCTGATCGTCGCGGGCCTGGGCGCCGGCTGCGACGACATGACCGGGATCGCCCTGGCGGGCCTGGGCCTCGGCGGCGACGACATGACCGGGATCGGCGTGGCGGGACTGGGACTCGGCGGCGACGATCTGACCGGCCTCTACGTGGCCGGACTCGGCGTGGGCGGCGAGAACCTCACCGGCGTCTTCGCGACGGGCATGGGCGTGGGCGGCGAATCCCTGACCGGCATCTTCGCGGCGGGGCTGGGCGTGGGCGGAGCCGAGCTCACGGGCCTCTTCGTCGGCGGCCTCGGCGCCGGCGGCGAGCAGGTGACGGGCGTGGCGCTGGCCGGCCTGGGCGCCGGGGGCGACACCGTCACGGGCCTGCTGGTCGCGGGGCTGGGCGTGGGCGCGGACGAGTTCACGGGCCTGGGCGCGTCGCTGGTCGGCGCGGGCGCCGACCGACTCGAGGGCGCCCTGATCACCGGCGGCTACGTCCGGACGAAGGAGGCGACGGGTCTGACCGCCGGCGCCTACAACCGGGGCGAGCGCGTGACCGGTCTGCAGATCGGCGTCTTCAACCACGCCGACCACCTGCACGGGGTGCAGATCGGGGTGCTCAACTGGGCGGGGAACAATCGACGCGGCCTGAAGCTGACGCCGGGCATCAATGTGCATTTCTAGCAAAAAATAGATGAGCCGGAAGGGTTGCCCCGCCTGACGGGAATCCGTACGTTGAATACGCTGATTGCATTGACGGATGTGCAGCTTACACTTCTTCATCCTTGTCAGACGGCGCGTCTCCTCAAATGACACGTCAGCGACGGGAGGGCTTCGGCTCTCCCGTTTCTTCGTCCCCCCCGCGCACCGCGGACCGCAAACCGCTGCCTCGCTTGTGATAAGCCGTACCGTCCTCCGAGCAGCCTCCCCGGCTCAAGCACATGGATATTAAAAATTCGTTATCAGTCCTTTTTTTGGACTAAAGGCCGGACAATTGCATGTCGATTTGCTATCTTATGCGGTCACTGCAACCGGAGGTGGACATGATCCGAACGCGAACGATGACGATTCTCTGCGCCCTGCTGGCGCTTCTGATATGCGACGCGGCCCTGGCCGCCCACAACGTCTTCTTCCTGCACCACTCGACGGGGCGCAACCTCATCGACGAGGGCAACGTTCGCGACGCGGTGGAGCTCCACAACATCGGCCGCGCCCAGCCGGTCGAGTTCTGGGATCACGACTACAACCACATCGGCCTGCGCAACCCCGACGGCCACTACACGGGCGTCAGCTACGGAATCCCCAACGACAACACCGACCCCGACGGTCTCTACACCCTGTGGACCTCGGACAACCCGGCCAAGACCCGGATCCTGGCCGACCACCAGATCATCGCCTTCAAGTCCTGCTACCCGGCCTCGGACATCGACAGCTCGTCCATGCTCCAGCAGTACAAGGACTGGTATCTGGCCATGCGCGACGTCTTCGACGACCACCCGCAGCACACCTTCGTGGTGATGTCCCAGCCGCCGCGGCACCGCCTGCGCACCGACGCCGACGACGCGTCCCGCGCCCGCGAGTTCGCCGAGTGGCTCGGCAGCGCCGAGTACCTGGCCGGCCATCCCAACGTGCGCTTCTTCGATTTCTTCGACCGTCTCGCCCACCCCGACGACGGCAGCGACCAGGCCAACTGCCTGCGCTACAGCTACGAGCGCTCCCACTACAGCACGGACTCCCACCCCAACCAGACGGCCAACCAGGCCGTCGGGCCGGAGTTCATCCAGTTCCTGCTGCAGCTGGCGGACGAGATCACGCCCAACGCGGAGATGAGCTGGGGGGACGTGAAGGCGGCCTTCCGGTAGGACGCGCGGCTTCGAAACGAAGGGCCCGGCCGCCATGGCCGGGCCCTTTTCGTCGGCCTAGTCCCGGGTCAGCTTCTTGTAGCGGATCCGTCGCGGCTGGTCGGCGTCCAGGCCGAGCCGGGCGCGCCGGTCCTCCTCGTAGCGGGACCAGTTCCCCTCGAACCAGCACGCCTCGCTCTCCCCCTCGAAGGCCAGGATGTGCGTGGCGATGCGGTCCAGGAACCAGCGGTCGTGGGAGACGACCACCAGGCAGCCGCCGAACTCGAGCAGGGCGTCCTCCAGGGCGCGCAGGGTGTCCACGTCGAGATCGTTGGTGGGCTCGTCGAGGATGATCAGGTTGGCGCCGGACTTGAGCAGCTTGGCCAGGTGGACGCGGTTACGCTCGCCGCCGCTGAGGGTGCCGAGCTTCTTCTGCTGGTCGGCGCCGCGGAAGTTGAAGCCCGAGCAGTAGGCGCGCGAGTTGACCTTGCGGCCGCCCAGGTCCAGCTCCTCGGCGCCGCCGGAGATCTCCTCCCAGACGGTGCGCTCGTCCGAGAGCTCGTCGCGGAGCTGGTCCACGTAGGCCATCTCCACCGTGGAGCCGACGCGGATCTCGCCGCCGTCGGGGGTCTCGTCGCCGGTGATCAGCTTCATCAGGGTGGTCTTGCCGGCTCCGTTCGGGCCGATCACGCCCACGATGCCGCCGCGCGGCAGGGCGAAGTCGAGCCCCTCGAACAGCACGCGGTCGCCGTAGACCTTGCGCAGACCCGTGGCCTCGACCACCAGTTCGCCCAGGCGCGGGCCGGGCGGCAGGGCGATCTGGGCCGCGCGCTGGCGCAGCTCGCGCTCCTGGGCCACCAGCTCGTCGTAGCGCGACAGGCGGGCCTTCGACTTCTTGTGGCGGGCCTTGGGCGCGGTGCGGACCCACTCCAGCTCGCGTTCCAGCGTCTTCAGGCGCGACTGGTCCTGCTTCTTCTCCTCCATCAGCTTGGCCTGCTTCTGCTCCAGCCAGGAGGAGTAGTTGCCCTCCCAGGGGATGCCGTGGCCGCGGTCGAGCTCCAGCACCCAGCCGGTGACGTTGTCCAGGAAGTAGCGGTCGTGGGTGACGATGACCACGGTGCCCTCGTACTCGCGCAGGTGGCGCTCGAGCCAGGCGACGCTCTCGGCGTCGAGGTGGTTGGTGGGCTCGTCGAGCAGCAGCAGGTCGGGCTTCTGCAGCAGCAGGCGGCACAGGGCCACGCGGCGGACCTCGCCGCCGGACAGGCTGTCGACCCGGGCGTCGCCGGGCGGGCAGCGCAGGGCGTCCATGGCGATCTGCAGGGTGCGGTCGAGCTCCCAGCCGTTGAGGGCGTCGATCTCGGTCTGCAGCTCCCCCATCTCGGTCATGAGCTTCGTCATGGCCTCGTCGTCGACGTCGGGCTCGCACATCTCCTGGCTGACGGCGTTGAAGCGGTCGACCTTGGCCTTGAGCTCGGCGACGCCCTCCTCGACGTTGCCGCGCACGTCCTTCTCCGGATCGAGGGTCGGTTCCTGGGGCAGGAAGCCCACGCTGACGCCCTCGCCCGGGAAGGCCTCGCCGACGAAGTCCTCGTCCAGTCCGGCCATGATGCGCAGCAGCGAGCTCTTGCCCGCGCCGTTCAGGCCGATCACGCCGATCTTGGCGCCGGGCAGGAACGAGAGCCACAGGCCGCGCAGGATCTCGCGGTTGGGCGGGACGATCTTCTTCAGGCCGATCATCGAGTACACGTACTGGGGGGGCATGACGGTCCTTTCGTTGGGCCGACAGGGTAGCAGATCGGCGCCGAACGGCCAGTCCGGAATACGAGGGGACCCCGGGCCGCGGCCCGGGGTCCCCTGCGATCGATCCGCTCCGTCCTACTTCACGAGCGTGGCCCGCTGCACCTCCATCGCACCGGCGTGGCGCAGGCGCATCAGGTAGGTGCCGGTGGCCGCGGGACGGCCCTCGTCGTCGTCGCCCGACCAGACGGCCGTGTGCGGGCCGGCGGGCAGGTCGCCGTCGATCAGGGTGCGGACGCGGCGGCCGGCCAGGTCGTAGACCTCCAGCACGGCGCGACCGGCGGCCGGCAGCTCGAAGCGCACCTCGGTGCGCGGGTTGAAGGGGTTGGGACGGGCCGGGTGCAGCCGCAGCGACGCGACGGCCGCGGGCGGCGCGTCGGTCGTGGACCCGTTCTCCACCAGGGTGTGCCGCTGGTCCACGGCCAGGGTCGTCCAGGACTCCTCGGTGCCGCAGGGCCAGCGGACGACCACCGAGTCGACGGCCGCGGTGGCGCCCAGGCCGAACTCGACCGTCGGCGAGTTCTGGGACCGGTAGCCGGTGCCGCCGTTCACCTCGCGGATCTGCGTCTGACCGCCGGCGTACAGGTTGACGCGCGCGCCGACGGCGTCGCGGTTGCAGTCGTCGCCGACCAGGTCGAGGTGGAGCCAGTGGTTGCCGTCGCCCATGCCGTTCACGAGCAGCACGTTCGGGTCGCCGTCGTTGACCACGTAGATGTCGAGGTCGCCGTCGCCGTCCATGTCGCCCAGGGCGCAGCCGTTGGCGTGGCCGGCGCTGGCGTCGATGCCCAGCGGCACGTTGACGAAGGTCCCGCCCCCGTCGTTGCGCAGAAAGCGGTCGTACTGGCCGTGACGGGCGAGGAACAGGTCCAGGTCGCCGTCGTTGTCCAGGTCGCCCCAGGCCACGCCGCGGCCGAAGCCCTCGTCGCCCAGCGGGCCGCCGTCGACCAGGGACCAGCCCGAACTCGTCTGGCGGATCAGCCTGTCGGTGGAGCCGTAGTTGGTGAAGTAGAGGTCCAGGTCGCCGTCGTTGTCGTAGTCGCCCCAGGCCGCGCCGGCGCCGCCGCCCACGTCCTCCAGCAGGACGGGAATGTTGGCCTCCCAGAAGGTGTTGTTGCCATCGAACTCGTAGAGCTCATTGGCCTCGTAGCTGTTGAGCAGGTAGTAGTCCTGGTCGCCGTCGTCGTCGTAGTCGCCCCAGACGGCGGACTTGCCCGCGCTCTCGGGGCCCCAGCCGTGCGGGAAGAAGTAGTACGTGCCGGCGTTCTCGCCCAGGTTGGTGAGCAGCGCGTCGGCGGCGTCCGTGTTGACCAGGTACAGGTCGAGCTTGCCGTCGCGGTTGAAATCGACCCAGGACGCGCCGCTGGCGGGGCCGGCGTCGCCGAGGCCGCCGAAGGTCGCGTCGGTGAAGCCGCCCGCGCCGTCGTTGCGCAGCAGGACGTTGGCCTCGCCCTGGCGGGCCGAGTACAGGTCGGGGTGGCCGTCGTTGTCCATGTCGCCCCAGGCCAGGTGGACCGTGGAGTCGTTGCCGGCCAGCATGGGCTGCGTGGAGGCCGTGAAGCTGCCCGCGCCGTTGATCATCAGCAGATCCGGGGCGCCGAGGCTGCCCACGGCGATGTCCAGGTCGCCGTCGCCGTCGAAGTCGCGCAGGGCGACGCTCTGGTCGGCCGTGCCCGCGTTGCCGAGCACGCCGTCCGTGCGGCCGGTGAAGGGGCCGTCGGTGTACACGGCGTCGAAGAAGATCTCGCCGTCCTCCTCGAGGATCAGCGTCTCCACCAGGACCGGGGGCGACGTCCAGCCCTCGACCGGCTGCCAGGTGATGGTGTATTCGCCGGCGGCGAAGACGGTCATCTCGGCGTCGTTGGTGCGGTCCTGGACGAAGCCGAAGGGGCCCTCCATGTGCCAGCCGGCGTCGAGGCCGTCGGGATCGGCGTCCACGTGGATGGTGCCGGCGTAGTCGGCCACGGCCGAGCAGGACTGCAGCACCGGCCGGGTGCCGTTGGAACTCTGCACGAAGATCACCACGCCGATGTTCTCCACCGCCCAGGTGGAGGAGAGCGTGAAGTCGCGGGTCAGGTAGACCGACTCGCCGGGCGTGGTCAGCGTGAAGGGCTCCTCGGCCAGGGTCATGCGCGCGAGATTCACGCTGTGGGTGCCCTGGATGTCCTCGACGACCGCGAAATAAACGGTGTTGTTGGTGGTCGTCACCGTCTCGTCCACCTCGATGGTCACGCCCACGGTGCCGTCGAGGCCCGTGAGGGTGAAGGTGGCGTCCATGATCAGGGGCGAGGATGTGGCCAGGTGCGAGGACACGATGGGGTTGTAGGTGCCGAACATGCTGCCGGACGCGAAGCCGCCCACCGACTGCTCCCAGCCGTCGAAGTTGGCCGCCGGCGTGCCGGGGCCCCCGTACCAGCCGTAGCGCGTGATCCCGTCGGGGATGGCCGTCGGCGAGGACAGGTACCAGGTGATGGGCACGAACTCGGTGGCGTCGTAGGCGTTCTTGAGATCCCTGAATCCCGCGACCGCGGAAGGACAGTAGGGTCAGCCGGAGGAGGAGAACAGCTCCCCCAGCACCGCGCGGGGCGCGGCGGTCACGGACGGGACCAGGGCCATGGTTGCGATCAGGACGGCGGCGACCGAGGCCGCTAGCCGCACGAAGGCGGACCGCCGGGCAGGTGCGGAACCAAACATGTACGGACTCCTCGATAATGGGCGTCTACGGCGGGGATGATGTCGAACCGGAATTATAGGCGATTCATACGTCACAATGCAAATCCTACTGAATCGCAGGCGTCGGGAGCGGCCGGTTGCAGGATCGGGGCCCGTGGACCTATCATGCAGCGGTCCGCGACCTTGCCCCGACGAGGAGACCCATGCGCTCGAGACGACGATCGATCCGCCGCCTGCTGCCGCTCGCCCTCTGCCTGCTCGCGACCGGCTGCGGCGGGCGCGACGCCGGCCCCCTGCACGTGACCGTCAGCATCCCCCCCCTGGCCTGGCTGACCGAGCGCCTGGCGGGACCGACCTGCACGGTGGACGTGGCCCTCCCCCCGGGCGAATCGCCAGCCGTCTTCGATCCCACGCCGCGGCGGCTGGTCGAGCTCTCGGCCACCGATCTGTACTTCGCCGTGGGGGTGCCCATGGAGCGCATCCTGCTGCCCCACCTGCGGGAGGCCTGCCCGGACCTGGTCGTCGCCGACCTCGCCGGGGACCTGCCGCGGCATGCGGACGACGCCCACGCTCACGCCCACGCCCACGCCCACGACGGACACGGACACGCGCACGACCACGACCCCCACGTCTGGCTCAGCCCCCGTATGATGGCCCGCATGGCCGCGACCGCGGCGACGGCCCTGAGCGAGCACCTGCCCGCGCAGGCCGACGACATCCGCGCCAACCTCGCGACGCTCGAATCGGAGCTCGCGACCCTCGACGCCGACCTCGCCGCCATACTGGCCCCGGCCGGCGGTGGTCGGATGCTGGTCTACCATCCGGCCTTCGGCCACCTCGCCCGCGACTACGGCTTCGACCAGGTCGCGGTGGAGCGGGGCGGCCTGCCGCCGAGCCCGCGCCACCTGGCCGAGGTGCTCGACGGGCTGGGCGAGGCGGGCACGCGCACGCTCTTCGTGCAGCCCCGGTCGGCGGGCGGCCCCCTGCGGGCGCTGGCCGAGGCCGAGGGACTGCGACTCGCCGAGCTCGATCCCCTGGCCCGCGACTACCCCGACAACCTGCGCCGTATGGCCCGCGCCATCGCCGCGGCCTTGGCCGGAAGCGAGACGCCGTGAGCGACCGGCCGATCCTCACCCTGCGCGACGTGGACTTCGACTACGGCGGCGCCCCCGTGCTGCGCCGGGCGACCTGCACCGTCCACGACGGCGACTTCGTCTCGATCATCGGTCCCAACGGCGGCGGCAAGTCCACCCTGATACGCCTGATGCTCGGCCTGGAGACGCCCCGCCGCGGCGAGGTCCGCCTGCTCGGCGCCGAGCCCCGCGCGTCCCGTCTGCGCGTGGGCTACATGCCCCAGCACCTGCAGACCGACCCGGACTTCCCCATGACCGTGGACGACGTGGTGATGATGGGCCGCCTCGCCGGCGTCCTGCCCGCGGGCCCCTATCGCGACGGGGACCGCGCCGCGGCTTCCCGCGCCCTGGACGCCTGCGACCTGGCCGGCCTGCGCGACCGCCCCTTCGCGTCCCTGTCCGGCGGCCAGCGCCAGCGGGTGCTGATCGCCCGCGCCCTGGCCTGCGAGCCCGCGGTGCTGATGCTGGACGAACCCACGGCCAGCCTCGACCCCGGCGTGCAGGACGACCTCTACGAGCTGCTCAAGCGCCTGAACGAGACCATGACCGTGGTGATCGTGTCCCACGACGTGAGCGTGGTGTCGAAGCACGTCAACCGCGTCTTCTGCGTGAACGTGACGGTGTCGGAGCACTGCGTCACCGAGATCCCGGCCGAGATGGCGCGCCTGTTCTACGGTCCGGACGAGCTGCGCCTGGTCCGCCACGACCACGACCACACCCACGACCACCCGCACGGAGCCGATCGCTGTGAGTGAGTTCATCCAGGCCGTCGCCGAACACGCCTTCCTGCGCCGCGCGCTGTTGGCCGGCGCGCTGGCCGCGGTGGCCAGCGGCGTGGTGGGGACCTTCGTGGTCACCCGGCGCATCACCGTGATCGCGGGCAGCCTGGCCCACACGGTGCTCGGCGGCATGGGCGCCGCGTACTGGCTGCGCGAGGTGCACGGCCTGGACTGGCTGCAGCCCCTGCACGGCGCGGTGGCGACGGCGCTGGCGGCGGCGGTGATCATCACCCTGGTGCGCGTCCACTGGCGCGAGCGCGAGGACACGGTGATCTCGGCCCTGTGGGCCGTGGGCATGGCCGCCGGCGTGCTGTTCCTCTTCGCCACCCCCGGCTACAAGGCCGACCTGCTGAGCTACCTCTTCGGCAACCTCGCCCTGGTCGACGCGGACAGCCTGCGTCAGCTGGCGCTGCTGGACGCGCTGGTGCTGGTCGGCGTGTTCGTCTGGTACCGCCCCCTGCTGGCCGTCTGCTGGGACGAGGAGTTCGCCCGGCTGCGCGGCGTGAACGTGACCGGCGCCACCCTGCTGCTGCTGGTGCTCACCGCGCTGACCATCGTGACCCTGATCCACGTCGTCGGCGTGGTGATGGTGATCGCGCTGGTGACGCTGCCCGTCTCGGCGGCCGGCGTCTTCGCGCGCCGCCTGTGGCAGATGATGATCCTGGCCGCGGCGCTGAGCGTGGTGCTGGTGGTGGCCGGGCTCGCGGTGAGCTACGGTATGGATCTGCCCGCGGGCGCCACGACCATCATGCTGGCCGCCGCCGTCTACGGCGCCGTTCAGCTCGGCGCCGCCCTGCACCGGCGCCGACGCCGGCCCTGACCCGGAGTCCGACTTGAACCGTCTGCTCGACGCCAGCCTGGACCTCCTCATGGAGGCATCGCCCTACCTGTTGCTGGGCTTTGCGTTATCCGGCCTGCTTCACGTGCTTGTCGAGCGTCGGCCCGGCCTCCTGGATCCCATTCGCGGCCGCGGCCCCCGGGCTGTGACCCTGGCGACGCTGATCGGATTGCCCCTGCCGCTCTGCTCCTGCAGCGTCCTGCCGGCGGCGCTGGCCCTGCGGCGCAAGGGCGCGAGCCCCGGCGCCACCTCGGCCTTCCTGATCACGGTGCCGGAGACCGATTTCGTGTCGGTGGCCCTGACGTTCGGCATGATGGGGCCGCTGATGGCCCTGCTGCGCCCGCTGGCCTCGCTGCTGACCGGCATCGCGGTCGGCCTGGGCATGGACGCCGCCGGACGCGACCGCGACGCCCCCCTCCCCGCCGTGCCCGAGCCCGCGACCTGCGGCTGCGAGGACGGCTGCGCCGCCGACGCCCCGGCCGAACGGGCCTGGCCCCTGCGCGCCTGGCGCTTCGGCTTCGCCGAGTTCTTCGACGACCTGCTGCCGAGCCTGCTGGCCGGCCTGCTCCTGGGCGCCGCCATCACGGCCTGGCTGCCGGCCCTCGATCCGGCCCTGCTCGCCGAGCGCCCCTGGCTGGTCTACCTGCTGATGTGTCTCATCGGGGTGCCCATGTACGTCTGCGCCTCCGCGTCGACGCCAATCGCCGCGGGCCTGATCGCCGGCGGCGTGAGCCCGGGCGCCGCGCTGGTCTTCCTGCTGGTCGGCCCGGCCACCAACGCCGCCGGCATGCTCGTCCTGCGGCGCGAGTTCGGCCGCGGCCTCTTCGCGATCTACCTGGGCGGCATCGTGCTCGTGAGTCTGGTCCTCGGCGTGGGACTGGACGCGCTCCTGACCGCGACCGGCTGGTCGGTGGCCGCGCTGATCGGAACTGCGGACGGACACGAGCCCGGCCTCCTGCAACGGCTGTCCGCGGCCGCCTTCGTCCTGCTCTCGATCCTGTCCCTGAACAGATCCCGTCCCTGGCGCCGCTGGTTCGGCGCCGCCCACTAGAAGGAGATGACGATGGAGATGGAATACCGCTACCTGGGACGCTCGGGCCTGAAGGTCTCCGCGCTGAGCTACGGCGCCTGGGTCACCTTCGGCGACCAGTTCGGCGTGGACACCGCCGAAGCCTGCATGGTCGCCGCCTACGAGGCCGGCGTGAACTTCTTCGACAACGCCGAGGCCTACGGCAAGGGCGAGGCGGAGCGCATCATGGGCGAGGTGCTGCGCCGCGTCGGCTGGCACCGGAAGGATCTGGTGCTGTCCACGAAGATCTTCTGGGGCGGACCGGGCCCCAACGACCGCGGCCTCTCGCGCAAGCACATCTTCGAGGGCACCGAGGCGGCGCTGGAGCGGATGGGCGTGGACTACGTCGACCTGGTCTTCTGCCATCGCCCCGACATCCACACCCCCGTCGACGAGACCGTCTGGGCCATGCACCACGTGGTCCAGCAGGGCCTGGCCCTCTACTGGGGCACCAGCGAGTGGAGCGCCGCGCAGATCCGGCAGGCCCACGACTTCGCCCGGCGCGAGCACCTGATCCCGCCGACCATGGAGCAGCCCCAGTACAACATGTTCCACCGCGACCGCATGGAGGCGGAGTACGCCCGGCTCTACGAGGAGATCGGCCTGGGCACCACCATCTGGTCGCCCCTGGCCAGCGGCGTGCTGACGGGCAAGTACAACGAGGGGCTGCCCGAGGGCTCGCGCTTCAGCCTGCCCGACTACCAGTGGCTGCGGCCGCGGCTGGACAGTCCCGAGGGGCAGGCGCGCCTGGCCAAGGTGGCCGCGCTGAAACCGGTGGCCGAGGCGCTCGACTGCAGCCTGGCCCAGCTGGCCATCGCCTGGTGCCTGAGCAACGACGACGTCAGCACCGTGATCACCGGCGCCTCGCGGCCCGAGCAGGTGGTCGAGAACATGAAGGCGCTGGAGGTGGCGGCGCGACTGACGCCCGAGACGCTCGAGCGCATCGAGGGGATCCTCGACAACCGGCCGCGGCCGGAGCTGGACTGGCGGGAGCTCTAGTCGCCCGGCTCAGCGGACGAGCGTGACCTTCAGCACGGTGCGGCGGCCGGCGGCGGCCAGACGCACGAGATAGGCGGCGCCGGGCGCGGGACGTCCGGCGTCGTCGCGTCCGTCCCAGACGGCGTCGTGGCGCCCGGCCCCGTGCGGACCGTCGGCCAGGACGCGCACGCGGCGGCCGGCCAGGTCGTAGACCGCCAGCGTCGCCTCGCCGGGCCGGTCCAGCTCGTAGGCGACCGCGACCCGCGGGTTGAACGGGTTGGGCGCGGCGCTCAGGGCGAGCGGGCGCGGCGGCGCGGCGGCGAGCCGGGTCTCCCCCAGCGG
>CAZSNA010000040.1:0-31469 GCA_964607825.1 uncultured Fibrobacteraceae bacterium | reverse complement strand
CGGCTGCGTCCCCGCCGCCTGCGCCAACAGCATGGACTGGATGCGGCGCACCGACCCCCGGATCAACTTCCCGGGCACGCTGCGCGAGACCTATGAATCCATGAGCCGGCTGATGAACCGCAATTCCCCGCACGGGGTCTGGCCGAAGGACATGATGCGGGCCAAGCTGGACTTCATCGAGGCCCACAACCTGCCCATCGAGGTGAAGTACCAGGCGGCCTATCCCAAGGCGACGAACATCACGAGCACCAGCGGGGAGACCTCGGCCACCGACCACGGCGGTCCCTACGGCACCTTCCCGACCGAGGCCTGGCTCAAGCAGGAGATCCACGACAAGGAGGACGTGGAGCTCAACTATACCCGCATCTACACGTGGAGGGACACCGTGCGGACCGACGGCGCCCACTGCGTCACGGTGACGGGCACGGGACGGTCGGCCGGCGCGGACTGGGTCCACATCAAGCACGACGGCAACCATCGTACGACGGAAGCCGGGAACCTCAAGCAGGTGCCCTCGGCCATCGTCACGGGCGGCGACGGCGCCATGAATCTCCCGGGACTGGGCTATTGGAAGCGGATGCCCGACGGCACCTGGGCCTTCGTCTGGCCGCGGGTCGACTCGGTGATCTCCGAGAGCTACAAGGCCGGCGGCGGCGACACGCCCGCCCAGGAGGACCTGCCCGGCTACTGCCACTTCTTCGCCCGGACCATCCCGCCCAACGGCGCGTTGGAGCTGGAATTCCCGGACGACGACGACACGCGCTGCTACAACGCCACGATCTACAAGCTCGACCGCACCAAGACCCCGCCCGAACTGGTCCAGGACCGCCAGTGGAACCTGAACAAGGGGAAGGGGCGCGCCTGGGTCAACGAAGGCGACGAACCGGTGACCGTCTACGTGCACAACGACGACCCGTCACCCGGCGGGATGCAGGTGAACGTCCACGTGGCGCCGGTGGTCACGGGCGTCGTCCCCGACCCCGGCAACGCCATCATCTACGCCGGCTTCTCCTGCGGAGGCACGGACGCCTCGGACTGGGAGTTCAACCAGGATCCCATGCCGGCCTTCGTGTCCGTGCAGATCGGCAACGGCACCTCCATGTCCGACATCCCGAACCGTCTCGCCGAGTTCGGCAACACCTCCCAGCTCCACCTGATGCGCGAGATCCACCCCAATCCCTACTGGGAGGTCATGGGCCTGGTGATCGACGTGCTGACCGTGAACGCCCCCGGCGACATCCTGGTCGACTGCCCGGCCACCGGCCACGTGGCGCCGATGACGATCACCGGCCCCGGCCGCTACGAGATGACCCTGGGCGACGCCATGGGCGCGCCCATGTTCGAGATCTTCCTCACCGCGACCAACGGGCTGGACATCGTCTTCGACAGCATCGGCATCCCCTCGCTGGTGCAGGCCGACTACACGGACGCCCCGCCGGCGGCCCCGACGGGACTCGAGCTGCGCGCGGCGCCGAATCCCTTCAACCCGTCGGTGACCTTCACCTTCCGCCTGCCGGCCGCGGGCGACGCCGAGCTGTCGATCTTCGACCTGCGCGGCCGCCGCGTGGCCGTGCTGGTGGACGGGCCGGTGGGCGACGTCGAGCGCACCGCGACCTGGCACGGCCGCGACGAGGCGGGCCGCGAGGTGCCGGCCGGCACCTACGTGGCGCGGTTGAGCGCGAACGGCCTGGCGCGCGAGGAGCGCGTGACGCTGGTGAAGTG
The DNA here is from genome assembly GCA_964607825.1 of uncultured Fibrobacteraceae bacterium. Classification (GTDB taxonomy): domain Bacteria; phylum Krumholzibacteriota; class Krumholzibacteriia; order LZORAL124-64-63; family LZORAL124-64-63; genus JAHIYU01. The sequence goes on along the minus strand of CAZSNA010000040.1, from coordinate 29,747 downwards.
ATCCGGCCGGCGGGCACGGAAAAGGCGGGAGCCTCGCGGCTCCCGCCTTCGTCTCGTCGGGGCGGGGATCAGCGCAGTACGAGGATCGAGTTCTGTCCCCCGAAGCCGTCGTCTATGCCGATGGGGTTGTTGGGATCGTTCTCCCAGCGCATGCCCCAGTCCACCGCGAACTTGTACTCGTAGCGGCCGGGCTCGAGGTGGACCTCGATCTCCCAGATGCCGTCGCCGTCCTCGTCCTGCATGGCGTGGATCTCGTGGTCGAAGCGGCCGGTGCCGCGGGTGCCGCACCAGTCGTTCTCGGTCCAGTTGCCGCAGAGGTTGACGTGCTTGGCCTGGGGGGCCTCGTACATGAAGCGCACCAGGCCGTTCTTCTGGCGCTCGGGGGGCGGGACGCGCGTGCGGATGATGTGCATGTAGCCGCAGCCGGCCAGCGTGAGCAGGGCCAGGAGGGCGGCGAGCGTGGCGATCGTCTTGCGCATGGCGTCCTCCTAGAAGCGGAAGTTGGCGCGGACGCCGAGGGCGCGCAGATCGGCCAGGGCCCGCTCGGCGTCGAACTCGGTCGCGTCGGGATTCTCGTACAGGTACTGCCGGCGATACTGCCAGCGGCCGATGTGGCGGCCCTCGTAGTCGATGCCGAAGGCCAGCGGATCGCGGCCGTAGGCGAGGGTCACGTCCAGACGCGGGCTCGGCTGATAGCGGATGCCGAGCCAGGGGGCGAAGAAGCCGTCGTCGTAGACACGCTCGGCGTCCTCGAGCTGGAAGTCGATGTAGCGCAGGTCGGCCACGCCGAAGACGCGGCGCGAGAGGCGGCGCTCCCAGCGCAGGATGGTCTCGAAGGTGTGGCCGTCGAGGCCGCTGATGTCGTCGTTCCAGTGGGTCAGGGCGTTCTCCATCTCGAAGGCGCCGTACTTGTCCGCCGGGGTGCCGATGGCGTTCAGGCCGACGAGGGTCCACACGGTCGCGGTGGCCGTGGCCTCGCCGCCCAGGGGGGAGACGCCGCCGGCCGCGCCGTAGTCCGCGTCGATCTGGGTGCGCTGGATCCAGAGCCAGTGGCGGCGGTCGTCCACGGTCTCGCGCAGGTTCAGCTCGGAGTAGTGGGTCTCGAGCTGGGCGGGGGCGGCGCCGAAGTCGATGTAGACCCGCTTGTCCGCCTCGTCCTGGTGCTTGAAGGAGACCGAGCCGAAGGCCTCGTCCGCCGCGGCGCCGCGTTCCAGGACGGAGGTGTGCTCCAGGTTGACGGTGCGCCCCTCGCGCAGGGCCAGGTTCCAGGCTCCGAACAGGATGTGGCGGTTCCGATCCAGCATGTCGATGGAGACCGGGCCGTTCTCGTCGTTGTAGCCCGCGTTGTCGCCCGTGACGAAGCCCTGGTGGACCTTGCCGTAGAGCCACTCGAGCTCCACGCTCGCGCGCCCCCCGTGCAGGGGTACGGTCACGTCCACGCCGGCGCGCAGGTCCAGGTTGTCCCACTCGTACCAGGTGCTGGTGTCGCCCGTCTCGGCCAGGTGGTCGTCGAGGGCGGGGATGCCCGTGTCGTCGGGCGTGCTGACGCGGTCGCTCATGTCGACCCAGATCAGCTCGCGCTCCATGTACAGGGGCAGGCCGACGGTCACGCCCTTGAACTCGCGGGCGAGCCGGGCGCCGAAGATGTCGCGGCCGGTGTTGTCGTAGATCTCGAGGTCGTTGTACCAGTCGGCGTCGTGCACGTCGGCGAAGAAGCCCTGGAAGGACACGCCGAAGGGATCGCCGGTGACCAGCACGCCCGCGGTGCCCTTGCCGCTGCGCAGGTTGTCGTCGAGGAGGGTGCCCGCGAGGTCGAGGTCGCCGCCGTGGCCGATGGGATCCCCGAGCTCCAGCAGCTCCATGTCCCAGTAGCCCTTCACGTGGAAGACGTCGGGATGGATGTCGAGGGAGCCCTCGTCGAGCTGGGCGGTCACGTTGTTCATGTTGATGGTCGTGGTGTTGTCCAGCCGCAGCCGCGTGTAGGCGTCGACCACCTCGTTGACCTCGGTGTGGAAGTTGAGGTCGATGTTCTGCTCGGGGCGGTGCATGCGGTAGCGGGAGTCGCCGTCGAAGTCCTTCTGCGCGGTGAAGCGGCTCAGGTAGCGGCCGTCGACGGTGACCCGGGCGTTGAAGGTGGTGTTGGGACCGCCCACCGGTTCGGCCTCGCGGACGACGGCGACCATCTTGCCGTCTTCGCCCACCTGCACCAGCGAGTTGGCGCCGCCGTAGGGATCGGCCATGGTGTCCGGGTTGTCCGGGTCGGCGAACCAGGAGCCGTCGACCACGAACTTGTACTCGTACTGGCCCGGCTTCAGCGCCATGACGACGGACCAGTTCCCGCTGCCGTCGTCGGTCAGCGGGTTGCGCTCGGCGTCCCAGCCGTTCATGGTGCCGGCCAGGGTCACGCGGCCGGCCCCCGGCGCGTGGTAGGTGAAGCGGATGCCCACCGGCACGTTCTCGACGGCGGCCAGGGCGGCGGCGGTCGAGAGGATCATGACCAGCAGCGTCAGGGCGGTCAGCGATCGGATTGACTTGCGCATCATCGGCTCCCGTTAAATTAGAACCAGCTGCGGAACGACAGGGCCAGCCTGTCGCGCAGGTTGTCGTTGTTGCCTTCGTCGACGAACCAGTCCGTGTAGACGATGTTGTCCGACTGGCCCGCGTCGCCGTACTCGAAATAGAACTCGGCTCCGAAGCCCAGGTCGTACTTGAGCTGGGCGAACATGGTGTGCCGGGCCTCGATCTCCTCGTTCACGTTCAGCATGCGGAGATAGCCCTTGAGGCGGTCGGTGATGTTGACGTTCATGTCGAAACCGAACGCCGTCACCTGCCGGAAGGTGCCCGCGTCCTTGACGCGGCCCTGCAGGCGGATCTTGGCCAGGAAGTTCTCCACCGACACCTCGCCGAACCAGCCGGGGTAGGTGAAGAAGTCGTTGATCTCGCTCGAGGCGTCGAAACCGTGCCAGCGGGAGTAGGCCATGCGCCCCTTGAAGCCCTTGATGAACTCCACGTACAGCTCGGCGTAGAGCGAGTCCTGGGGGCGCAGGCCGCCGCCGGGCTCGTCGGCGACGCGCTTGCGGATGTGGTCGTAGCTCACCTTGGCCGTGATGGCCTTGCGCGGCACGAAGTAGATGCCCTCGACGTGGTTCTGCACGCGGTTGTACTCGCGGCTGTCGTCGAAGCGGCCGCTGAGGTAGTCGCGGAAGTTCTCGCCGAAGTCGAAGTGCCAGGCGTGCAGGATCAGCTTGTCGATGTGCACGTCGCGGATCTCGGCGCCGAACAGGTACGCGTTGTCGGTGGGCTCGTTCAGCACGTGCTCGCGCCAGGGCGTCTCGCTGACGGCCGCCTCGATCGTCCAGCGCGACTGCTCCAGGTCGATGGGCCCCAGGTGCAGGCCGCCCTCGACCAGGTCGTGGGGGAAGAAGGCCAGGTCCGCGGCGTAGACGTGGTTGTGCATCCACTGGTGGCGCGCGCGGTTCTCCTCGGAGGAGGTGTCGGTCCAGTCCTTGCGCAGGAAGGTCAGGCCGCCCACGACGCGCTCGTTCCAGCTCCGGTTGCGCAGACGGACGATGATGCCGTCGTCGCCGTCGGGGACCTCGGGATAGGCCTCGCCCCAGTCGTAGGTGCCGCCGTTGTCGCTGTAGATGATCGTGCCGCCCCAGGCGCCCAGGCCCAGGGGCTTCACGTCCCAGAACTCGAAGCGCGCGCCCTGGGACTGGGGTCCCCAGTTGTCGTTCTTCAGCTTCCAGTCGTCGACCAGGCGGAACAGGGGCTCGTCGTTGATCCAGAAGTGGTTCTGCCGGTTGAAGAGGGTGACTTCCGTGTGGTCGGCGCGGAACTTGATGTGGCCCTCGGCGCTGATCCAGGGCGGCGTGTAGTACTCGGCGAAGGTGGTGCGGTCGTCGTCGCTGTTGGCGTTGACGCGCAGTCGCAGGAAGCTCTCCACCTTGTCGCTGTGGGTGTTGAGGAACTTCAGCTCGGCGTAGTGGGAGGGCATGCCGAAGTGCCAGTTGCGGTCGTACAGGTTGGCGTCGGTGTAGACCGAGTAGTAGCCCTCCATCTTGGTGGCCGCGTCCGCCGGCGCGGCCGCCAGCAGGGCCAGCAGCGCCGCCAGCAGCAGGGCGCGGGCGGAGCGTGCGGCGACGGCGCGATCTCGTCTATGGCTCACGTCAGTTCCTCACCGTGAAAGAGAGCAGGTACACGTTGCCGAGTTCGTTGACCGTCTCCAGGGCGATGTCGGCCTGCCAGCGCACGTCCTGCAGGCCGACGCCCATGGTCACCATGCCGGAGTTCAGGCCCGCGCGCAGGGCCATGGCGTCGAAGAACCAGATCTCCGCGCCGCCGTGCAGCACCGAGTTGTCCCAGCCGCCCTCGCGGCTGCGCAGGTCGCAGGTCAGCAGCAGGGTGTCGCGGAAACGGTAGCTTCCGCCCAGGGCGAACTGGCTGAAGACCGGGTCGGGGTCGGTCGTGCTGTCCAGCAGCTGCAGGTAGGGCTCGTTCAGGTTGTAGACCGCGCCGCCCAGCGTCCAGCTCTCGCCGCTGTCGTAGAGGAAGCCCAGGTCGGCGGCGAAGCCCGTGTCGCCGCCGTTGTAGTTGGGGTCGTTGTACTGCTCGTAGCCCGGCGCGGCGAGACGGAAGATCTTGCCCGTCGCGCCGAGGGACAGGCCCTCGAGGAAGGGGGCCTCCACGGCCGCGGCCAGGTGGTAGACGTCCTCGTAGTACAGGTCGTCGATGCCGAGCCGGACGAAGCAGGCGCCGAAGGACACGCCGTGCCAGGCGGGCGCGTCCACGGTCAGGTAGTCGTGGCTCAGCTCGGGCAGGCTGTACATCCAGGCCCGCGTCGCCATCAGGGCGAGGCGGTTGTCTCGGGTCAGGCCGGCCGGGTTCCACAGGGTCGCGTTGGGGTCGTCCACCAGGGAGACGAACGCGGAGCCCAGGGCCCGCGGCCGGGCGCCCATGCGCGTATGGCGGAAGTCCGCCAGGGCCTCCGCCGCCGCGAACACGGCGATGGTCGCCAGCAGGAAGATCAATGCGCGTCTGCTCATCGTATCACCGCCACGGGGTGGTTGCTGCGGATGGTGCGCTGACCGCCCGCCTGGTTGTAGGTCACGATCAGGCGCAGGATGTAGATGCCGTAGGGCACGTACTCGCCGTTGGCGCCGGTGCCGTCCCAGATCAGGCCCTCGACGCGCCGAGGCACGTTGTTGGCGTCGTCCTCGCCGGAGTAGGGGAAGGTCTCGGTGAGCCGGTCCTTGAGGCTGCCCTCGATGTTGTAGACCTCGACCGTGACCGTGGCCTCCTGGGACAGGTAGAAGCCGATGTGGGTCCGGTCGTAGAGACCGTCGCCGTTGGGGGAGAACGGGTTGGGGGAGACCGTGATGCCCGAGATGACCTCGTCGCCGGGCGGCGCGATCTCGTCGGTCCAGAACAGGCCGTAGATGCCCGCGTGGTCGACGGTCGCGGTCACCCGGTTGGCCCGCTCGTTCACGTGGCCGCCCAGCAGCAGCCAGCGGTCCGACACGGCCAGGTACTCGTACAGGGCGACCTTCGACTCCGGTTTGCCGGGGGGCAGGTGCGCGTCCGTGTAGTGCAGGCCGAGGGTCAGCGGCCGGGGCAGGCGGCCGGTCAGGGGCACGGCCGTGTCGCCGTGGCGGGCCGACAGCTCCACGCGCCGGTAGATGTCCAGGGGCGTCGCCCGCGGTACCCGCGGCGCGCTGGTGATCGTCGGCTCGACGTTGCTGATCTCCCAGCCCAGCTCCATGACCGTGGCCAGGGAGTCGGCGGTGACCTCCGTCCCGGTGGTCTCGCGGTAGAGGGTCACCAGGTCCGCGGCCAGGTCGCCGTCCAGTTCCAGGGTGGAGCCCTCCACGTGGCGCAGCGACGCGCCGTCCTCGCCGGGCACCTGCCAGACGACGAGCGTGTCGCGGGCGGGCGCCACCTGCACCGTGGTCACGGGCGACTGGGTGCCGGTCGCCTCGTAGTCCAGGTAGTCGATGTCCTCGGCGAAGATCTCGAACTCCACGTAGCGCATCTCGTCGATGGGCGAGACGACCAGGGCCGTGTCCAGCCAGGCCGCGGGCAGGTCGACGCTCCACAGGTCGTTGCCGACGAAGCCCATGGGCACGTCCTCCTCCTCCCAGAGGGCCGAGCCGGGCCTGGTGGAGCGGTAGCTGAAGTCGGCCTGTCCCACCTCGTTGTCGTCGGTGATCTCGATGGAGAAGGCGACGGGCGCGCCGGCCAGCGGCTCGCGCAGCATGACCTCGCCGTAGTCCTTGACCACCTGGATCACCGGTGGGCCGGTGTCCTCGAAGGCGCTCATCTCCATCACGCAGGGGGTTTCGCCCGCGTCCAGGCGGCGCAGGGCCAGCTCCGACTCGTAGTCGAGCATCTCCTGCTGGGTGCGGCCGGGATCGCGTCCGGCGCCGGGCACCATGAGCATGTCCATGACGTTGGAGTCGCGGTCCTGGAAGTGGCCGCCGCCCTGGTTCCATTCGCTGCGGGACTCGTTCACCCAGCGCACGCCGCCGAAGTCGGAATCGCCGTCGTGGCTCATCAGGAGCACGGCCATGCTCCAGCCCTCGATGTCCTCGGGGGTGGGATTGCCGAGGGCGCTCTTGGAGACCAGGGCGGTGATGACGTCCCGCTCGAAGTCGCCGACGAGCATGATGCTGGCGTCGTTGAGCAGCGCGTTGGCGCGCCAGGCGTCCTCGGTGTTGTTGCCCAGGGACGGGACCACGGCCTTGTACCAGCCGTCCATCACGATCGCGTAGTCCCAGGCGTTCCACTTCTGGACGTCGATGCGGCGGTTGGGCAGGCCGCGGGTGGCGCCGCCGGGCCCGGTGTCGATCATGATGTCGATCTTCTGGATGTTCAGGTCGCCGTAGGGCGGGTTCCAGTCGGCGGTGTGGGGGTCGGCGGGGTCGGGGAAGTCGCCGACGGTCACCTCGAAGGCGATCATCTCCTGGGACTCGTTGCCGACGGTGGCGAGGGTCTCGTAGACGTTCAGGCCGAGCAGGTCGAAGGCGCCGGTCACGAAGACGCTGTTGGTCGGGTAGGTGTAGTAGAAGCCCTCCACGCCGGCCATGTTCGGACCGTGGTCGTCGCCCTCGGGGTCGACGGCCTGGACGATGGGGGTGATCTGGGGCGTGACCTCCAGGGTCGTCTCGGCGCTCGACGAGAGCTGGTTGCCGCCGTCGAAGGCCATCACGACCAGCGTGCGCTCGCCGCCGGGGCTGGACAGGGGCACGGTGCCGCGCAGGGAGTGGATCCCGTCGCCGGCGACCGCGTCCCCGTGGGTCTCGAGGCCGTCGTCGTGGAGACGGGCCAGGGCCGGGCCGGAGATGCCGGACAGGTCGGCCAGCACGTCGCCCACGCCGTGGCCGGCGTCGGTCACGCGCACCTGCAGCACGTAGGGGGCCCCCGCGTCGATGTCGGCGGGATCCACCGTCGGCGTGCCGAGGGTCGGCGGCGTCGGGAAGTCGGTCTTCACGACGTACGCGGGGCTCCAGTTCGTGAGCGTGTGGGACAGCGTCGTGACGCTCCAGTCGGCGTCCGGGTCGTTCGGATCCCAGTCCAGGTCGAGGGTGTCGTCCGAGGGCACCGAGTCGAAGGCGCTCCGCTTCGTGTCGCCCTCGATGTGCGTGACGTAGAGCTCGCAGCGCAGCGAGTCGGGCCGGCCGCCGAAGGGCGTCCAGGGGATCGACAGGTGCAGGCCGCCGTCGGTCGTCGAGAGCCAGCGCGCCTCCAGGCGGACGTTCTCGTTGTAGCCGCCCACGTACTCCTCGGCCTCGGTGTCCCACCAGTGCTCCCAGGAGCCGCCGTCCCACTTGCGGAGGTCCGCGTAGGAGGCGTCGCCGAAGGCGCCGAACTCCATGTCCAGCGAGTAGTCGGGCAGGTCGGCGTGGCCGTGGGTGACGGGGAACTCGAAGGGATTGACGGCGCCGCCCTCCGCGTCCCCGTTGATCTCGAAGATGAGGAAGAAGCGCAGGTTGGCCCAGTTGGTCTCGAAGGGGATGTCGATCTCGAGGGCGTCGGGGCTGTTGTCGAGCACCAGGGCCGTCAGGTCGATGGCCTCGAAGCAGTTGTTGGCGTCGGGCTCGTCGTCGAAGGCCGGGTCGGAGACGACGGTCACGTCCCGCAGCTGCAGGTCCGTCCCGTCGCCGAGGTACTCGGCGGAGGCGGCGGTCAGCGTGACCACGCCGGCGTCGCCGGTCGGCACGAAGGTGGTGGCGGCGCGCCCGGTCGCGTCGGTGACCGGCGCCGGATCGGCGAAGGCGCCGAGGGCGGGGGGATCGGCCGTCAGGGTCACGGTCTTGTCGGGTTCGTCGGTGGGGTTGCCCTCGCCGTCGATGGTCTGGACCGTGACGCCCACGGGGTCGTCCACGCCGGAGACGCTCGTGGCGACGCTCAGGCGCCAGGCCTCGGTCGGACCGGCGACCACTTCGACCGGCAGGGGGCCGGGCTCGCCGTCGACCTCTCCGAGCCGGACCTCGAGCACCTCGTTGTCGATGACCACCGAGCAGCTGACCAGCAGCTCGCCCGCCTTGCGGCCCCGCAGCACGGTCTCGGCGTAGCCGTTGGCGTTGGTCTGCAGGGTGGGCACGTCGAAGACGCCCGTGCCTTCGGACTCGGTGAGGGTGACGAAGCTGACGATCTCCTCCTGCTTGCTCAGGTTGCCGGCCGAGTCGTAGAGCTGGGCCGAGACGGTCAGGCTCGAGTCCGCCTGGGCGGTCAGCGTGTCGCGGGAGGCGCTGATGACGACCGTGGCCGGGCGCGGGTCGTTGAAGCCGACCATGAAGCGCGCCGTCGGCGGATCGCCGGCCTTCTCGAGGGGCTCGGGCACGTCGGGGCCCGCGAAGACGCGCAGCACCTCGATCTCGTCGTTGGCCAGCCAGAAGCGCGTCGTGCCGGCCAGCACGTCCACCGTGGCGATGACGTCGTCCACGTTGTCGGTGGCGTAGCTGCCCAGGAACCAGGCCGCGCCGCGCGCGGGGGCCCGGTCGTCCATCTTGCGGGCCTTCAGCTCCAGGCCGGTGAGCTTGTCGTCGAGGTCGAAGAGGTCGCGGCGGCCGTCGTCGTCCACGGCCTCCAGGTTGATCTCCTCGGGGAAGTACACGCTGGAGTCGGGGATGGACTTGGTGGCCGAGAGGCTGACGATCTCCGCGCCCGTCTCGTCCACCAGCCGCAGGGTGGTGGCCCGCACGGCCGTCAGGAGGATCAGGCCCAGGTCCACGTCGGCGTTGTCCTGGGGCACCTCGAACGTCGTGGACCACAGGGAGTAGCCCGGCGCATCCACGCTCACCTCGTAGCCGCCGCTCGACAGGTAGAAGGGCGGATAGTCGCCGCCGTCGCCGAAGACGCCGCCGGTCGCGTCGAAGTCCAGGCTGGCGCCGGGGGTCGACTCGCCGTCGGCGGTCAGGTGGATCGTGCCCGCCTGGCCGGGGCCGTCCAGGAAGGCGACGCTGCCGGAGAGCAGCGGTGCGCGGGGGAGGACGAAGTCCAGTCCGGTGACGTCCTCGCCGGCGATCACCTCGATGTCGAAGTCGAAGCGCTGGTGGAAGTCGGCCCAGGCGGTCAGCACGTAGGTGCCGCTCTCGCTGGCGTAGAAGGTGAAGGCCGAGTACTGGCTGTTGAAGGTGGCCCAGGTCACGTCCCGGATGGAGGCCAGCACGCTCCCGTCCGGCGCCGTGAAGTCGTAGCTCACCGTGACGCCCTGGCCGATCTCCGTGGGGGTCAGCTCGGTCTGCAGGGTGCCGGTGATGGTGGTCGCCCGCGCCAGGGTCACGTCGCGGTCGACGAGCGCCTCGCCGGCGGCCAGCGTGGCCTGCTCGGTCACCGGGAAGTAGCCGTCGGCCGCGTAGGTCAGGTCGTAGGTGCCCGCCGGCAGGCGGCCCAGGGTGTAGGTGTCGTCCTCCGCCGAGGACTGCGTGGTCGAGACCGGATCGGCCAGCGCGCCGCCGGCCCAGTCGACCAGCTCGGCGCTGACGGTCGCGACGATGCCGCCCGGGTTGTCGGGTAGGGTCACGCGGCCGGCGATCGAGGCGTCCAGGGGATCGATCGCGCCGTCGCCGTCGGTGTCGAGGATCGAGACGTGCATGGCCTCGACGGTGATCGGGCCCGCGGCGCCCTCGCCGGGGTTGTCCGGGGCCGTGTCCTCGCCGTCGATGCCGGCGTTGACGTCCATGATCACGCCCACCGCGTCCAGGGTCGCGAAGGCGGGCGGGCCGTCGGGATAGATCAGCGTCCAGGGGATGGCGACTTCGGTCTGGTACCAGGCGGGCAGACGGCTCGGCGGGTGGTTGGGCGCCTGCTGTTGGCCGTTGGTCTGGTCGGTGATCTCCTGGCAGGCGCCGTCGGCGTCGGTCACCAGGAAGACCCGCGGCGTGCCGGGATCGTTGAAGATGCCGTGGGCGCGCGCGATGACCAGGTCCACGTTGCGTCCCCCGGTGAAGCTCACGTCCACCGGCAGGCTGTCCAGGTCGGCGGCCGAGACCAGTCCGCTCCCGCGGTCCAGGTCCAGCAGCACGTAGGCCGTGCGGTTCGAGGTCAGCCAGTCCGCGCCCACGTAGAGGCTGTCCGCGGTCCAGGTGACGTAGAATCGGTAGAAGTCGCCGTTGTCCAGGGGGCTGTAGTCGTGTTCGTCGACCAGGACCCGGTCCGCCGGCGACCAGTCGACGCCGTCCGGCGCGATGGAGCCGTCGACGACGGGGGCGTGGTAGGGGTCGGCCTGGACCGTATGGACGGCGAGCAGGGTCAACAGCATGGCCGCGGTCGCGATGGTGGCCCGCCGGCGCGTCGATTTCGTACGCATGGAGATACCCCGGTTCGTGGTCGAGGGGGACGCGTTTTCGAGAGGACGCATTATAGGACTTCGAAGGCCGGCGGCGAAAGGGAATATTGCGATTGCGTCCCTCCGGTGCACCGGTTAGCCTCAACCGTCATGAAATCCGTTGCGAGCTACACGATCCTGGCGCTCGGCGCCCTCTGCCTGCTGTCGGCGGGCTGCGGCCGCGTGGACCGCAGCGACCAGGTGGTGATCTGGGAGCAGATGGATCCCGTGGAGCAGGAGCTGCTCCAGGCGCACATCGCCGAGTTCCAGGCCGACCATCCCGAATACGCCGATTTCACCATCACCCACGTCCACTACACCCCCGAGGACGTGCGCACCCAGTTCCAGACCGCGGCCATGGCCTTCGGCGGCCCCAACCTGGTCTACGGCCCCTCGGACCAGATCGGCCCGTTCTCGATCATGGGGTTGATCGAGCCCCTAGACGGCGTGTTCTCCGAAGAGGAGCTGTCCCGCTTCGACCCCTCCGGCCTGCCGACCCTCGACGGCCGCGTCTGGGGCCTGCCCGACCAGGTGGGCAACCACCTCACCCTGGTGGCCAACCTCGACCTGGTGGACGGGATACCCGAGGACAGCGACGCCTGGCTGGCTCAGCTCGCCGACCTCACGGTGGACGAGGACGGCGACGGCAAGCCCGAGACCTACGGCCTGGTCTTCAACATGGCCGAGCCCTTCTGGCTGATGCCCTGGCTGGGCGGCTTCGGCGGCTGGGTGATGGACGACCGCGGCGACCCGACCCTGGACTCGCAGGCCATGGTCGACGCCCTCGCCTTCCTCGACGGCCTCAAGCGCTCGGGCGTGGTGCCCCGCGAATGCGACTACCCCCTGGCCGACACCCTCTTCAAGGAGGGCAAGGCCGCCTACATCATCAACGGCCCCTGGTCCTGGCAGGGCTACCGGGAGGCGGGCCGCCGCATCCGGCTGGCGCCGCTGCCGCGGGTCTCGGCCACGGGCCTGTGGCCTTCGCCCATGACCGCGGCCAAGTGCTACGCCGTCAACCGCTACCTGGATCCGGCCGCCCGCGCCTGCACCCTCGACCTGCTGCGCTGGCTGACCGGCCGCGAGGTGCAGGCCAACCTGGCGCGCCGCATGGGCGTGCTGCCGGCCGATCTGGAGTTGCGCGAGAATCCCGACCTGCTGGCCGACGAGCTGCTGGCCGCCTCGCGCGTGCAGATCGACAAGGGACGCCTGATGCCCATCGTGCCGGAGATGCGCTTCATCTGGGACGCGGTGCGACCCTTCTACCAGAGCGTGCTGAACGGGGAGACCACGCCGGCCGACGCCGCCCGCGACATGCAGGCCCGCGCCGCCGCCGAGATCGCGCGGGAGAGGGGGGAATAGGATGCTCGACTCGCGCGCCAACCGCCTGCTGTTCTGGTTCCTGGCGCCCGCGGCGGTGGTGCTGCTGCTGGTGGTGGCCTATCCCTTCCTCTACAACTTCGGGATGTCCTTCACCAACTGGAACATGTACCACTTCCGCGATCCCTCCGTCACCGGGCTGCAGAACTACGGTCGCCTGTTCCTGGAGGAGAGCTTCTGGAAGATCCTGGGCAAGACCTTCCTGTGGACGGGCGTCAACCTGGTCTTCCACTTCACCCTGGGCTTGGGCGCCGCGCTGCTGCTGAACAACCGGATCCCCGGCCGGCCGATCTACCGGGCGCTGCTGATCCTGCCCTGGGCCATGCCCCAGTACATCACGGCGCTGACCTGGCGCGGCATGTTCAACCTGGAGTACGGCGCGATCAACCTGCTGCTGGGCAAGCTGGGCATTGCGCCGGTCGGCTGGTTCAGCGGGGAGGGGGCGGCCTTCTCGGCGGCGATCATCACCAACATCTGGTTGGGCTTCCCCTTCATCATGGTGGTGGCCCTCGGCGGGCTGCAGAGCATTCCGCCCGATCTCTACGAGGCGGCGCGCATAGACGGCGCGGGCGCCTGGCGGCGGTTCCGGTCCATCACCCTGCCCATGCTCAAGCCCGTGCTGTCGCCGGCCCTGGTGCTGGGCACCATCTGGACCTTCAACAACCTCAACGTCATCTGGCTGGTGACCAACCAGGGCCAGCCGGCGGACAAGTCCCACATCCTGGTGACCTACGTCTACAAGGCCGCCTTCACCTACTACCGCTACGGCTACGCCGCGGCCTTCTCGGTGCTGATCTTCCTGATCCTGCTGCTGATCGTGCAGATCTACCACCGTGCGACGCGCGAGGAAGGGGCGGCGGCATGAGCGACTGGACGCGCAAGGCCTGGCGCCACGTCTGGATCCACCTGCTGGTGTGGACCTTCGTGATCTTCGCCGTCTTCCCCATCATCCAGATCGTCGGCATCAGTCTGCGACCGGGGGACCAGCTCTACACCACCGACCTGAATCCCATCCCCGACGACGCCACCTTCGAGGCCTATCGGATCATCCTCTTCGAGAAGCCTTTCCTGCTGTGGATCCGCAACAGTCTGCTGGTGTCGCTCTCGACGGCCCTGGTGGGGGTGTCCCTGGCCAGCCTGGCGGGCTACGCCTTTTCGCGGGCGCGCTTCAAGGGGCGCGGCGCCGCCCTGCAGGGCATCCTCGTGACCCAGATGTTCCCGGCCACCATGCTCCTGCTGCCCCTGTACATGCTGATGCGCAAGCTCATGCTGGTGGACACCCTGTTCGGGGTGGTCATCGCCTACGTGGCCACGGCCCTGCCCTTCTGCATCTGGACCATGAAGGGCTACTACGACACCATCCCGGTGGACCTGGAGGAGGCGGCCCAGATCGACGGGGCCAGCCGCTTCCAGGCCTTCCTGCGCGTCACCCTGCCCCTGAGCGCGCCGGCCCTGGTGATCACGGCGCTCTTCTCCTTCATGACCGGCTGGAGCGAGTTCATCGTGGCGCGGGTGCTGCTGCCCAGCGCCGAGCTGCACACCCTGCCCCTGGGGCTCGAGTCGCTGGCCAGCACCTACCAGACCGAGTGGGCCAACTACGCGGCGGGGTCGGTGCTGGTGTGCATACCGGTGGTGGTGCTCTTCCTGGTGCTCAGCCGCTTCCTGATCTCCGGCCTGACGCTGGGCGGCGTCAAGGGCTGAGCCGACTGCGGTCCGTTTCGCCAGCGGTTGCGGATCGGGTCGCCGATTCGATCCCCCATCCGTTTGCTCGGACCATGGATTACCTGCAATGTGGTGAGTTTTATCCAAACGACTTCTGTCCAAATATTGAAAATTGGCCGTTCATGTGATAAAGTCTTGTGACAACTCGGCAAGACGCGGACAGTCCCGTTCACCATCCACACCAGGTGTTCCGATGGCTTGATGCGAGCGTAAGCCGGACTCTACCTCAGGAGCTTGTCATGAAGACTCTGCTCACGATCACCCTGACCCTGGCTCTCGCCGGGGCGGCCTACGCCGGCTGCTGGACCGGCAACGGCTACAGCGACCCGACCACCAACTTCGTCGAGGCCCAGGTGTGGCCCGGCGACGGCGGCGTTCTCACCAGCATGGAGTTCTACTACACCACCGACGGCACCGACCCGTTCACCTCGGGCACCGTCATGATGGAGACGGGCGTCTTCTTCCAGCTCGCCGGCAACAACGACTGGTACCAGGCCACCCTGACCGCGACCGGCGGCGATCTGGTGCGCTGGTTCGCGGCCTCCTGGAGCGCCGACGCCGAGTACTGCGAGTCCGAGGAGTTCTCCTTCACCAGCGGTGCGGTGGTGGAAGAGGTCCCCAACCTCGTGGGCGACTGCGAGGACGAGTTCGGCCTCCCCAACGACTGGAACAACGGTGACGCCGGCAGCGACATGGCCGATCCCGACCTGGACGGCGTGTACGAGCTGACCCTGACCGCCGTCGCGCCCTTCAGCGGCGCGGGCTACCAGGTCGTGGGCGTCAGCGGCAGCTGGAGCCCCCAGTTCCCGGGCGACTCCAACATCCCCATCGCCTTCAACCCGGGCGACCAGGTCACCTTCTACCTGGACACCAACCCCATGGCCGACTGGATGCCCGAGACCAATGCGGTCTCCGACAACTATCTGGCGGCGAACACCCACACCTGGGCCGCGGTCGGCGGCTGGCAGGGCTGGGATCCCGCCAACGCCGCGACCCAGTTGACCGACATGGGCGGCGGCGTGCATTACCTCAGCGTGCCCTTCACCGGCGACATGCTGGGCGCCCATGAGGTCAAGTTCGCGGCCGACGGCGGCTGGGGCCTGCAGTGCGGCCCGAACGGCTACGGCAGCAACAGCGCCACGGCGGCCTTCGAGGTCACCGCCGAGGTCTACGTGGAGTTCTGGTTCCACGTCTCCGGCCGTATCAAGGTCGTCGTGACCGACACGGTCTCGAACGAGGACATGGAGTGGAGCGAGATCAAGTCGATCTTCCGCTAGATCCGATCGATCCGATCCGCAGAGGGGACCCGGGGCGACCCGGGTCCTCTTGTGTCTCGAGCTGTCGGATATGGAGTCATCCTGCAAGCGGTGGGTGACTAATCGTCAAATCAGAGATGATCCGAGCCGATCCGGATGACCCATTTCGAAATATGAAAAACAGGTATTAACACTACTTTTTTCGACGCTGCAGTGGCCTGGGCTTGAAAGCGTTCCGCTTTATTTGATACAATCATAGGCCATGCACGGCGGCTCCGCGGAGCCGATCCGTGCCGCTTTGGTATTGTCGATCCTGTCCGCCTGGCCACAGGACTCGTGGTGCGGGTATGTGCGCTCCCGGCCGTAGGGAGCGGGAGGCTCAGCGATGAACCTGCGTCATCTCGTCAGCGCCTGTTCCGCCCTGGTCTGCGTCCTGTGGCTCGCGACCGCCTTCGCCACCGCCAAGGCCGCCGACGTCTCGGTCCTGGCCGTGGACCCGGTGGGTCGTGTGGCCGGCGTGCCGCCGGCCGCCGATCTGCTCTCGGTGACCCTGCACGACGACCCGGTCCGTCCGCGCCTGCGCGTCGCCGTCCTCAGCCTCGCCCGCCTGCCGCGCGTGCTGGGCGGGGAGAAGGCCCTGCCCGCCGAGGTGCCCCTGCGGGTGCGCGCCGAGCGCGCCGGCGTCGCGACCGAGGTGGCCGACCTGCGTCTGGCCCGCGACGGCGACAAGCTCGCCGCCGCGCCGGGACTGCGCCGCGCCGGCGACGCCGACGCCGTCTGGATCGACCTGGACCCCGCCCTGCTGGCCGGCGTCTCGGCCGACGACCCGGTGGTCTTCACGGTGACGACCCTGGCGGGGGAGACGGTCACCGCGAGCCATCCGGCCGACCGGCAGTACGCCGCCCACTGCGCCCTGGTGCTGCACGGCAACCAGGGCCTCGGCTACAGCGACGTCTTCCACGGCCGCAGCGACGACCTGGAGGGTTCGGGCTTCGACGAGGCCATGCAGGTGCACGAGGGGACCGGCGTCCCGGGCAACTTCCACCTGAGCGGCACCCTGCAGTCGTCGGCCGACTGGGCGTACAACAGCGGCGACGTGATGGACTTCAACGGTTGGCTGGCCTCTGGCGTGACCGCCGGCTGGGCCGGGATCGTCACCTCGGCCTACGCCCAGCACATCATGCCCTTCGCCACCGACGACATGAACGACTGGGCGGTGAACATCGAGTTCGACATGATCGAGGCGCGCTACGGCTACCAGGCTCGCGCGGCCTGGATACCCGAACGGGTGTGGTTGAACACCTCCGGCTACCCGTCCTCGGGCGTGGTCGACTGGATCGGCGACAACTTCCAGGGCCACGGCGTCTGGGGCGTCATCCTGGACGACGACGTGCACCTCAGCGGCCACGACAACCACCAGATCCACATCCTCGACGCCAACGGCCTGCGATTGATCCCCCGCGACCGCAGCTTCACCGGCAACATCGTGGGCGGCAACGGGCAGGCGGCGCTGGACATCCTGACCGGCCTGGCCGGCTCGGGCGTCGGCAACTACCGCCTCGCCGTGATGGCCGAGGACTGGGAGGCCGTGGCCGAGATCGGCAGCTGGGCCGTCGACACGCCCAACGCCAAGGAGACCTACGACTGGTTCGTGGGCAAGTGCAGCGACGAGAGCGCCTGGCTGAGCACCTGGAAGCTGGCCGACGCCCTGAGCAACCCCAACTTCAACGGCGACACCTTCTCGCCGACCCCCGGCACCTACACCGAGATCGGCGGCTTCGACGGCTACGGCGGCGGCGACAACGGCTGGTATACCCACTGGGCCGGCTGGATCCCCTGGGCCAACGGCGGCGACGGCTCTGGCAACTGCGCCGGCGTCGGCAACTGCAAGAACTACGGCACGCTCTGGAGCGAGGCCTTCAACGCATTGATGGCCGCCCCCGACAACAGCGTCTCGCAGGCCGGCTGGTACGTGCTGATGACCAACCTCTACGAGACGGGCTGGCACGACGGGCTCGGCGGCGACATCTCGGGCTGGGAGCACCACTACTCCTCGCACATCAAGAACGCCATGATCTACGCCGAGGCCTCGCACTGGCTCAACGGAGAGTACGTCGCCACCACGGCCTGCTACTACAGCGACATCGACAACGACGGCTACGACGAGGTGGTCATGCACAGCGACCGCCTCTTCGCCGTGATCGAGGGCGTGGGCGGACGCGTGACCCATCTCTTCGCCAAGGGGCCCGGCTACGGCGACACGGCCATCGGCTGCGACAACGTCAACTGGAACGGCGACGGCGACTACAACGACTCCAACCACGTGGGCGCCTTCAGCGACGTGAGCCCCAACTACCAGCACGACGTCTACGACCTGGAGATCGTCGCCGGCACCGGCCCGACGGTCGTCCTGCGCGCCACGCGCAACGAGGTCGCCAAGGAGATCACCCTGGTCGAGGGGGATACGTTCCTGGAGGCGGTCTACCGCGTGGGCCCGGCGACCCACTGGCTCCAGGGCGGCTTCTCGCCCTCGCTGGTGGACCTGGTCTGGACCGCGGACATGGACCGCGTCTGGCCGTCGGACGCCGCCTACATGGGCCGGCGCAACCCCAACACCGGGATCGCCACGGCCTTCGTGATCGGCACCGCCGGCGCCGACCACCAGCTCGACTTCTCCGGCACGCTCATGCGCGGCGACGAGCTCATGGCCGCGGGCACCTTCGCCGTGCGCCTCTTCGCCGGGCTGACCTCGGCGCCCGACGGCACCGGCGACATCGCCGAGCTGCGCGCGGTGGCCGACGGCCTGGTGGACGACATCGGGCCGCGTCCGGTGAGCGCCGACTACTACCCGAGCGCCGACCGCCTCGTGCTGGTCTTCGACCAGGCGACCGATCCGGCCACCCTGGTCCCCGGCGGCCTCGGCCTGGACGAGGACGCCGACGACGTCGCCGAGCTGGTCCTCGGCCCGGGCACCGTCGTGCTGGAGACCGCGCCCGCCTTCACCCTGACCCTCGACCTGGACGCCGCCGACGCCGCGGCCCTGGACGCCCTCGACCCGGCGGACCTGCGCCTGCTGGTCGCCGCCGGCTCGCTGGACGACGCCAACGGGGTCGCCAACCCGGCGACCGTCGCCGCCGACGAGATCGGCGTGGACGTCCACGCCGCCACCCTGGTGACCATCGACGGCCGCCTGGACGCGGGGGAGTGGAACGGCTACCTGGCCCTGCCCGACTCCAACGATTCGGCCTGGACCGCCTCCAACGAGATCGACGGACTCCACGCGGCCTGGGACGACGACTACCTCTACCTGGCCATAGACGGCGTGGTCACGTCCAACTCCTGGCTGCTCTACATCGACGCCGATCCCGACGGTCCCGACGGAGAGACCGACCTCTCGGCCATCGACACCTGGGAGCGGGACGCCGTCTTCACCGCCGCGGGCTTCCGCGCGGACTTCCAGTACGGCTGCTACCAGCACCAGGGCCCCTACGACGGCGATTCCTTCTGGGAGATCACCTCGGCCGCGACCGCCCTCGACCGCAGTGGCGAGATCGAATCCGACCACGACGCGGCCCACGCCTACGGCGACCAGGGCGGCAGCGAGCTGGCCATCCCCTGGGACGTGCTCTACGGGCTCGGCCCGGGCCAGGTGCCCGCCGACGCCCGGATCTCCCTGGCCGCATCGGTCTGCTGGGACCCAGAGCCCGACGGCGTGCTGGGCGGCGACCAGGTCCCGAACAACGCGTCGGCCTCGCTGCCGACCATCGACACGGTCTGGACCTTCGTCGTCGACGGCGACGGCGACGGCCTGCCCGATCCCTGCGGCGCGACGAGCGCCCCGGCCCCCCTGGCCGACCTGCGGCTGCTGCCGCCCCACCCCAACCCCTTCAACCCGCAGACCCGGATCGTCTTCGAGCTGCCGGGCGATGCCCCGTCCCACGTGACCCTGTCCGTCTACTCCCTGCGGGGACAGCGGCTGGCCACGCTGGTGGACGGGCCGCTCCCCGCCGGCCGACACGCCGTGACGTGGCGAGGAAGGACCGACGACGGCCGCACCGCGGCGGCCGGCACCTATATCTGTCAACTGCAACACGGCGGGCGGGTCGCGACCCGCGCGCTGACTCTCGTCAAGTGAGGAGGACCCACATGCGTTCCGTTCCCCTGAAGGCCTGGCTGGTGCTGATGGCGGCGGCCCTGCTGATCCCGGCGGCGGCCTCGGCCCAGGTGGCCCAGACCATCACCCTCGACGGCGTCAACGACTTCGACCCCAGCAACCTGCTGGAAGCCGACGCCGGCGACACGGAGTTCGCGCCCATCGACCTGGGCGACGTCTACGTGACCAACGACGCCAACAAGATCTACTTCGGCATGGCGCACGACCAGGAAGGCTGGACCACGGTGCAGCTGGGCATCGCCATCGACGTGGGCACGCCCCTGGTGGGCGGGACCACCGATCCCTGGGGCCGTCAGCTCGAATGGTCCCTGAGCAGCGCCCTGCCCGACTACATCATGTACGTGAACCTCGACAACGACTGGCAGGATCTGCGCGTGTGGAACGACGGTCTCGGCGATTGGGAATCCGCCGTCGCCGGCCCGGGCGCCCTGGGCTGGGAGACCGGCACCGGCTTCAAGGAGCTGGGCGTGCTGCTGAGCTCCTTCGGTCTCTCCGCCAGCGACGAGATCAACGTGGAGTTCTGGGTCACCCAGGACGGCGGCGACAAGGGCCCGCTGGACTGCGCCGCCAACGACGGCAGCCAGCTCTCGACTCCGGGCGGCACCATCTGGTCGACCCCGACGCCCATCTCCATGTTCACCTACCTGAGCTACACGGTGCTGGCCGCGGCCGACCCGGTGCCCCCGACCGTCAGCGGCGCCCTGCATCTGGTGGACAGCCAGATCGACGTGAGCTTCGACGAGCCGGTGGACCCGGCCACCGCCGAGGTCGCGGGCAACTACGCCGTGACCGGCGCGACGGTGACCGGCGCCACGCGCGACGCCACCAACCTGAACGTGGTGCACCTGGCCCTGGCCGCCGACATCGGCCCCAGTGCCTCGATGTACCAGGTGACGGTGAGCAACGTCGAGGACCTGGCCGGCAACCCGATCACCGAGAACGGCACCGACAACGTGGCCTGCTTCGCCGTGAAGAACGTGCTGTTCCGCGGCCGCATGAGCCAGTTCCTGGCCTCGCAGACCGAGCCCTTCGGGGACTTCACCGTCGAGGGCTCCCCGGCGCCCCTGACCTGGGCCCTCTGCGACGGCATGACCGCGGCCGACACCGGCGGCGACGTCTACGAGGTCGACGCCGACTTCTGCATCCCCGGCGACTGCGCCGCGGGCACGGCCACGGCCAGCATGGAGTGGAAGTGGGTCTACGACTGCGCCACCTACGAGCCCCTGGCCTCCAACCGCACCCACGAGCTCGATCTGGCCACCGGCGCCAACGACGTGATCGACGTGTGGTGGAACGACCAGGATCCGACCCAGTTCACGGCCCACGACATCGACGTGCACTTCTTCGTGGACGCGAGCCTGGTCGGTCTGGCCGTCGGCGATTCCATCTCGCTCAACGGCCAGCGCCTGCCCCTGAACTGGAACATCCCGCCCGAGCTGCAGATGGTCGACGACGGCACCGGCATCGACGCCGTGGCCGGCGACGAGATCTACTCCCTGCTGGTCACCTTCCCGGCCGGCACCGAGAAGTACTGCAACTACAAGTTCGTCCACAACAGCGCCTACGAGTGCCTGACCCAGGGCGACCGCAACGTCTTCCTGAACGACGAGCTCTTCGGCAACGGCATGGGTCCGATCGTGCTGCCGACGGTCCACTTCGACGCCTGCGACGTGACCTGGCGGGCCGTGGAGGTCGTGTTCAGCGTGGACGTCAACGACCAGCAGGGCGCCATCGGCGGCGCCGACGTGGTCGCGGTCAACGGCACCCCGAGCAACACCGAGACGCCGAGCTTCAGCTGGGACATCCCCTCGCTGAACGTCATGCTCGACGACGGCGTGGCGCCCGACGCCGCGGCCGGCGACGGCGTCTACACGCTGTCGCTGGTCTTCGCTGACTCGAGCCAGATCTTCACCGAGTACAAGTACCTGGTGAACGACGTCTACGAGTGCGCCGACCAGGGCAACCGCTTCTTCACCGTGGATGCCGACAACTACGACGACGTCGGCAATCCCCAGGTGCTGGACACCGACGACCTGCACCAGTGCGCGACCACCGGGGCCGACCAGGTCCTGCCGTCCCGCATGACGCTGGACCAGAACTACCCCAACCCCTTCAACCCGATGACCGAGATCCGCTTCACCGTGCACCGCGCCGGCGCCGGTTCGCTGCGGATCTTCAACGCGAAGGGCGAGCTGATCCGCACCCTGCTGCAGGGGCAGATCGCCGACGGCCCCCACGTGATGAGCTGGAACGGGCTGGACGACGCCGGCCGCCAGGCGGCGACGGGCGTCTACTTCTATCGCCTCGAGGTCAATGGTGACGTCGGGGTCAGGAAGATGATGCTTGTGAAGTAAGGCCGAAAAGGGGAGAGGGTGACATACCCTATCCCCTCAAGCACGCTCGCTGCGCTCGCTTGCGCTGGGCGGAGCGTTTCGGGGAGAGGGTATGTCACCCTCTCCCCTTTTCTACGTCGTGATGTGTCTTCACCAGCATCGCCTTCCTGTCACGTCAGGAAGAGGGAGAGGGACAGGAGCAGAGGCGTCGCCAGGGTGAGCATGACGTTGCGGCCGAGGTGGGGGATCAGGGACGGGATGTCCTCGGCGTGCTGCGCCGCGCCGCGCCAGGTGGTCACGGCGAGGGGGGCGGTGGCCAGGGTGATCAGGGACAGGGGGGGGAGGTGGCCGGCCAGCCAGCCGGCGATCACGGACAGGTAGGCCGCGGCCATGAAGAGGCCGTAGACGAGCACGCCGGCCCGGCGTCCGTGCACGATCATCAGATGGCGACGTCCCACCGCCGCGTCGGCCTCGATGTCCGGCAGCTGGTTCAGCAGCAGCAGGTCGCTGACCAGGAACAGGGCCAGCAGCGACGCCCACCAGGCCGCGGGCGCGTAGCCGGCCGACAGGACCCAGTGGGTGGCCAGGGTCATCAACCCGAAGCCCAGGCCCGGCGCCAGCAGGCAGAGCAGGACGCTGCGGGTCAGCCAGCGCGTGTAGGCCGCCACCACCAGCAGGCCCGCCAGGCCCAGCGGCGCCACGCCCCAGCCCCGGGTCGCGATGAAAAAGACGCCGATCGCCAGGGTGGCGCCCACCCCGCCCAGACCTATGATCAGGGCGTTGCGCGCCTTGCCCGGCACGGCCGGCAGGGCGCCGCTGCCGCCGCTGAAGGGCGTGCGGGTCGTCTGCATGTCCAGGCCGCTGCGGAAGTCGTGCCACTCGTTCAGGGCGTTGACCGCCACGTGGGCGGCCAGGCCGCCCAGCAGCGCCAGGGCCAGGGGCAGGGCCGTCGGCCGCGCGCCGACGTGATGGGCCGTGGCCACCCCCAGCAGCACGCACACGATGGCCAGCAGCAGGAAGGGAACGCGCATGGGGCCGAGGATCGGGCCGGGTCCGGATTCGCTCATGGCGGGTCTCCTGTCGTGGTGGGCGGGACGTCGATCCAGAGGGTAGGCCCTCGTTTTCAGCGTGTAAAGGGGCGGAGCTGTTGTATGCTGGCGGCCTAGTGCTCCCCTGACCGTTCGCGGAGGTATCCATGTCGTTCCTGAAGATCGTCTCCGGCGGGATCGTCCCGCTCGCCGCATGCCTGTCCGTCCTCGCCGCGTCCGCAGCGCCGGCCGCGCCGGCCGACGCCGAGACCGTCCTCTCGGACCTGACCCTCGAGGTCCGGCCGGAGCATCCCCGCGAGTTCATCTTCAGCGACAAGGGCGCCGCCCACCTCTGCGGCGAGGCGGTGGGCCCCGACACGCGCAGCTACCACGGCTTCTACGTCGCCATGCACGAGCTGCTCGACGGCTGGTCGCTGGTGCTCGAGGACGGGACCGAGCTGTCGGGCGCCACCGCCGCGACGGCGCGGGTGCGTCCCGACCGCCTGGAGCGCGACTGGATCCTGCCCACGGGGGAGACGGTGACCGCCGCGGTGGAGCTCTTCGACCGCGTCGACGGTTTCCGCATCCGCTACGAGGGCGTCCCGTCGGGGCGCTTCGCCTTCGTGCCGCGCCTGGACATGCGCTTCCTCTGGAAGGTCGTCCGGCCGAGCTACCGGGTCGAGTGGGAGGGCGGCGTGCTGCGTGCGGCCCGCGACGACCGGCTGGTGCGGGGAGACGGGGAGCGCCATCCGCCCTGGCTGGCGATCGGCGTCTCGGGCGCCGCCGAGTTCGAGGCGACCGGCCGCCATCTCCCGGCCACCTACCCCAAGAGCGCCGCGCGCACGGCCATGGAGCGAGCCACGCCCTATCAGCCCGGCGAGATCCGGGGCCGCATCCCGCCGCGGGTGCCGTCGGGCCGGGTGGAGGTCGTGGTGGCGGCGGGCGACTCCAGCGCGGACGCGGCGGCCGCCGTCGCCGACCTGCGCACCCGCGCGGGCGATCTGGCCGACGCCCGTCGTGCGCGCCTGGCCGACCTGGCCGCGCCGCGGCGTCTGGCCACGGGCGTGACGCGAGACGACCGCGCCCTCGCCTGGGCCCGCGTCTCCCTGGACAACCTGGTCATGGAGCAGCGCGGCCTCGGCATCTACGCCGGCTTCTACTGGTTCACCACCTACTGGGGTCGCGACACCTTCATCGTGTTGCCCGGCGCCCTGGCCGGCGGACTGCCCTTCGAGACGGCCCGCGACATCCTGCGCTCCTTCGCCACCTTCCAGGACCGCGATCCCGCCAGCGCGCGCTTCGGGCGGGTGCCCAACTTCGTGACGGTGGATCAGGTGCAGTACGCCAGCATCGACGGCACCTGGTGGTTCGTGCGCGCCCTCGACGATTACTGGCGCCGCTCGGGCGATCACGCCTTCGCCCGCGAGATGATGCCCGTGGTGTTCCGCGCCTGCGAGGGCGCCCTGAAGCACGCGATCGACGCCGACGGCCTGCTCACCCACGGCCACGGCGAGACCTGGATGGACGGCGGCGGAGAGGCCAACCCCTACTCGCCGCGGGGCGACCGCGCCGTGGAGGCCCAGGCGCTGTTCCACCGGGGCCTGCGGGTGGCCGCGCGCCTGGCCGACCGCTTCGACGGGCAGGCCGCCGGCCTGAAGGGCGGCGAGCTGGCGTCGCGCTACGACCGCGCCGCCCGCCGCCTGTGGGAGGCGGTGCAGCGGCTGTTCGTGGTCGACGGCCGCGTCGTCGACCACCTCGACCCGGACGGCGCGCCCGACCGCCAGCACCGTCCCAACGGCCTGCTGGCCCTGCTGGTCTCGCCCGAGCTCTTCAACGAGGACCAGCGCCGCCTGATCGTGGCGGAGAACCGGGCGCACACCATCACGCCCTGGGGCGTGCGCTCCCTGGACGCCGCCGACCCGGACTACCACCCCCGCCACCTGTGGCTCGACCGCTACTACTACGACGAGGCCTACCACAACGGCGACATCTGGCTCTGGCTCTCGGGTCCCTGGATCTCCGCCCTGCCCACGCCAAGCGAGGGCTTCGACCAGACCCGCATGCTGCTGGACGAGATCATGGACGAGGGCGCCGCCGGCACCCTGCAGGAGATCCGCGACGGCGACCGCGCCGCCAGCAACGACGAGTTCGGCGGCGCCACCAGCCAGGCCTGGTCCCTGAGCGAGCTGCTGCGCACGGTGGTCGACGACTACCTGGGCGTGCGGGTGGACCTGAGCGGCGAGCGACCGGTGGTGGAGATCGATCCGTCCCTGCCCGAGGCCTGGCCGGGCCTGGCCGGGGAGGTGCGCGTGGGCGATCACGTGCTGAGCGTGGAGGTGCGCCGCTGCGACGGCGGCGGGATCCGCGTGGACCACGCCTTCGACACCGGGGCGCCGGCGGAGCTGCGCGAGGCGGTGAAGGTGATCGACTAGGTCAGAACGCGTCCGTCGGCCGGATCGAAGAGATGCAGGCCGTCCGCGGGCAACCGCAGGGGCAGCGCCTGGTCCACCTTCGCGTCCACGCCGCCCTGGCAGCGTACGGTGATCGGCGAGCCGGCCACCTGGAAGTAGAGCAACGTCTCGTTGCCCAGGGGCTCGATCACCTGCAGGGGGGCTTCGAAGGCGCCGTCGCCCTCGCCGACCGCCACGTGTTCGGGGCGCACGCCCAGGGTCAGGTCCCGATCGAGCCAGGCCTCCTGCGGCGACCAGTCAGGGGGCAGGGGGAGGACCGATCCGTCCGCGGCGTGGAGGACGAGCCCGTCGTCGCGCACGATCCGGCCGTCGATGAAGTTCATGGCCGGCGAACCGATGAACCCCGCCACGAACCGGTTGACCGGCCGCTCGTAGAGCTTCAGGGGCGTGTCCACCTGCTGGACGCGCCCCTCGTTCATCACCACGATGCGCTCGCCCATGGTCATGGCCTCGGTCTGGTCGTGGGTGACGTAGATCATGGTGGCGCCGAGACGGTGGTGCAGCCGCGAGATCTCGGTGCGCATCTGCACGCGCATCTTGGCGTCGAGGTTGCTCAGCGGCTCGTCGAAGAGGAAGACCTCGGGATCGCGCACGATGGCCCGGCCCAGGGCCACCCGCTGGCGCTGTCCGCCCGAGAGGGCCTTGGGGCGCCGCTCCAGCAGCTCGCCGAGTCCCAGGATCGAGGCGGCCTCGCCCACGCGTTTGGCGATTTCCGCCTTCGGCGTCTTGCGCAGCTTCAGGCCGAAGGCCATGTTCTCGCGCACCGACATGTGGGGGTACAGGGCGTAGCTCTGGAAGACCATGGCGATGTTGCGGTCCTTGGGCTCCACGTCGTTGACGACACGGTCGCCGATGCAGACGGTGCCGGTGGTGACGGTCTCCAGGCCGGCGACCATGCGCAGGGTCGTGGACTTGCCGCAGCCCGACGGGCCCACCAGGACCACGAATTCGCCGTCGGCGATGTCCAGGTTCACGTCGGCGGCGGCCATGACGCCGCCGGGATAGGTCTTGCCGGCGTTTTCCAGGAGGACTCGGGCCATGATCGGCTCCAGGGCTGAAGATGCGGGAAGGGCGGATCCGGCCCCCGATGCTACGGCAACCCCGCCGGCGCCGCCAGCCCCAATCGGGCGCGGAGGGCGAAAAATCGGGCCGGATACGGAAAAAACGAGGAGAGCGGGTCGCCCCGCTCTCCTCGCTGCACTCGCCTGTCTCTGTCCCTCGCCCTTGGGAAACTCTCGTTTTCGGCTCTGTCAGTTGCCTGATAGTGTCGATGCTGTATTCTACGCATGGGCCCGCGCCCGGGTTCCATGGGTTTTCGCAGAAATTTCGAAAGGACTTCGATGACAGCTCAGCGACTCTCGGTGGCCGTCCTCTGGCACATGCACCAGCCCGACTACGTGGACGGGATGACGGGCCGACCCATCATGCCCTGGGTGCGCCTGCACGGCCTGTTGAGCTACTACGACATGATCCGGCTGGTCCGGGAGGAGCCCGGGGCCCGGGCCGTGTTCAACGTGGTGCCGTCCCTGCTGCGTCAGCTCGACGACGCGGCCGCCGGGCGCACCGAGGACGATTTCCAGCGCCTGAGCCGGACGGCGCCCGCCGACCTGGACGCCGACGACCGTCTGCGTCTGCTGCGCGACTTCTTCTCCTTCAACCACGCCCGCCGCTTCGTGGAGCTGCCGCGGCTGCGCGAGCTCTGGGAGACGCGCGGCGGCGACGGCCGCGAGCCCCTGTCGCCCGACGTGCTCGGCCGCTTCGGCGACGACGACCTGCGCGATCTGCAGGTGGGTTTCAACCTGGCCTGGTGCGGCCGTACCCTGCGCGAGGATCCGCTCGTGGCCCGTCTCTTCATCAAGGGCCGCGACTTCGACGAGGACGAGAAGCAAGAGCTGCTCGAGCTGCAGCGCGCCTTCCTGGGGCGCATCCTGCCCGCCTACCAGGAAGCCGCCGAGAGCGGTCAGGTCGAACTGTCCTGCACGCCCCTGAACCATCCCATCCTGCCGCTGCTCTGCGACACCGAGGCGGCGCGCGAGGCGATTCCGGATCTGCCGCTGCCCGCGACCCGCTTCCGCCGCCCGGGCGACGCCTGGTACCAGGTGCGCGCCGCCCTGACCGAGACCGAGCGCCTCTGCGGCGTCCGTCCGTCGGGCATGTGGCCCGCCGAGGGATCGGTGAGCGAGGCGGCCCTGCGGGTCTTCGAGACCGAGGGTCTGAGCTGGGTGGCCACCGACCAGGGCGTGCTGGAGGGCTCCTGGGCCCGCTCCGGCGAGCCGACCCCGACCGTCGCCCATTTCCAGCCTTATCGCTGGGGCGGCGAGACGGCGCCGGCGATCTTCTTCCGCGACACGGGGCTGTCGGACAACCTGGGTTTCCACTACCAGTCCTGGCCCGCCGAGGATGCGGTCAACGACCTCCTGCATCACCTGGAGACCATCCGGGGGTCGATGCCGGAGGAGGGGGATTATATCGTCCCCCTGATCCTCGACGGCGAGAACCCCTGGGAGTTCTACCCCGACAACGGCATCGACTTCCTGCAGCGGCTCTACGCGGGGATCGCCCGCTCGCCCAACCTGCAATGGACGACCTTCTCCGGTTTCCTCGCCGACGGCGCGACGCCGGCCGTGCTGCCGACGGTCCGGGCGGGCTCCTGGATCCGCGCCGACTTCACCACCTGGACCGGTCACGCCGAGAAGAACCTGGGCTGGGACTACCTGGCGGGCGTCCGCGAGGCCTTCGAGGTCGAGCTGGAGGCGGCCGGCGCCCTGATCGAGGTGGAGCTGGCCGACGGCCGCACGGTCAAGGCGCCCGATCCCGCCAAGGTGGGCCCCGGCTGCGACGGCCCCCTGGCCGCGGCCATGGCGGCTATGGCCAACGCCGAGAGCAGCGACTGGTTCTGGTGGTACGGCGACGATAATCCCACCGACTTCGGCCGCGAGTTCGACGCCCTGTTCCGGCGCCACCTCGCCAACGTGTCCCGGCATCTCGACAAGACGCCCGATCCCCGGCTCGACATCCCGGTGCTCGGCAAGGAGCGCGACGCATGAGACTCGTCCTGGGGATCCACAACCACCAGCCGGTGGGCAACTTCGACCACGTGATCGCCGAGATCTACGATCGCAGCTACCTGCCCTGGCTGGAGGTGGCCGAGCGGCACGAGGCGTTCCGCTTCTGCCTGCACGTGACCGGGCCGTTGCTCGAGTGGCTCCAGCGCCACCGTCCGGAGTACCTGGAGCGGGTGGCCTTCCTGGTGCGCGCCGGCCGCGTGGAGATGCTCGGCGGCGGCTTCTACGAGCCCGTGCTGGCGGCCCTGCCCGAGCGGGACCGTGTCGGCCAGGTCCGCATGATGAGCGACTGGCTCCGGCGCCATCTCGGCGCCGATTGCCGCGGCGTGTGGATGGCCGAGCGCGTCTGGGAGCCGCAGCTCGCCGGTTCGCTGTCCCGCGCCGGCGTGGGCTTCGCCCTGCTCGACGACTACCACTTCGTGCAGGCCGGCGTCGAGCCGGAGACCCTGACCCGCGGCCCCCTGCTGACCGACGACCTGGGCGACGAGGTGGCCCTGCTGCCCATCAGCGAGCGCCTGCGCTACACCATCCCCTTCCAGGACCCCGAGGCCACCGTGGCCGCCTGCCGCGAGGTGCACGAGCGGGATCCGGGCGGCGTGCTGGTCATGGTGGACGACGGCGAGAAGTTCGGCGCCTGGCCCGGCACCCACGAGCTGGTCTACGAGCGAGGCTGGCTGGACCGTTTCCTGGCGGCCCTGGACGCCGAATCCGAGTGGCTCGAGCTGGTCCACCCGAGCGAGGTGATGGCCGCGCGCCCGCCGCGCCGTCGCGTCTACCTGCCGCCGAGCAGCTACTTCGAGATGGCCGAGTGGTCGCTGCCCATGCCCGCGGCCGAGCGGTTCGGCGACGCGGTCCATCGTTATCGCGACGAGGGCCGCTGGGACGACATGCGCCCCTTCTTCCGCGGCGGCTTCTGGCGCCAGTTCTTCCAGAAGTACGAGGAGAGCCTGCTGATGGAGCGGCGGACCCTGCTGCTGCACGAGGAGATCCAGCAGGCCGAGGCCGCCGGCGCCGACGAGACCCGCGTGGACGAGGCCCGCGACCACCTCTGGCGCGCCCAGTGCAACTGCGCCTACTGGCACGGCGTCTTCGGCGGGCTCTACCTGCCGCACCTGCGCCACGCCATCTACCGCCACCTGATCCTCGGCACCCAGATCATCCAGACGGTGCTGCCGACGCCGCGGGCCCGCATGGTGAGCCTGGTGGGCCGCGCGGGCACGGACGTGCGCCTGGGCAACGAGGCGCTGGAGCTCTTCCTCTCGCCCGACCGCGCCGGCGCCCTGATCGGCCTGGAGGATCGCCGCGAGGACTGGAACCTGCAGAACACGCTGCGTCGCCGTCGCGAGGCCTACCACACGAAGATCGAGGCGGCGACCGCCGGCGGCGACGACGGCGACGACGGCGGCTCCATCCACGACCTGCGGTTCGAGGTGGCGCCGGAGGTGCGCGCGGCCCTGGGCGTCGACGCCCAGCCCCGCTACTCGCTGCTCGAG
>CAZSNA010000039.1:0-31484 GCA_964607825.1 uncultured Fibrobacteraceae bacterium | reverse complement strand
CACCAACTTCCACCTGCCCGGCTCCTCGCTGCTCATGCTGATCGCGTCCTTCATGGGGCCCGGGGTATGGCGCGGCGTCTACGACCACGCCGTCGCGGACGCCTACCGCTTCTACAGCTACGGGGACGCCATGCTCGTCCTGCCGCCGGAGGGGGAGGCCACGCCGTGAGCACCGCACGTTTCGGTTTCGAACTGCGAGCCGCCGACGCGGAGACCTCCGCCCGGCTCGGCCGCCTGACCACGCCCCACGTCGTGGTCGACACCCCGGTCTTCATGCCCGTGGGCACCGTCGGCAGCGTCAAGGCCGTCACCTTCGAGCAGGTGTGGGAGACCGGCGCGCGACTGATCCTGGGCAACACCTACCATCTCTACCTGCGGCCGGGCCACGACCTGATCGCGGACAAGGGCGGCCTGCACCGCTTCCAGGGTTGGGACGGCGCCCTGCTCACCGACAGCGCCGGCTACCAGGTCTTCTCCCTGTCCAAGCTGAACAAGGTGGACGAGGACGGCGTCGACTTCCGCTCCCACCTGGACGGCAGCCGCCACCGCTTCACACCCGAGGTCTCCATGGCGGTGCAGCTCGCGCTGGGCAGCGACATCGTCATGGCCTTCGACCATTGCGTGGCCTACGGCGCCGACGAGGCCGAGGTGGCCGCGGCCGTGGACCGCACCACCCGCTGGCTGCTGCGCTGTCGCGACGCTTTCGGGCCCGGCGGCCGCAACGACGCGGGCGGCGCCGAACGGGTGCTGTTCGGCATCGCGCAGGGCGGCGTGCTGGAGGCGCAGCGCGCCCGGTCGGTCGACGGCATCCTGGACCTGGATCTGCCCGGCTACGCCATCGGCGGCCTCTCGGTGGGGGAGCCCGTGCCGCTGATGCGCGAGATGACCGCGTTCACGGCCGTCCGCCTGCCCGCGGACCGGCCGCGCTACCTGATGGGGGTGGGCTTCCCCGACGACATCGTCGAGAGCGTGGCCCTGGGCGTGGACATGTTCGACTGCGTCCTGCCCACCCGCATGGCCCGCAACGGCACGGCCCTGACCCGCGACGGCCGCCTGGTGGTCAAGAACGGCGTCTACGCCCGCGACGACGCGCCGCTGGACGCCGACTGCGGCTGCCCCGTCTGCCGCCGACACAGCCGGGCCTACATCCGCCACCTCTTCGCGGCGGGCGAGATGCTCGGCCCCATGCTGGCCACACTCCACAACCTGCACTTCTACCAGGACCTCATGCGCGACATCCGCAGGGCCCTGGCCGCCGGCCGCTACCGGGATTTCGCCGACCCCTTCCTGGCCCGCTGGCGCGACGGGGAGGCCGCCCGCATCGAGGCCGCGCGCCGCGCGCCGCCGGGCGGGCGATGAAGGATATTTGCCCGTCGCCCCTCCCTGTGCCATCATAGGCCCCGCAACCGAACCGAGAAGGAGCCCGAGATGATGACGAGTCTGATGACCTTCCTGGCCATGAGCCCCGCCCCCCAGCAAGGCGGCGAAGCGGCCGGCGGCCAGCAGGGCGCCATGATGATGAACTTCCTGTTCATCGGCATGATGGTCCTGGTCTTCTACCTGCTGATCTGGCGGCCCAACGCCCAGCGGCAGAAGAAGCACAAGCAGATGCTGGAGGCCCTCAAGAAGGGCGATCGCATCGTGACCAACGGCGGCCTGTTCGCCACGGTCCAGGACGTCAAGGAAGACCGCCTGGTCTGCACCATCACCAAGGACGGCGTGAAGGTGGAGATCGCGCGCAACGCGATCTCGGGCGTGGTCGAGTCGACCTAGATGTCCGCAAGCGGGCCAACGCCGCGGCCCCTGCGGCTCTACGGCGACCGCGAGCTGCGCGAGCCCTGTCGGCCGGTCGCGCCCGACGAGCCGGGCCTGCGCGACCTGGTCGCTGAGATGACAGCGGTCATGGACCGCCATCACGGGGTCGGCCTGGCGGCGCCCCAGGTGGGCGTGCCCCTGCGGCTGTTCCTGGCCCGACCGCCCGAGCGCCCGCGCCGGAGCATGCTGGTCTTCATCAATCCGGAAAGCCTCGAGGCCACGGACCTCCGGGAGCCCTTCGACGAGGGCTGCCTGTCGTTTCCCGGCATCTACCGGACCGTGGTGCGGCCGGCCGGGATCACCGTGGCCTATCGCGATCTGGAAGGCCGGGATCTCCGTCTGAGCGCGGACGGGCTGCTGGCCCGGATCATCCAGCACGAGATGGATCACCTGGACGGCAAGCTCCTGGTGGACCATCTTGACAGGTGGACGCGTTGGGACGTGCAGCTCCGCATGGCCTGGCGTCGACTGTGGACACGCAGGGAGGCCTGAGGTGCGGATCGTCTTCATGGGATCGCCGGATTTCGCCGTGCCGACGCTCGACGCCCTCGTCGAGGCCCGCGTCGATCTGCCCCTGGTGGTGACCCAGCCCGACCGTCCCGCCGGACGAGGCCGCCGCATGGAGCCCACCGCCGTCAAGACCGCCGCCGCGGCCCACGGGCTGCCGGTGCTGGACTGGGGGCGCGGAGACCGCAAGGCCGTCACCGAGCGGGTGCTCGAGCTGGAGCCCGACGCCCTGGTGGTGGTGGCGTTCGGCCACATCCTGCGCAAGGCCATGCTGGAGGGGCCGCCCCTGGGCTGCATCAACCTGCACGCCTCCCTGCTGCCCCGCTGGCGCGGCGTCTCGCCCATCCACTACGCCATTCTCCACGGCGACCCCTGGACCGGCGTCACCGCCATGCGCATGGACGCGGGCGTGGACACCGGGCCGGTGCTCGCCCAGCGGGCCGTGGCCATCGACCCGGAGGAGACCGCGGGCGAGCTGACCGAGCGCCTGGCGGGTCTCGGCGCCGACCTCATGGTGCGCACCCTGCGCAGCCTCGAGGCCGGGACCGTCGAACCCGAGATCCAGAACGAGACCGGCGCCGTCTACGCCCCCAAGCTCAACCGCTCGCTTTCGCCCATCCGCTGGGAGCGCCCCGTGACGGCCCTCCACAACCAGATCCGCGGACTGCACCCCTGGCCCGGCGCCACCACCTTCCTCGAGGATCGCCAGATCAAGATCACCTCCGCGCGTCCCTACGCCCTGGGCACCGCCGACGTCGAGCCCGGGACCGTACTGGCCGCGGGGGAGGACGGCGTGCGCGTGGCCTGCGGCGAGGGCGTGCTGCTGGCGACCGGCCTGCAGAACCCCGGCCGAAGGCCCATGTCGGCCGGCGAGTTCCTGCGGGGCTGCCCCATCGAGCCCGGCCAGCGACTGCGCTCATGAGCCTCGATCCCGTCCGACAGGCCGCCTGGTCGGTGCTGACCGACTGCGCGGGCGGCGCCCCCCTCGACGCAACCCTGGAGACGGCCCAGTCCCGCCTCGACGAGGCGCGGGACCGCCGCTTCCTGGCCGAGCTGGTGCGCGGCGCCGTGCAGTGGCGCGCTCGCTACGACCGGATCATCGACGCCCTGTCCCGACGTGGCGGCGGTGCGCGACCCAAGGTGCGGCGGGTCCTGCAGCTCGGCCTGCACCAGCTGCTCGCCCTCGACAGGGTGCCGGCGTACGCGGCGGTGGACCAGTCGGTGCGACTGGTGCGCAAGGTCGCCAACCCCAAGGCGGCGCCGTACGTGAACGGTCTGCTCCAGGGGGTGGCCCGACGGCTGGAGTCGGACGGACGCGAGGCCCTGCGCGAGCTCTTTCCCGATCCGGAGGCCGAGCCCGTCGCCCACCTCGCGGCCTGGCATTCCCATCCCGACTGGCTGGTGGCCCGCTGGGTCGAGCGCTGGGGGGCGCCGGCGGTGGCGCGCCTGTGCCGCTTCGACAATGCCCGCGCGCCCCTCGATTTCCGGGTGCTCGAGCCCGCCGACCCCGCAGAGGCGGCGGCGCGGATGGCGACGGCCGGCTGTCCCGTCACCCCCGTACCGGGCGACGGCCGCACCCTGCGCGCGGACGCGCCCCCCGACCGCGAGACCTTGACCGGCCTGCTGGCCGCCGAGCCCGACCTGATCGTGCAGGACGCGTCCGTGCAGGCCGCCACCGCGTTCCTGGGCGCCGGTCTGCGCGGCCGCGTCCTGGACATGTGCGCCGCGCCCGGCGGCAAGACCGCCCACCTGATCGCCCGGCACGGCGATGAAGTGCGTCTTCTCGCTGCCGATCACGCCCCCGCGCGTCTGGCCCGCGTGGCCGAGACGGCCCGCCGCACCGGTCGCGTACCGGCCGGCGTCCTCGCGGCCGACGGCCGCCGCGTGCCCTGCGCCGACGGGACCTTCGACGCCGTCCTGCTCGACGGCCCCTGCAGCGGCACCGGGGTGCTGCGCCGCCATCCCGATGGTCGCTGGCGCCTGCGGCCGGACACGCCGGCCCGCAACGGCGAGACCCTGCTCGAACTGGCGCGGGAGGCCCGTCGCCTGCTGGCTCCGGACGGCCTGCTGCTCTATGCGACCTGTTCCCTGGAACCCGAAGAGAACGAAGAGGTTGTAGACAGCCTGCGGAGCGAATATCCTGATCTGGTCCCCGCGCCGGTCGACGGCGACTGGCGACGGACCTGGCTTCCGTTCCGCGACGGGGCCGACGGCTTCTTCGCGGCCCGCTTGAGGCGCACGACTCCGGAACGAGACGAGGACGGCGCGTGAAAGTCTGGCAGTTCATCCTGCTGCTCGGTCTGCTGGCCATGGTGTTCGGCGGCGGACTGGTGCTGTCCAACGCCGTGCTGGTGCCGCGCCTGGTCCATCGCAACGCGGAGGTGCGCGTGCCCGATCTCGCGGGACGAGCCACCTCGGAGGCCGCCGAGATCGCCGCGCACGACGGCCTGGAGGTGGAGGTCCTCCGGGAGGAGACACATCCCCTGCTGAGTCCGGGCACCATCATCTCCCAGCTGCCCCAGAGCGGACAGACCGTGCGCACGGGGCGCAGCATCGGGCTGGTCGTCAGCGCCGGGCCGCCGGCGGGACAGGTGCCGCCGCTGTCCGGTCTCACACGCCGTCAGGCCGAATCGACGCTGCAGCGGGAATCCTACCGATTGGGCCGCGTCCTGCGCATGCGGCGCGACGCGAGCGGGGCCGAGGCGGTGGTCATGCACTACCCGCCCGCGGGCACCCGCATCCGCAAGGGCGTCGCGGTGGATCTGCTGCTGGCCGACCCGCCGCCCCCGTCCGCCTTCCTGATGCCGGATCTGCGCGGGCGCACCCTGTACGACGCGCGGCGCGCGGTGGAATCGGCCGGTTGCGTCACCGCGCCCGTCCGCTATGAACGCGACCGGGACGTGCCCCACGGCACCGTCCTGAGCCAGGCCCCGGTGCCGGGCACCCGTATCCTCAAGGGGGAGACCATTGAGCTGGTGGCCTCGACACGCTGAGACGGCCGTCGCGCCGTCGCTGCTCTCGGCGGATTTCGCGCGGCTGGAGGCGGAGATCGCGTCCATGGTCGACGCCGGCGCCGATCTCTTCCATCTGGACGTGATGGACGCCCATTTCGTGCCGAACCTGACCTTCGGCCCCTTCATCGTCTCCGCCATCCGCCGCTGCACCGACCGCCTGCTGGACACCCACCTCATGATGACCCGTCCGGACCTCTACGTGGAGGCTTTCGCCGGAGCCGGCGCCGACGCCCTGACGATCCATCTGGAGGCCGACTGCGACGTGGCCGCCACCCTGCGGTCCATAGGCGACCTGGGCGTACGCCGCGGCCTGTCGCTCAATCCCGACACGGACGTCGCGGACCTGCGTCCCCACCTGGAGGATCTGGACCTGGTGCTGGTCATGTCCGTGCAGCCGGGATTCGGCGGTCAGAGCTTCCGGGCCGAGGCCCTGGACAAGGTGCGGCGGCTGGTCGAGTGGCGCGCGGAGGCGGGGCTGGAGTTCGCCATCTCCATCGACGGCGGCGTCAACGACGATACGGCGCCCCGTTGCCGTGAGGCCGGCGCCGACATCCTGGTCTCGGGCTCTCATCTCTTCGGCGCCCCGGATCGTCGCGCGGCGGTGGCGCGCCTGCGCGGAGAGGCCTGAATTCCACAAATCCCTTGCTTGTAGCGGGTTCATGGGCTATTCTGTCGGGTCTCGGCGAATGGGCCGGGCGTGATCGCGCGTCCGCCCGTTGTTTTTGTGTGTGCCGATCGGATGCACGGGTCTGTGCCGTGCCAACCTGAAGGGAACAAAGGTGTTCCAGGAGTTGACAAGCCGGCTGAGCGGCGCCCTGCGCAAGCTCTCGGGCAACGACCAGCTCACCGAGCAGTCCGTCAAGGACGTGCTCCGTGAGGTGCGTCTGGCCCTGCTGGAAGCCGACGTCAACTACCAGGTCGCCAAGGAGTTCGTGGCCAGGGTCGGGGAGACGGCCACCGGTCAGCAGGTCTGGGACAGCCTCACGCCCGACCAGCAGGTGGTCAAGCTCGTCCGCGACGAGATGGTCGAGCTGCTCGGCGGCGACACCGCGGAGCTGAAGCTGGACGGCACGCCCGTGGCCACGGTCATGGTCATGGGCCTGCAGGGCAGCGGCAAGACCACCTTCTGCGCCAAGCTGGCCCACAAGCTCCTCAAGGAAGGGCGCAAGCCCATGCTGGTGGCCGCGGACATCTACCGCCCGGCCGCCATCGACCAGCTCCACACCCTCGCCGAGAGCGTGGGCGCGCTGGTCCACAGCGACCGGGAGCGCAAGAACGCGGCGCAGATCGTCAAGATCGCGCACCGTCGCGCCAAGGACAACAAGTGCGACGTCCTGATCGTCGACACCGCCGGTCGGCTCCACATCGACGACACGTTGATGAACGAGTTGAAGGACATCGACACGACCGTGTCGATGGACGAGAAGCTGCTGGTGCTGGACGCCATGATCGGCCAGGAGTCGGTGACCGTCGCCCAGGAGTTCGTCGAGCGCGTGGGCTTCGACGGCGCGGTGATGACCAAGATGGACGGCGACGCCCGCGGCGGCGCGGCCCTCTCGGTGCGCAAGGTCACCGGCCGGCCCATCAAGATGGTCTCGACGGGCGAGAAGGTCGACGACCTGGAGGTCTTCCACCCGGACCGCATGGCCGGACGCATCCTCGGCATGGGCGACGTCCTGACGCTCATCGAGAAGGCCGAGGAGAGCATGGACGTCGACGAGGCGGAGGCCCTGGCCAACCGCTTCATGAACAACGAGTTCACCCTGGAGGATTTCCACAACCAGATCCGACAGGTCAAGAAGATGGGTCCCCTGAAGGGCATCATGAAGATGCTGCCCGGGGTCGACGGCGGCATGCTCGACAAGGCCAACGTGGACGAGGGCCAGATGAAGCGCGTGGAGGCCATCATCAACTCCATGACCCATCAGGAGCGCCGCAAGCCGGAGATCATCAACGGCTCGCGCCGCAAGCGCATCGCCCGCGGCAGCGGGAACACGGTTTCGCAGGTGAACAAGCTGCTCAAGCAGTACCGGGACATGCGGCGCATGATGCGCAAGATCAACGCCTCGGGCGGCCTGGAGCAGTTCGGAGAGCAGGTGCTGGGCAAGCACTGACATCCATTTGTCAGGCTCGGCCCGGACGACTATATTTCGCGGCCGCGCTCGGGTTTCCGCACGACGGGCCCGGCGACCGCGGAGCGACGACACAAACCCGGAGGTAACACGTGTCGACCACCATCAGACTGACGCGGATGGGCCGCAAGAAGCGCCCCTTCTACCGGCTCATCGTCACCGACAGCCGCAAGCGGCGTGACGGGGCCTATCTGGAGAACCTGGGCCACTACGATCCCTTCGCCGAGCCCTTCGCGCTCGAGCTGCATCACGAGGAGATCCTGGCCTGGCTGCGCAAGGGCGCGACCATGTCCGACACGGCCAAGTCCCTGATCAAGCGCGAGGGCATCCTCTACCGCTGGGAGCTGGAGCGCCAGGGCGTCGAGGGCGCCGAGCTCGAGGCCAAGGTCGCCGCGTGGAAGAGCGAGTTCGCGAGCCGCGAGGACGCCAAGCTCAAGGCCAAGCTCGAGGCCAAGCGCGCCGCCGAGGCCGCCGAGGCCGCCAAGAAGGCCGAGGAGGAGGAGGAGGCCCGCAAGGCCGAGGAGGCCGAGGCCGCCGCCGCCACCGCCGCCGCCGAGGCCGAAGCCGCCGAGGCGAGCGCCGAGGAGGCCCCCGCCGAGGAGACGGCGGAGGACGCGGGCGAGACCGCCGCGGACGAGGGCGACAAGGGCGAGGGCGAGTAGCCCATGAGCGACGTCACGGAGCTCATCTCCTTCATCGTCGTCAACCTGGTTGACCATCCCGAGGACGTGCGCATCCAGAAGCTGGAGCGCGACGGGGAAGAGGTCTACCGCGTGAGCGTCCACGACGACGACCTGGGCCAGGTCATCGGCAAGAACGGGCAGACCGCCCGTTCGGTCCGGGCCGTGCTGCAGGCCGTCGGCGCCAAGCGGAACCGCTACTACGGCTTCGAGATCGCCGAAGAGGACTGACGCCGGCGTGGATGCGGATCGGGCAGAGGGATTCGTCCCCGTCGCCGAGGTCGTCAAGGCGGTGGGTATGAAGGGCGAGGTCAAGCTCTATACCCTGCTGGACTGGTACGGACCGCTGCTGGACAGCGGCTACCTGGAATGGGGCGACGGCGCGGTTTTCGCGCCCGAGTCGTGGCGACCCAGCGGCGAATGCGTCGTGGTCAAGGTCGCGGGGCTGGACGGTCGGGACGCCGCCGAGGCGGCAGTGGGGCGCACGGTGGGCTTCCTCCGGAGCCGCTACGCCGAACCCGACTTCCCCAGGCCGGACGGCGGACTCCCGTTCCGGTGGCTGGACCGCGAGGTCCGCACCGTCGACGGCGAGCTCGTCGGCACGGTGGACGAGGTGCGCCGGCACGGCGCCCAGTTCACCCTGGTGATCCCGTCGACGCGGGGCGAGTTGCTGATCCCGGCGCTGCCGCCGATCCTGCAGCCCGATCCGGGGATCGAGGGCGTGCTGGTGATCGATCCGCCGAAGGGGCTGCTCGATGTCGCTGGCGATTAAGGTCCTGACGCTGTTCCCGGACATGGTCCGGTCCGTGCTGGAGACCAGCATCCTGGGACGGGCGGCGAAGCAGGGCCAGGTGACCTACACGGTCGTGGACATCCGCGACTTCGCGGTGGACAAGCACCGCACCGTCGACGACACGCCCTACGGGGGCGGCGCCGGCATGATCATGATGGCCCCGCCGGTGGTCGAGGCCGTCGAGGCGACGCGCGACGACGCGACGGCGCCCCTGCTCCTGATGACGCCCCAGGGCGAGTCCCTGGACGAGGCGCTGGTCCTGGAGCTGCTAAAGGATGCGACCGCGACCGGAGAACTGCTCCTGGTCTGCGGTCACTACAAGGGGATCGACCAGCGGGTGACGGACCTGCTCGAGCCCCGCGAGATCTCCATCGGCGACTACGTGTTGACCGGGGGGGAACTGCCGGCGCTGGTGGTGATCGACGCCCTGGTGCGGCGACTGCCGGGCGTGCTGCACAACAGCGACTCGGCGGACAACGACAGCTTCACCGCGGCCCGCGACGGCGGGCTGGAGGGCACCTGGTACACCCGCCCTCCCGAGTACCGCGGCCTGGGCGTGCCGGAGATCCTGCTCTCCGGGCATCACGCCAACATCGAGGCCTGGCGCGACGAAGAGGCCAGGCAGAGGACACGAGAGAAGCGCCCGGATCTGCTGGGCGATGAACACCGGCCGACCCGCGACGGCGGCCGAGAGGATTCCTGACGAGACCTCGTCGGGACAGAGCCGCCGGCCCGGCCGGCGCGGCGACACCAGGAGGCGACGATGAGCAACGTCATCGATTCCATCCGGCAGGAGAACCTGCGCGACGATCTGCCGAAGTTCGATATCGGCGACACGATCCGCTGCCAGATGCGCATCACGGAGGCGGGCAAGACCCGTATCCAGAACTACGAGGGCGTGCTGATCGCGCGCCAGGGCACGGCCAACGAGGCCTCGATCACCGTGCGCAAGATCTCCAGCGGCATCGCCGTGGAGCGCGTGATCCCGGTGCAGAGCCCCAACCTGGCCGGTGTCGAGGTGGTCCGCCGCGGACGCGTCCGCCGGGCCAAGCTGTACTACCTGCGCGGCCTGACCGGCCGCAAGGCGCGCATCCGCGAGAAGCAGTTCGGCCGCAAGTGAGTCGTCCGGGCGTCAGCCTCGCCGAGTTCGACCACGCGCGTTTCCGGTCGGGGGCGACCCGGCTGGCCGGCGTGGACGAGGCGGGGCGAGGATGCCTGGCCGGTCCCGTGGTCGCCGGCGCCGTGCGTGTGACGCCCGGCTGGTGCCCCGAGGGCCTCGACGACTCCAAGACGCGCGGCGCTTCCGCGCGCACACGCCTCTATGCCGCCATCCTCGACGGCGCCCCGGCCTGGGGCGCCTTCGCCGTCTGGCCCCGCGACATCGACCGCATGAACATCCTGCGCGCCAGCCTGGCCGCCATGGCCGGCGCCGTCCGCCTGCTGGGCGATCCTCCCGACCTGGTGCTCGTCGACGGTCCCCACGCGCCCGAGCTGGCCATGCCCAGCGAATGCGTGGTGAAGGGGGACGGACGCAGCGCCGCGGTGGCCGCCGGCGCCATCGTCGCCAAGGTCGTGCGGGATCGTCTCATGACCGATCTGGACGCCCGGTTCCCAGGCTACGGCTTCGCAGCCCACAAGGGTTACGGCAGCCCCGAGCATCTGGAGGCCCTGCGGACCCTGGGGCCGTCGCCCGTCCACCGTCTCAGCTTCAAGCCCGTCGCCGCCCTGCGCCAGACGCAGCTCTGGTGACCGACGCCGACCGCCTCCCGGAAAACGAGCCCGCATGACCCGCGACAAGGTCGCCCTCGGACGACTGGGCGAGGAGATCGTCCGTCTATACTACCAGGACCGCGGTTGGGAGGTGCTGGCCGAGCGGTGGCGCGTACGCGAGGGCGAGCTGGATCTGGTGGTCCGCCGCCGCGGCACCGTCGCCTTCGTGGAGGTCAAGACCCGCCGCGGCGCCCGCTGCGGGACGCCCGCCGAGGCGGTCGATCGACGCAAGCTGTCCCGCATGCGCCGGGTCGCCCGGCGCTGGCTGGTCGAGTCACGTCCCGCCGCCGCGCGCTACCGCTTCGACGTGGCCGCCCTGATGCTGCGGCCGGACGGGAGCGGACTGGAGCTCGATGTCCTGACTGGAGTGGGGTAGACGCGATTAGCTCTGGCATCGACCAGCGGTTGAGTCTAGTGTTGCCGGGACTCGCATGAAGCTACCCGACAGCCCTTCATCGCGGCGCGCCCCCGGCCTGGCGGCGCGCGCCGGAGGTACCGCCGGTCATGTCCGACTACGCGTTCCGTGAGCTCGAGGCGCGCTGGCAGGCGCACTGGGACGAGACCCGTCACGACGAGACGGATCACGACTCCGACCGCCCCCGCACCTACTGCCTGAGCATGTTCTCCTATCCGAGCGGCGACAAGCTGCACCTCGGCCACTGGTACAACTACGTGCCCGCCGACACCTGGGCCCGTTTCCGCCGCATGCGCGGCCACGAGGTCTTCCAGCCCGTGGGCTTCGACAGCTTCGGGCTGCCGGCCGAGAACTACGCCATCAAGTGCGGCGTGAACCCCGGCGTCTTCACGGCCGAGAACATCGCCGTCATCCGCGAGCAGCTGCGGACCCTGGCCCCCATGTACGACTGGCGCAGCGAGCTGGCCACCCACACGCCCGAATACTACAAGTGGACCCAGTGGCTCTTCCTGACCCTGCTGAAGCACGACCTGGCCTACCGCTCCGAGATGCCCGTCAACTGGTGCCCGTCCTGCCAGACGGTGCTGGCCAACGAGCAGGTCGTCGAGGGCGCGTGCGAGCGCGACGGGGCCGAGGTGGAGCGGCGCAACCTCACCCAGTGGTGCTTCCGCATCACGAAGTACGCGGATCGCCTCACCGACAATCTCGCGGACCTGGACTGGCCCGAGGAGACCAGGAAGAAGCAGGTCAACTGGATCGGCCGCAGCCACGGCGCCGAGGTGGTGTTCACGGTGCCCGCGGACGGCGTGGCCGGCGACCCGCCCGAGGCGGCCGAGCTCGACGAGACCGGCGGCGTCCGTCTGCGCGTCTTCACCACGCGGCCGGACACCCTCTTCGGCGTCACCTACATGGCCCTGGCGCCGGAGCACCCCCTGGTCGACGCCCTCACCGACGACGCTCACCGCGAGGCCGTGGCGCAGTACCGCCGCGACGCCCAGAAGCTCAGCGAGGTGGACCGCCAGAGCACCGACCGGCCCAAGACCGGCGTCCACACCGGCGCGACGGCCGTCAATCCCGTCAACGGGGAGCGCGTGCCCGTGCTGGTGGCCGACTACGTGCTGGCCACCTACGGCACCGGCGCGGTGATGGCCGTGCCCGGCCACGACGAGCGCGACTTCGACTTCGCCGGCGCACTGGGACTGCCCGTGCGCGAGGTGGTGCTGCCGCCGGGGTCGGACCCCGCCGACGAGCTCGCCGCCGCCTACACCGGTCCCGGCACCCTGATCAACTCGGGCGTCCACGACGGCGCCGACAACGTCGCCGGCGGCGAGGCCATGGTGGCGGACCTGGACGCCCGCGGCCTCGGCCACGCCACCATCCAGTACCGCCTGCGCGACTGGATCATCAGCCGCCAGCGCTACTGGGGCGCGCCCATCCCCGTGATCCACTGCGAGGATTGCGGCGCGGTGCCCGTGCCCGAGTCCGACCTGCCGGTCGTGCTGCCCGAGGTGGAGGAGTACCGGCCCAAGGGCAAGTCGCCCCTGGCCGCCTGCGAGGACTACATGAACGCGCCCTGCCCGTCCTGCGGGAAACCCGCGCGGCGCGACCCCGACACCATGGACACCTTCGTCTGCAGCTCCTGGTACTTCCTGCGCTATCCGGAGCCGCAGCTCACGGACGCCCCCTTCCGTATGGAGACCCTGAAGAAGTGGTTCCCCGTGGAGATGTACGTGGGCGGCGCCGATCACGCCTACGGCCACCTGATCTATAGCCGCTTCATCAACATGGTGCTCTACGACCTGGGCCTGGTGCCCTCGGAGGAGCCCTTCGCGGCGCTGCGCCACCAGGGCATGATCACCCGCGACGGCGAGAAGATGTCCAAGAGCAAGGGCAACACCGTGGTGCCGGCCGACTACCTGGAGCGCTACGGCACCGACTGCCTGCGCACCTACCTCATGTTCGGCTTCGCCTTCGCCGAGGGCGGGGACTGGACCGACGAGGGCATCGACGGCGTCTGGCGCTACCTCAACCGCGTGTGGCGGCTGATCGACGCCGCGCGCGAGGGACGCTCGCCAGCCGGCGACGCTCCGGCCGACTCTCCGGCGCTCGCGCCGGACGAGGCCGAGCGTCGATGGCCCGCCCTGCGCGTGGTCATGCACAACTCCATCAAGGGCTGCACCCAGGACGTGGAACGTCTCCAGTTCAACACGGCCCTGAGCCGCCTGATGGAGCTGACCAACGCCCTGCACCACTACGCCGGCCGCGAGCGCGTGGGGCTCGACGACGCCAACTACCGCGAGGCCGTCGAGGTCCTGGTCCGCATGCTGGCCCCCTTCGCACCCTACCTGGGCGCCGAGCTCTGGACGCGGCTGGGCCACCGGACCAGCGTCTTCGACGCCAGCTGGCCCGACTGGGACGAGGCCTGCCTGATCGCCGACACGGTGACCTACGTGGTGCAGATCAACGGCAAGATCCGCGAGCGCATGGAGGCGCCGCGGGACGCGGACCGCGACACCCTCGAACGCACCGCGCTGGCCCACGGCCGCATCCCCGAGCTGCTGGACGGGCGCGAGCCGCGCAAGGTGATCGTGGTCCCCAACAAGCTGGTGAACATCGTCGCGTGACGGAGAAGGCTGTCGATGAGCTACTGGGACGTCCTGGCCGAGGCGAACGCACTGCTGGAACGCGGTGAACTGCGCGCGGCCGAGGCGGGCTACCACGAGGCCCGGGGGCTGCGCAAGCGGTCGCCGGGCCGCGTCTTCTGGAGCGAGACCGTCGGCGACGCCGCCCGGCGACTCTGGCGCGGCGTCAGCGGACGCGAGGCGCCGGCCGACGACACGCGCTGGCGCCAGGAGACCCAGGACTTCCGCCGGCGCTTCCGCACGTCCGCCCGCCGCCTGCTGGAACGGGCCCGCGCCGGACTGGCCGACCCCGCGGGGCTGCCGGCCGCCACCCGCCACGACCTGTGCCGCCGCGCCGTCCAGCTCGCGGTCCGCAGCCGCCTGGCCGATCTGGGCGACGTGGATCCCCACCCCTTCGCCGCCGGAGCCCTGGACGCCGCCCTGGCCCTGCCCGATCCGCCCAGCGCCGACGTGGTGCCCGAGGAGGCCCCGCTGGACGCCGAGGCCCGTCTCGATCTCGTGCGACGCGGCGTGCACCTCCTGTCCCGCTTCGAGG
This sequence comes from uncultured Fibrobacteraceae bacterium, assembly GCA_964607825.1. Taxonomy (GTDB): domain Bacteria; phylum Krumholzibacteriota; class Krumholzibacteriia; order LZORAL124-64-63; family LZORAL124-64-63; genus JAHIYU01. The sequence goes on along the minus strand of CAZSNA010000039.1, from coordinate 17,181 downwards.
CGTCGACCGGCGGCACGCGCGAGCGGTGCGAGGCCCTGGCCGGCGCCCTGCTGTCCCTGCTGGCGCCGGACAGCTTCACGCAGCCGTCGGACGAGGCGGAGCGGCGCTGGCAGGCGGCCCGTCTCACCGACCGCCACCTGGGGCGGCCCGCCGAGGCCGCGGCCCTCTACGGCGAGTACCTGGAACATCCGTTCGCCGCGACCGAGCGCGTCGAGGAGGCGCGGCTGAGGGCGGCGGAGATCCTGGGCAACGTGGACGGCGTGCACCTGCCGGTGCCCCGCTACGACGAGGCCCGCCTGCGCCTGGAAACGCCCATGTCGACCCGGGATCGAGAGACCCGGCGCCTGGGCGCGCTGGACATCCTGGACCGCCGCCGTCCAGAGCCGGGGGAGGCCTGGGCTTCGGTGGCCCCCGCCGGGGACGTCTGGCACGTCATTCTCTGGGAGAGCGGCCGTCCCTGCGACCATTTCACGTGGCGAGTGGAGGAGGATCCCGACCCCCTGCAGCGTTCGCTTGGAGCCTGCCGCGGTCGAATCGTGTGGCGGGACGCAGAGTGCAATGTCCTGTTGGGCAGTGAGTTGGACGGGTTCGTGCATGTGTTTCTCGAGGCCGAGATCTTTCCCAGCGACGATCCGGACGCCGGCTTGGACGAACCGGCGGACGAAGCGATCGACTGGAACGAGCCCGAATGGCCGTCGCATCCCGCACTCGAGCCCGACCGGGTCGCGCCGGGCAGCGGCGTGGATCGGGCCCTGGGGTGCGGACGGCTCTGGCGTCGGGTCCTGACGCGGGTCGAGGCCTCGGATCCAGCCCTGCGCGACGGTATCCGGGATCTGGCGCGACGCGGCGACGGACCGTCGCGGTTCCTGGCCGATTTCCTGTCGCTTGATCCGGCCGCGGAGGCCGGCTGGACCGTCACGCATCTCGCCGATCGCGCCAATCCGCGCTATCCCCGGCGCGTGGAGGCCGCCACGCCGCCACTGGCCCTCGATGCCGCCCTGTTCGAGTCGCCGTCACTGGTGGTTTCCACCGGTCGGCCGGGCGATATCCTCGCGTCCTGGGGCGAGACCCGCGCCCGGTGGCGGCTGGTGCTGGACGCCGCCGATCGTCTCGACGACCTGGCCGGCTGCCTCGCCCGCCGGGGCGGTCGGCACACCTTGATCCCGCCGGGCGCCGAGGTCCACGACCGGGCCGCCGCCCTGCGGCGGCTGGCCGAGCTGGCGGGCGGTGACGACGACGGGCCCGTTGCCCTGCTGCCGCTGTTCCACTGGACCCGCATCACCGAGACCCACAACGGCGACCTGCTAGACGTCCTCCGCCTTCGTCCGCGCCCTGAGGGCGCGGTCTCGCTCTACGATGCCTACCGCGAACTGGTGTCGTCGCTGCCCCGTCTCGCGCTGGAGTCGGACCCCGCGGGGTGGGGCGGGGAGTACGTCGAGCGCGCCGAGGGGTCGGAGGTCGTGGCCGGTCTGGCCGAGGATCTCGTGCGTCCTGACGAACGCCTGCGGCCCGCCTGGGGCGTCGCGCCCACGGCTCCGTCCGCGTGGGTGTTCTGCGACAGTCCCGCCGTCCATTGGCAGCTGCTCCGCGCCCACCGGGCCGAGCCGGCCGCCCTGCACGGCGCCCTGGCCCGGCTCGGCGCCTCGCATCTGTCCCTGATCCTGGGCGGCGGGTTCCTGCGCCGGGACCTGGAACGCCAGTTCGAATCGTGGCTGGCGCCCTTCGGCCGCGCCGCCAGCCTGGCCCTGACCGACCAGCGCTATCCGCATCTGCGCCTGGCGGGCGAGGGCGTGGCGCCGGACGCGTCGGTCGAGGTCGGCGTCGCCGCGGCGGGCCTGATGCGGCGCCTGGGCGAGCTGAACGCCGGCGGACGTCGCGTGCACCTGCTGCCGGGCCGAGACGGGCCCCTGTCCCGTTTCCTCGCCGCCCTGCAGCGCGGCGAGATCGCCTCCGGCTTCGGTCGCGACCTGGTCTGGGAAGCGCCCGAGTCCTTCTGGCGCCGCGCCGACGGACGCGCCCGGCTCCGCGACGGCTGTCTCTTCGTCGCCCGCCTGGAAAGCCTGGACATGCCCGTCCCCGTCGATGCGGACGTGCCGCCCACCCGGGGCTGGAAGCGACGCGACACGGGTCTCGTGCGACAGAACCGACGACGCCGCGCCCGATGCGCCCTGGAGATCGGCGCCCTGCTGAGCCGCGGCGCCGCGGAGGTGGAGATCGCCGATCCGCGCTGGTGGCGCAGCTTCCCGCTGCTCGTCGGCGCCGAGCCGGAGAGGCTGGCCGACGCGGACGCGGACGTCGCACCTTTCCCGGTGCCCCCGCGCGAGGTCGTCCGGCTGGTGGGGGACGGCCGCGCCGAGATCCACGACCTGTCCCGTCCCGAGCTGCCGACGCCGAAGACCGGCCGCCGCTGGTCCCCCCGCCGCACCAAACGCGATCCGGATCTCGACGCAGCCACGGCGTGGCTGGACGTCCAGGGCTGGATCGATCCCGAGCGACGGGGGCTACCGCCCGGCGTGCTGGAACGTCCCGCCGCCGCGGCCGATCCCGACTGGGATGCGGGTCGCCGGCGCCTGGTCGTGGGCGACGGCCGGGCCGCCTGGATCGACGCCCTGTCCCGCGTCGTCGCCGCCCGCGAGCGGGGCGATCTCGAGGCCTGGCTGCTGGTCATCGCGGAGAGCCCCCCGCCCGCGGCGGCGGCCCTCCGTGACGCCACCCTCTCGCCGGGCGCCTGTCTGGCCCGCAATGACGACGTGGTCGAGACCTGGCACGCCGTGGTGTGGGCTCGTCCCCACGAACTGGCCGATCCCCGTCTGCGCCGCAGGCTCTCCGCCGCGCCGCCCAGGGAGGTCTGGGCCTCCGACCTGCGCGACTGGCTGCCGTCGGCCCGCGCCAGCGGCCACGCCCACACGCCCGTGCTGCGCTGTCTCCTCCACGAGCTGCGCACCTCGACGACCCTGCATGCCCGCAATCTGCCCGCGTCCTGGGCCCGTTACTTCAGCTCACTGCTGGACGGCGCGGCCGACGGGGTGTACCGCGAGGTCGCGACGGATCTCGCCTCGACCGATCTGGATCTGCCGCCGGTGCCCGTGGGACGCGTGGAGCCGCCGCACGCCGCCTGTCCCGGCTGCGGCGTCGTGGCGACCTGGTCCGACTGGCGCGCCGTCTGTCCCGAGTGCGGCGTGGGGCTGGGCCGCTGGCTGGCGCCCGCCGCGCGCCGTGGTCTCGACGACGCCCTCTGGCGCGCCAAGCTCGAGGCGCTGGCGGCCCGGGACGACCTCTATCGCGAGCAGCCCCTGTGCATCTGGGTCGGCCTCGAGGCCTTGCCGCGCCTGACCGCCCACCTGGACGCGCTCGGCCGGCCGTGGCGACGGCAGCGGGATCGCTGGATGACCACCCGCGACGCCGACACCCCCGACTGGCACGTCTGCGTCCACGGCGATCTCATCGATCCGCCCCCGGAATGCCACCACGCCCTGCTGGAGGCGCCGTCCAACGAGGCCGACTTCCAGGACTTCCGCCGCCTGGCCGGCGGAGCGACCAGCCTGTGGTTTCATCCCCTGGAACTGTCGACGGGCTTGACTGGACTCGCCGCCGGCGGCGGCGACCACGGCCGGTCGGCTCACCGTCGCCTGTTGACCAGTTTCGCCGCGCCGCCCGGCCTCGACGCCGCCTGGCGCTGGCGCGGATGGCTGCCGCCCCGTCTGGTCGAGATCCTCACCGGCCTGCCCGTGACCGAGGTCCGCAAGACCCAGGGCGTGGCCTCCTGGCTGGGCGCCGTGCACGACGAGCGGTCCGGCGCCGAGGCCGAACCCGACGCCGGGGACGCCGCCGGCCCCCGCCTGCTCTGTCGCGACCTCTCCCAGATGGAGGTCGAGTACAAGCTGACCCGTCTGCACCCGCTGCTGGACGCCATCCTGCCGGTCCTGTTCGCCTCGCTGAGCGACGGCGCGGTGGGACACGTCTTCCTGGACGACCTGCCCATGGAGATCGACCCGGTGGAGCTCAGCTGGCTCGACCGCTTCCTGCTGGGCGTCTCCCTGCACGGCCAGCTGGAGCCGGGCGCGGGCGCCCTGCTCTACGCACCGCTCGGCGGCGTGATCAACGGCCCCGGCCGCCGTCTGGGTCATCTCGGCGGGCTGGAGGACGCCATCGCCCAGCTCAAGTGCCAGGTCGACTTCCTGGTGGGCGCCTTCCGGACCCTCTTCGCGCCCGGCGAGGACGGAGACGCGCCCGGCACCGTGAGCCTCGGCGAGAAGACGGACCTGATCCTGGACGACGTCTCCCTGGAGACGGGCATCCTGCTCGGCCTGTGGCATCTGCGGGGGCCCGGAGCACAGGGGGAGATGCTGGCCGAGGCGGAGCCCCGCCGGGGCGCCGGCGCCGATCCGGTCCCGGACGACGCCATGACGTTGCTGCGCGCCCTGGCCCAGGAGGAGCACCGTTGGCGGGAGCGCCTGCTGGAGGCCTGGCGCACGGGCTTCGTCGCCGATCTGCCGGCCCCGTCCGCGGGCGCCGGAGCCGATGCACCGCCCGTCGCGCCGCGGGCCCACGCTGTCGTGGCGCGGGAACTGGCCGACGCCATGGATCAGGGCGGCCCCGAATTCCTGGTGCTCCGGGGCGTGACGGGAACCGGCCGTTTGGCGACGGTGGCCCAGGCCCTGGCCCTGGCCGCTCGCGAGACCCTGGACGTCCACGACCTGCGCGTCTACGCGCCCGACGCGGCCACGGCCGCGCGCTTCCACCTGGCCTGGCGCACCTGCGCGCGCCACCTGCCCGCGCCGCGCCTGAACTTCGGCGCCGACCTGCCCGCGGGCTCCTCGCTGGCCGGCGGCGGCGTGCCCCATCGTCCCGGGGGCGAGGTGGCGGTGCTGCTCGAGGCCCACGCCCTGCGCGCGGCGGATCGCTTCCGTCTGGCCCAGCGCTTCCGGATGGGGGTCCAGATCTGGACCGTGGAACCCGTGCGCTCCACCGAGGCCTGGGAACACCTCTTCCTGGCCGCTCCCGATCCCGAGTCCGTACGCGTCTTCGGCGAGCAGAAACGCCAGTCCCGGCGGGTGGCCGAGGAGACGCTCGACCTCGCGGAGCAGGCCACCGGCCGCCGTCTGCGCACGCGCGCCGGCCGCCAGAAGCGGGGAGAGGTGTCCGCGCGTCTGACGGCCAGCCTGGACGACGGCCTCGCCGTGATGAGCGAGAAGCAGGCCGAATGGGGCGGACTGCTCTGGAACGCCGTGGCGCCGGTGCCCGCCGACCTGGACTACCTGGGGCGCGCCGCCGCGCGCCAGGGCTGGCTGCCGGTCTATCGCTGGGAGCTGGACGCCATGCTGCTGCCCGGCCCCTTCGAGTTCCTGGCCGTGGCCGACGATCTCGCGGCCGCCCGCAACGAGGCGGAGGACGCCCGCCCCACGCCTGCCGCGCCGAGCTTCCTGCCCGCCGCCGCCGCCGCCGCCGATTACGCGGCCTGGCTCGAGGCCGCGGCCGCCGATCCGTCGCCGACGACCCTGGGCGATCTGCTGGACGCCGTGACCCGCGCCGGCTGGTCCGAGTCGTTCCTGGGCGACGCCGCGGCCCGGCATCGCCTGCACCTGCTGGTCGCCGATTCCGCCGACCAGGAATTCGAGGCCTTCCTGGCGCGGCCGCTGCTGGAGGCCTGGCGCCGCGTCGTGGGCCGCCTGCCCGGGCACCGGCCCGCCGGCCGCGGCAGCCCCCTGCTCATGCTCTCGACGCCCGAGGAGGCCGAGGGCGTGGCCGCCGGCGCCCTGGCGTATTTCTGCCTGGGCACCGAGGATCCCCGCCGTCACTACGACGTGGCGTCCCGGGCCGGAGACCGCTTGCTGGTCCTCTACAAGACCCGTTCCCCCCTGGCCGACGACGGGGAGTAGTTTGCTTGTCCGGGTGCGATGCGGCTGTTAAGTTCGACCGCATCACCCGTCCCGCCGCCGCATGACCGTCAAGACCGCGGAGAGTCGAACATGGATCTGCCCTTCGTTCCCTATCGCATCAAGGTCGTCGAGCCCGTCCGCAACGTGAGCCCGGAGGAGCGCGCCGAGCGCCTCGAGCAGGCCGGCTACAACCTGTTCAGCATTCCCTCGGATTCCATCTACGTGGACCTGCTCACCGACAGCGGGACCTCCGCCATGAGCGACGCCCAGTGGGGCGCGCTGATCCAGGGCGACGAGGCCTACGCGGGCAGCCGCAACTACTACGACTTCGAGGCCACCATCCGCGACATCTTCGGCTACAAGCACGTGATCCCCACCCACCAGGGCCGCGTCGCCGAGAACCTGCTCTTCACCACGCGTCTGAAGCCAGACTCGGTGGTGCCCAACAACATCCACTTCGACACCACGCGGGCCAACGTGGAGCACCAGGGCGCCAAGGCCCTGGACTGCGTCATCGACGAGGGGCTGGACCCGTCGGCCGAGCACCCCTTCAAGGGCGACATGGACCTGGACAAGCTCGGCGCCGCCTGGGAGCGATACGGCGAGCGCATCCCCTTCGTCATGCTGACGATCACCAACAACAGCGGCGGCGGACAGCCGGTGTCCCTGGCCAACATCCGCGCCGTGAGCGCCTTCTGCGCCGACAAGGGCCTGCCCCTGATCTTCGACGCCTGCCGCTTCGCCGAGAACGCCTGGTTCATCAAGCGCCGCGAGGCCGGCTACGCCGACAAGTCCATCAAGGAGATCGCCCGTGAGATCTTCGCCCTGGGGCAGGGCTGCACCATGAGCGCCAAGAAGGACGCCCTGGTGAACATGGGCGGCTTCCTGTGCCTGGAGAACGACGAGTGGACCCAGGACATCACCAACCTGCTGATCCTGATCGAGGGTTTCCGCACCTACGGCGGGCTGGCCGGGCGCGACCTGGCGGCCGTGGCCCAGGGCCTGCGCGAGGTCCTGGACGACGACTACCTCGCCTATCGCATCGGCCAGGTCCGACGCATGGGAGAGCAGATGACCGCCCGCGGCGTGCCCATCATCAAGCCCACCGGCGGCCACGCGGTCTACGTGGACGCCCGGGCCATGCTGCCCCACCTGCCCCAGTCCGCCTTCCCGGCCCAGGCCCTGACCTGCGCGCTGTACCTCAAGGGGGGCGTGCGCGGCGTGGAGATCGGCAGCCTCATGTTCGCCCAGACGGATCCCGAGACGGGGCAGACCGTGCACCCGGCCATGGAGCTGGTGCGCCTGGCGGTGCCGCGGCGGGTCTACACCGAGACCCACCTGGAGTACGTGGCCGAGGTCTGCGGGGAACTCGCGGCCCTCGGCGAACGTCTGAACGGGTTGGAGATCGAGTACGAGGCCCCCGTCCTGCGTCACTTCACGGCCCGCCTCCGTCCGCTCGGCGGCGGAGCCCTGTTCCGGGAGTAGGTAGGTTTGAACGCACGCGTCGTCATCATGCCCGAGGACTGGCCCCACCGGGAGCGGCTGAGCCCCCTGGCGCGGGCCGCGGCGGCGCAGCACGAACTGGACGACGCCTTCCCCCACATCACCCTGGTCGTCGACGACGTGGCCGCCGACGAGCGCTCCTGGCTGAGCCTGCGCGAGGGCGCGGGGCTCACCCTCTACTGCCACGAGGCGCTCTTCCTGCGCGACAGCGCCGCCTCGCTGGCCATGGGACCGCCGTCGCTGCCCTGGGAGCTGGGCGAGCGTCCCGATGCGCCCGACGAACCCCCGGCCGCTTTCTCCGTGCGCAAGACCGAGCGCTATCTCCATCACCAGTTCCTGGCCGTGCGGGATCTGCTGACCGGCGTGGTGCGGCCCGGCGAGGTGCCCGCCGAGCTGGCCGAGGCCTACCAGGAGGCCTGGGCGGTGACCGTCGACGGACGCCTGCGGCGGGGCGCCCTGCCCGGCCATCCCGTCGCCGAGCGCCGGCGCCGCTTCTTCCGCACCTTCTCCGCCACGGGCCTGCTGCTGCCCCAGCACTGGGACATCTTCCACGAGCTGTGGGACTGCAACCACCCCTCGCACGGCTGGCTGCAGGAGCGCGCGGCCGCCCTGCCACGCCTGAAGGCCCGCTGAGCCGCCCCGGTCCGGTTTCGCGTTTGCTTTTTCGGCTCCAAGTCGCCAATTTCATAGCGTTCGCCTCCGCCCTGCCCTTGACGCTGGGGGAGGCGGCGGATAACATGCCGCTGAAGCGATACATCCGCTGATGACCGAGAAGCCCGTCCGGCTCGGGGCCGGGCGATGCCGTCGATACCCCAAGGGAGGTTTTCCATGTTTGCTGTCTCTACCTCGCTGCGCCGGGCCTCGTATCCCCTGCTGCTGGCCCTGACGGCCGCGGCCCTCGTCGGATTGGCCGGCTGCGGAGGGGAGAAGGAGGTCGACCCCTATGCCTACACGTCCCTCCAGCGCGTGATGGCCGGCGACACCCTCAGTGCGAACTTCCTCTTCGAGATCGACGCCCCCCAGCTCGACTACGCCAAGGGCGACGTGGGCATCATCCGCCAGGGCAACCAGATGCAGTTCCTGGTCGGCCCCGACCTGGAGAACAACTACGCCAGCTGGGCCGGCGCCAAGCTCGGCGTCCAGAAGCGCTTCGACCACAACAACACCACCACGCACCTCTTCATGATGCGCACCCGCAGCGGCGAGATGATCACGCCCGTGGATTCGGTGGAGAGCTACGTGCTGCCCGACGTCATCACCCTCAGCCAGACCGAGCTGGAGACGCCCGGCGCCCCCCTGCCCGACCTGGACTGGCAGCGCGGCAGCAAGTTCGAGGAGTTCCTGCCCGAGAACGAGGGCGACGCCCTGCTGAAGGTGCAGTCCATCGTCGAGAACTTCGTCTACATGCCCAAGCACGACCTGAGCGAGGAGTTCCTGGCCAACCCCGGCCCCAACGACTACGCCTGGTACGCGGTCTTCCCCAAGGCCACGCTGCGCATCGTCGACCTCGACGTGGGCGCGGGCTACGTGCTGGAGCTGCTCCGTGAGCGCAACCTGCCCCTGGTGGGATCCTTCTCCCTGGCCAGCTTCGAGGACAGCCGGGTGGAGCGTCGCAAGACCTACGGCGACCTGGGCCACATCTGCGGCACCATGAAGATCAACTGGTTCCGCTTCGCGAACACCTACATCGACGGCAGCGACAACTAGACGTCGCCGACCCGTACGCGAAAGCCCTCCACCTTCGGGTGGAGGGCTTTTTTACGTCAGGGCCGCGGCCGGCTCAGGTGAGCTTGCGCAGCATGGTTTCGTAGGCGAGCACGGCGTCGGTGGTGTGCGTGCTCTTGGACACCAGCGAACTGGTCTTGATGCGGTTGGCGACCAGTCCGACCATCTTGCCGCGCTCGCCGTCCAGCAGCATTTCGGTGGCGGCGGTGCCGAGCTTGGTGGCCAGCACGCGGTCCGAGGCCGTGGGCGAGCCGCCGCGCTGCACGTGGCCCAGCACCACCATGCGCACGCTGCGCTGCAGCCGCGACTTGAGCTCGTACTCCACGTAGGGCGCCTTGGCCGCGCCCTCGGCCACGATGATCACCGCGTGGGACTTGCCCCGGTCGTAGCCGCCCTCGATACGCTGGCAGATGGCGTCGAGGTCGTGGGGGATCTCCGGCACGATGACCTCCTCGGCGCCGCAGCACAGCCCGGTCTCCATGGCGAGCAGGCCGCAGTGGCGGCCCATGACCTCGATCACGAAGATGCGTCCGTGGCTGGAGGCCGTGTCGCGCACCTTGTCCACCGCGTCCACGGCGATGTTCAGCGCCGTGTCGAAGCCGATGGAGAAGTCGGTGCCGGGGATGTCGTTGTCGATGGTCGCGGGCACGCCCATGACCGGCAGGTCGAAGACCTTGTCGAGCACCCTGCTGCCGCGGAAGCTGCCGTCGCCGCCGATCACGACCATGCCGTCGAGCTCCAGCTCCTTCAGGGCGCGCGCGACCTTGTCCTGGCCCGCCTGCTCGGCGAACTCGGGATAGCGGAAGGTCCGGAGCACGGTGCCGCCCATGTGCAGGATGCCGCCCACGTCGACCGTCGTCAGGAACTGGGCGTGGGCCTCGCTCAGGCCGAGCCAGCCCTGGCGGATGCCGACCACCTGGACGCCCGCGTCGAGCGCGGTGCGGACCACCGCGCGCAGCGCGGCGTTCATGCCCGCGGCGTCGCCGCCGCCCGTCAGGACTCCGATCCTCTTCATGTCAGGTCTCCATCCTCGGGGTCCTCGTCGGCCGCCTGGTCGCGCCAGGCGCGTATGCTCGCGAGCCGCTCGGCGTAGCGCCGCTCGAGACCGCGCTCCGTGGGTTCGTAGAACCGCCGCCCGCGCAGGGCCTCGGGCAGGCAGTCCATGGCGGCCACGCCGCCCGCCTCGTCGTGGGCGTAGCGATAGCCCTCGCCGTAGCCGAGCTGCTTCATGAGCCGCGTGGGCGCGTTGCGCAGGTGCAGGGGCACCGGCGGCGTGACGCCCTCCCTGGCTTCTTCGGCGGCAGCTCGGTAGCCTTTATACAACGCGTTGCTCTTGGGGGCCAGCGAGAGATAGACGGTGGCCTGCGACAGCGCCAGCGCCGCCTCGGGCATGCCCACGAAGCGCACCGCGTCACGGGCGGCGATGGCCTGCACCAGGGCGTTGGGGTCGGCCAGGCCCACGTCCTCGCTGGCGCATCGCACCAGCCGGCGGGTCACGTACAGGGGGTCGGCGCCGCCCTCCAGCATGCGCGCCAGGTAGTACAGGGCCGCGTCGGGATCGCTGTTGCGCAGCGACTTGTGCAGCGCGCTGATCAGGTTGTAGAACTCCTCGCCGGCCTTGTCGAAGCGGATGGCGCGTTCGCGCACCAGACGGGCGATGTCCTCGGCCGTCAGGGGCGGCGCGGCCGCGTCGCGGGATTCGGCCGCGGTGGCCATCTCGAGCAGGTTCAGGGCCACGCGGGCGTCGCCGTCGCTCATCAGGGCCAGGGCGCCCAGGGCCTCGTCGTCGAAGGCCGGCGCCGCGCCGGCCAGGCCGCGGGGGGCGTCCAGGGCCCGGCGCAGGATGGTCGTCAGGTCGGCCGGATCCAGCAGCTGCAGCACGAACAGGCGGGTGCGCGAGAGCAGGGCCGCGTTGATCTCGAAGGAGGGATTCTCGGTGGTGGCGCCGATCAGGGTCACGTCGCCGCGCTCGACCCAGGGCAGCAGGGCGTCCTGCTGGGCCTTGTTGAAACGGTGGATCTCGTCCAGGAAGATGATGGTGCGTCGGTCCAGGGCGCGTCGGATGCGCGCGGCCTCCGCCATGACCGCCTTGAGCTCCTTGCTGCCCACCTGGACGGCGCTGTACTCGAGGAAGTGGGCGTCGGAGGCCCGCGCCAGGGCCCGCGCCAGGGAGGTCTTGCCGCAGCCGGGCGGTCCCCAGAGCAGAAGCGAGGGCAGGGCGCCGCCCTCGATCAAGCGCCGCAGGGGACGGCCGGGGCCGAGCAGTTCGTCCTGGCCGACGATGTCGTCCACCGTTTCGGGGCGCATGCGCTCGGCCAGCGGCGAAGGCGCCGCCGGGACGTCGGCGTCGGGAGCCCCGGCATCGGGAGCCGATCCGTTGCGGGGGGAGTCGGGTTCGAAGAGGTCGGCGTTCATGGCCCCATAATACGCGCCGCCGGCGGCTGCACAAGGTCCAACCCGGCCCCGTTTGCCGCGAGCGGAGCGTTGACTTAAGCTGGAGCCGGTCCTAGGTTCGTCGAACCTGCAACTGACGGAGAGGGAGGCACATGGGCAACGCCATCGTCATCATCCTGGACGGCCTGGGCGTGGGGGAGCTCCCCGACGCCGCGGCCTACGGGGACGCGGGCTCGGACACGCTCGCCCACACCGCCGAGGCCGTGGGCGGACTCGAGCTGCCGAATCTGGCCGCGCTGGGATTGGGCAACATCCACGTCATCAAAGGCGTGCCCGTGGTCGCGCGACCCGCCGCCGGCTTCGGCCGCATGGCCGAGGTCTCCCAGGGCAAGGACAGCACCACGGGGCACTGGGAGCTGATGGGCGTGCGCACCGAGCGCGCCTATCCCACCTATCCCGAAGGCTTTCCGCCGGAGGTCGTCGAGGCCTTCACGGCGGCCACCGGCTACGGCGTGCTGGGCAACAAGCCCGCCTCGGGCACGAAGATCATCGAGGAGCTGGGCGACGAGCATGTGGCCACCGGCAAGCTCATCGTCTACACCTCGGCGGACTCGGTCTTCCAGATCGCGGCCCACGAGGAGGTCGTGCCCCTCGAGGAACTCTACCGGATCTGCGAGACGGCCCGCGCGCTCCTGAAGCCGCCCCACGAGGTGAGCCGCGTCATCGCCCGTCCGTTCCAGGGAGCTTCCGGCGCCTACCAGCGCACGCCCAACCGCCACGACTATTCGGTCAAGCCGCCGCGGCACCTGCTGCTGCAGCGGCTCGCCGACCGCGGGATCCCGGTGGAGGCGGTGGGCAAGATCGCCGACCTCTACGCCGACACGGGCATCAGCCGCAAGTTCGCGTCCAAGTCCAACGCCATGGGCATGAGCGTCCTGGCCGAGCGCTACGCCGCCAACGACGGCACGCCCACGCTCTACCTGCTGAATCTGGTGGACTTCGACATGCTCTGGGGGCACCGCAACGACCCCGAGGGCATGGCCCGCGACCTGGAGGCCTTCGACGTCTGGCTCGGCGGATTCGTCGCCGACCTGCGCGACGGCGACCTGCTGCTGCTGACCGCCGATCACGGCAACGACCCGACCACGCCGAGCACCGACCACTCGCGTGAATACGTGCCCGTGCTCGCCCGGCTGGCCGGTCGCGATACCGGCCCCGACCTCGGCGTCCGCGAGACCTTCGGAGACCTCGGCGCCACACTGGCCGATTACTTCGACCTGCCCGCCCCGGATCTGGGACGCAGCTTCCTGTCCGCGCTGCGCGAGGAGGGATGACATGACCGACGAACGGGATGGCCTCATCGCCGCTGCCCGCCTGGCCCTGGAGCACAGCCACTCGCCCTACTCCCGCTTCCGGGTGGGCGCCGCCCTGCTCGCCGAGGACGGCCGCGTCTTCACGGGAACCAACGTGGAGAACGCCAGCTTCGGGCTGTCGATCTGCGCCGAGCGCACGGCGGTCTTCAAGGCCGTGTCCGAGGGCTGCAGACGATTCACGGCCTGCGCCGTGATCACCGAGACCGACGCGCCCACGCCGCCCTGCGGCGCCTGCCGGCAGGTCCTGCAGGAGTTCGCGCCGGACCTCGTCCTCTACCTGTCCGGACGCGACGGGACCGTGGAACGGCACACCCTCGCCGAGCTGCTGCCGCGTCCCTTCGACACCCTCGAGACCGGAGGCGATTCGTGAACGTCGTGAGTCTGATCGAGACCAAGAAGCGGGGCGGCGCGCTCGCCGACGCGGACATCGACGCCCTGGTCGAGGGCTTCACGGCGGGCGAGGTGTCGCGCTACCAGATGGCGGCCCTGCTCATGGCCGTCTGGTTCCGGGGCATGACCCCCGAGGAGACCACCGCCCTGACCGGGGCCATGCTCCGCTCGGGGGAGGAGCTCGACCTCTCCGCCCTGGCGCCCACCGCCGACAAGCACAGCACCGGCGGCGTCGGCGACAAGGTGAGCCTGCTGCTGGCCCCTCTGGCGGCCGCCTGCGGCCTGCGCGTGCCCATGCTCTCGGGACGCGGCCTGGGTCACACCGGCGGCACCCTGGACAAGCTCGAGGCCATTCCCGGCTATCGTTTCCTCATGGACAACGACGCCTTCGTGTCCACCGTCGCCGAGGTGGGCTGCGCCATCATCGGCCAGGGCCCCGGCATCGCGCCGGCCGACGGCCGCATCTACGCCCTGCGCGACGTCACCGGCACGGTGGACTGCGTGCCCCTGATCACCGCCAGCATCATGAGCAAGAAGCTGGCGGCCGGGCCGGGCACCATCGTCATCGATCTCAAGGTGGGCGCGGGCGCCTTCATGACCGACATGGACTCCGCCCGCGAGCTGGCCGCCTCGCTGGTGCGCATAGGACGGGCCTGGGATCGCCGCATGGCGGTGATCTTCTCGGACATGTCCCAGCCCCTGGGCGTCGCCGTGGGGCACGCCAACGAGACCCTGGAGGCCTTCGCCGCCCTGCGGCCCGGCGGCCGCGAGACGGCGCCGCCCGACCTGACGGGCCTGACCGAGGCCCTGGTGGCCGAGATGGTCCGCGCCGCCGGCGTCGAGGCCGACGCCGAGTCGGCCCTGGCCCGCGTGCGCCGGGTCTGGGACGGGGGAGAGGCCCACGAGACGATGCTGCGCTGGGTGGCCGCCCAGGGCGGTCGCCTCGACCCGGACCGCGAGGACTACGGCCTGGACCTCGCGCCGCGCCTGTGCCCGGTGGAGGCCGCCCGGGACGGCTGGGTCGGCGAGATCGCCTGCCGCGACTTCGGAGCGGCGCTGGGCGAGATCGGCGGCGCGCGCCGCCGGGTCGAGGACGCCCTCGATCTGCGCAACGGCATCGATGTCCTGGTGAATCGCGGCGAGCGGGTCGAGCGGGGGCAGCCCCTGGCCTGGATCCGGGCCGACGACGACGAGGCCGCCGGGCGGGCCGCGGCCATCGTGGCCGGCGCCGTCCGCCTCGAGGAGGCGCCGACTCCGAAGCCCGACCTGATCCTCGACACGTTGACGGGGGAAGACTAGAACTCGTCGTCCTCGTCCAGAGAGCTGAAGTCCTTGCGGATGCCGTCGAAGTCCTGGAGCGGCCCGCCGTGCAGGTCGCAGGGGCGCTGGGGGAAGTTGTCCTCCAGGAACACCTCGACGGTCGTGGAATCGCAGCCCGTGGTGGCCAGCATTCCCGACCGCAGGCACACGTGCTTGTCCACGATGCCCGAGGGCCGCACGAAATCCTCGTCCGGATAATCCTGCACCACGTGCTTCATGAACCCCGTCCAGATGGGCAGGGCCATGTGGGCGCCGGTGGCCCGGCGGCCCATGCTGACCTTCTCGTCGAATCCCACCCGCACGCCGGCCGCCAGGCTGGGCGTGAAGCCCACGAACCAGGCGTCGGTGTACTCGTTGTAGGTGCCGGTCTTGCCGCCGGCGGTGCGGTGGAAGCCCTGCCAGCGGGCCCCGCCGGCCGTGCCGCCGGGCTCGAAGGTCGAGCGCATGAGGTCGCTCATCAGGTAGGCCAGGGCCGGGTCCAGCACTTCGTGCTGGCGGATGCGCGCCTCCTCCAGGATCTCGCCGTTCTCCGCCTCCACCCGCGTGATGAAGTGCGGATCCACGTGGACGCCGTGGTTGCCGAAGGCGGCGTAGGCGGCCACCATCTCCAGCAGGTTCACCTCGCCGGCCCCCAGGGACAGGGCGTGCACCGGCGGCAGGTGGCTGGTGATGCCGAGCTGGCGGGCGGTGTCCAGCACCGGCGCCACTCCGAAGTCGTTGATGAGCTTGGCGGTGACCACGTTCTTGGACCGGCTCAGCGCATAGCGCACCGTCATCGGTCCCATGAAGCGGTTGTTGAAGTTGCGCGGCCGCCAGAGGCTGACGCCCGTGTCGATGAGCACCGGCGTGTCCAGCAGGATCGAGCAGGGCAGGTAGCCGTGCTGCAGGGCGGTCAGGTAGATCACGGGCTTGAAGATCGATCCCGGCTGGCGCGCGGCCTGGGTGGCCAGGTTCCACTCGGAATCCTCGTAGTCGCGGCCGCCGACCAGACCGAGCACCGCGCCGGTGCGCGAGTCCACCAGCACCGCGGCCGAGAGCAGGTACTCGATGCGCTCGGGCGGCTCGCCCGCGGCCGCCAGGCTGTCGTGCAGGGCCTTGGTGACGGGATACTCGTTCTCCGTCTCCATGGCCTGCAGGTGGGTCTCGGCGGCCTCCTCCATCCAGCGCTGGTAGTCGGGCACCAGCGTGGTGGTCACGCGCAGGCCCTTGTTGTAGAGGCCCTCGTAGCCGTAGCGGTCCTCGAGCTGCCGGCGGACCTCCTCCACGAAGTAGGCGGCGAAGCCGGGCGCGTCGTCCGTCTCGGTCGGGCCGGAGACGACCACTTCCGAGTTGTTCAGCGCCCGCGCCTCGTCTCGGCTCAGGTAGCCGGCGTTGATCATCGACTCCAGCACCGCGGTCCGTCGCTTGTAGGCGCGGTCCAGGTGGCGGAAGGGGGAGTAGGTCTCCGGCAGCTGTATGATGCCCGCCAGCAGGGTCGCCTCGGCGTCGTCCAGTTCCCACACGTTCTTGCCGAAGTACTTGCGCGCCGCCGCCTGCATGCCGTAGGTGCCGCTGCCCATGTAGATCTCGTTGAGGTACATGGCCAGGATCTCGTCCTTGCTGTAGGTCTGTTCGATCTGCAGGGCGAGGATCATCTCCTTGATCTTGCGCGAGATCTTCTTGTCCAGGGTGAGGAAGGTGTTGCGGGCGAGCTGCTGGGTGATGGTGCTCGCGCCGGGGCTCTCCGAGGAGGTCAGGTTGATCCAGACGATCTGGACGAAACGGCGCATGTCCAGGCCGTAGTGCTGGTAGAAGCGCCGGTCCTCCACGGCCACCACCGCCTCGAGCAGGCGACGGGGCATGCGATCCAGGGGCACCACGGTACGGTTCTCCACGAAGAACTCGTGGATGGTGTCGCCGTTGGCGGCCAGGATCAGGGTCTTGCGCGGCGGCTCGATGTTGCGGATCCGCGCCAGGGAGGGGAGGTCCCGCGAGAGCTGCTTGATGACGAAGAGCCCGGAACCGATCCCCAGCAGCAGGACACCGACCAGCGCGACGAGCACCAGACGGATCCGCGACGGGGGGATTTCACGTGTCAGGATGTTTCGCATGGCCGAACCAAGGTAGCGCAAGAATCTCCCAAGATCAACGTTTTAAGGCAGTTGGCTCCATAAACACCGGCCGTGCGATTTATTTCCAGAAAAACGAGAAATAAGTTTGACACCAGGGGGGGCTACAGTTAGATTGCCCGCCCGTTGCCCTTGTGGTCGAAACGCAGGCGGCGACGGAGGCCCGACTGGTTCGGTGCAGATCTTGCCTCAAGGAGTTATGGCTTTTTTCCGAAAAAGCCTTGACAACCCCAAGGCACTCAGATAGATTCTGCAGTCGGCCCAGAAATGGGCGCCTCGGCCGGCGATACGCCGACGGGCACGGCTCTTTGACAACGGAATAGCGTACGAGAAATTCCCGCGATTCGATGAGAGTTCGCGCGGGTACCGGTCTGACCGGAACCGCGTGGATCTTTGCGAGAAAAGAACAGGACGAGTCCTGTTGTTAATTTTTGACAACGGAGAGTTTGATCCTGGCTCAGAACGAACGTTGGCGGCGTGGATTAGGCA
>CAZSNA010000038.1:0-32096 GCA_964607825.1 uncultured Fibrobacteraceae bacterium | reverse complement strand
TGTGTCTATTAGTTTTAGGCGGAAAGTGTCTCACTGAAGCTGGCAACGTACAGCCTGTGCGAACCAGGACAACTGTTCGGTGGCCGCCGCCCATCCCCTCGGTCTGGCCTGGGACGGCACCCACCTTTGGGTCGGATACCAGTGGAGCTCCTATATCCAGCGGATCGACCCCGCCGATTGCACCGTCGTGGTCAGCATCGATGCGCCGAGCAACGTCGTGTCGGGGGTGGCCTGGGACGGAAGCGCCGTCTGGGCGTCCCTCGAGTACAGCGGTTTCATCTACCGGCTCGATCCCGTCACCGGCGACGTCCTCTCCCAGATCCCGTCGCCTTCGCCGGACGGTGAGTACGGCTCGGCCGACCTGGCCTGGGACGGCACCCATCTCTGGCTTGCGGACTACAGGCTCGACAGCCTCTATCGGATCGACTCGTCCGACGGGACCATCCTCGATACGTTCCCCATGGACTTCAATGTGGCCGGGGTCTGTTATCGCGCCTCGGACGGGATGCTGATCGTGTCCGGACACGACGATCGGATCATCCGAACCATCGACCCGGCGGACGGCGTCGTCGTCGCCACATGCGATGCGCCCGGCGCCAGACCATGGGGCATGGCCCTGGTGGGCGACCAGGTCTGGGTCGCCGACCCCGACGAGGACCTGCTGTACGACCTGGGCTCGCTCATCGACGTGAGCAACGAGTCCTGGACCTGGAGCCAGGTGCGCGCGGCGTACCGGTAAGCGGCCGTCCCGGTGCGACACCGGTCGACATGCGAGCGCCGAAACCCGGTCGCTTCCGTTCCGTGAGCCCGACTCGAACCGAGGGGACGACATGCCAGCGAATACCAAGCGTTTCATGAGCTTACCCGGTTTCGCCGGAGTCCTGCTGCTGCTCGCCTGCGCGGGTTCGACCGGGATCGCCCTGGCGGAAGACAAGGGCCCCTGCTCGGTCCAGGGCAGCTGCGCGATGACCCGCGAACAGCCGTTGGGCTTGGCCTGGGACGGCACCCATCTCTGGGTCGGCTACGGGCCGAGTGGCCAGATCCAGCGGATCGATCCCGCCGATTGCACCGTCGTGGGCAGCATCGATGCGCCCGACTTCTACGTGACGGGTCTGGCCTGGGACGGAACCGCCCTCTGGGTGTCCGTTGAAAGCAGCGGTTTCATCTACCGGCTCGATCCCGCCACCGGAGACATCCTCTCGCAGATCCCGTCGCCATCGCCGACCGGTCAGCACGGCGCGGCCGGCCTGGCCTGGGACGGCGTCCACCTCTGGCATGTGGACTACAGGCTCCGGGCCCTGTACAGGCTGGATCCGTCGGATGGGACCATCCTCGATTCGACCTACCTGGGGTTCTACATGGGTGGGATCGGTTTTCGCTCGTCCGACGGACACCTCGTCATCTCCGATTTCGGCGAGATCAGGATCTTCACGGTTGATCCGGCTCTGCCCGACCTCATCCAGTCGACCTGCGACGCGCCCGGAACCAAGCCCTGGGGCGTGGCCCTGGCCGGAGACGAGGTCTGGAGTCTGGACAACGAGGACGACCTGCTGTCCGATCTGGGGCTGCTGACCGATGTGGCCAACGAATCCTGGACCTGGAGCCGGGTGCGCGCGGCGTATCGTTGAGCGCACCCTACACGATGCCGAGTTGACGTCCGGCCGCCGAGACCCGATCTTGGCGGCCGACGTCTCTTCATCCCCGCACCCCCGGAGGCCCCCGTGACCCGCATCATGGCCATCGCCGCCGCCGGCGCCCTGGGCGCCGTGGCCCGTTACGGTCTCGCCGGACTGGTGCACCGTTGGTCCGGCCTCCGTTTCCCCGTGGGCACCCTCGCGGTCAACGTGCTGGGCTGCTTCCTGCTCGGCCTGCTGGCCAGCCTCACCCTCGTGCGCTGGCCGGTGGGACCCACCCTGCGCGCGGCCCTGCTGGTGGGCCTGCTCGGCGCCTTCACCACCTTCTCCGCCTTCAGCTTCGAGACCCTGACCCTGCTGCGCGAGGGGCCCCTCTGGCGAGCGGCGCTGAACGTGGGGCTCTCGGTCCTGTTGTGCCTGCTCGCGGCGTGGGGGGGCGTGACGCTGGCGGCGCGGATCTGACGCCGACCGGTTTCCACGTGTAAAGATGTGCTCGCCCCGGCTCCGTTTCGGATCGCCGCCGGGTTGTGCTATCCTCGCCCCGGAGGACGGGATACCCGAATGATGGGGGAGACTCATGAGGGGCACGCATTTCTCGCACATCTGTCTGTACGTGTTTTCGCTGGTCGCGCTGGTCTGTGCGCACGTCGTCGCACCACAGGCGGCCTCGGCCGGCGAATGGTGGGACGGCTTCGGTCCCAGCGTCATCGACGGCGCCATCTCCGACCTGGATTACTTCAGCGGGAGCCTCTACGTGGGCGGCGAGTTCGATGTGATCGGCGGCGTGCCGGCCGACAACGTGGCCCGCTACGACGGCCGCCGCTGGCGCAACGTGGACGGCGGCACCGACGGCATCGTCCACACAGTCTTCGAGCACGGGACCACCGTGGTGCTCGGCGGCAACTTCTGGAACGCGGGCGGCACCTCCTGCGTGTCGGTGGCCCGCCTGGACATGGGGCACTGGCTGCCCATGGACGACGGCCTGCCCGGCTGGGTCAACGGGTTCCATGTCCACAACGCCAGCCTGCACGCCTGCGGGTCCTTCGACGTGGACGGCGACGGCTACACCGCGCCCGTGGCCGTCTGGTTCGGCGACGAATGGCACGACCTGCTCGACAGCTTCGATCCGACCAACAATGGCTACGCCCTGGCCCACTTCGACGGTTCGCTCTACATCGGCGGCAGGCTGCACCTGCAGTACCTCGACCAGCACACCTACGCCCTGACCAAGTGGGACGGAGAGGACTTCTACGACTTCGGCTTCGAAAGCGGCGCGCAGGTTTACGCCCTGCAGGTGCACGACAACAGCCTCTACGTCGGCGGCGCCTTCACCAACGCGAGCGTGACGGAATCCTACGGCCTGGTCCTGTTGACCGCGGGCGGGAACTTCCATCCGGTGGCCCAGCCCGACGTGCCGCGCACCGTCGTCGACCTGGAGGTCTGGGGCGCCAACGGCCTGGTGGTGGGCCAGGACGACGCGGTCATCCGCTATCACGGCACCTCCTGGGGCGACACCCTGGGCGGCGTGATCGAGGGCGGAGTGGGCAACCTCAGCGTCGTTGGCACCGACCTCTACGTCACCGGCAGCTTCCCGGGCCGGGTGGCGCGCTGGGACAGCCCCGAACAGGAATGGGTGCTGCTCGGCGGCAGCCCCAGCCACAGCACCCAGCCGGCGGACCAGGTGCTGGCCCTCTGCCGGCACGACGGGCGCCTGGTGGCGGCCGGCGACTTCCACATCCCCTCGATCCTGGCGAACGAGGGCCACAGCAACAACATCGGCTGGTGGGACGGCGAGACCTGGCACCGCCTGGGCAGCGGACTCAATTCCTCCGTCTACGACATCGTGTCCTACGACGGCGACCTGATCGCCGCCGGCTGGTTCGACCACGCCGGTGGGGCCCCGGCGGCCCGCCTGGCCCGCTGGGACGGCGAGGCCTGGCATTCCCTGGGCAGCCCCGACGGCGAGGTCCGGACCCTGGCGGTCTGGAACGGCGACCTGGTCATCGGCGGCTATTTCCACAACGTGGGCGGCGTGTCGGCCGAACGGGTCGCCGCCTGGAACGGGACCACCTGGCGCGCCCTGGGCCCCGGCTTCAACACGGCGGTCAACGACCTGGTCGTGCACGAGGGCGAGCTGTACGCCGCCGGCAACTTCGTGAACTCGGGCGGTGCACCCGTACACCGCGTCGCCCGCTGGGACGGTGCCCTGTGGCAGCCGCTCGGCGAAGGACTCGATACCGGCGCCTACGCCCTGTGCAGCCACGGCGGCGACCTCTATGCCGGCGGCTACTTCACCCAGGCCGGCGGCGAGCCGGCCGACGGCGTCGCGCGCTGGGACGGCGCGGCCTGGCACCCCCTGGGCGCGGGCGTGACCGGCACGACCATGATGTACAAGGTGGCCACCCTTGCCTCGGTGGCCGGCGAACTCTACGTGGGCGGCGACTTCGACACGGCCGGCGGCGCACTCGCGGCCGGCCTCGCCGTCTGGAACGGCGCGACCTGGCGCGAGTACGAGGGCGGCGTCCAGCGCGAGGGCGGCTACGTGGTGGTCCACGACCTGCAGATCCACGAGGGCGACCTCTACATCGGCGGCAACTTCGACGGCGTGGGCGGCCGCGGCGAGGCGTCCGCCAACCTGGCCCGCTGGGTCGACGGCACCCTGGTCCCGGTCTTCCTGCAGGACTTCACCGCCGCCTGGACCGGCGCGCGGGTGGAGCTGGGCTGGCGGGTCGACGGACGGGAGGACGGCGACTTCCTTCTGCTCGCCCGGGACGCAGCCGGCGAGCGCGAGGTGCCCTGCGAGATCATGTCCGACGGCGCCGGCCGGGCCGTCGACACGCCGCGGCGAGACACGCAGCCCGGCGAGGTCGTCTACGAGCTGAGCTGGCTCGACGACGGCGAACCGACCCTGCTGGAAAGGCGCGTCGTGCAACTGCCGCCCCTGGCGCTCACGCGCCTGGACGGGGCGCATCCGAACCCCTTCAATCCCGAGGTCTCCGTCGCCTTCACCGTGGGCCGCGCCGGCCCGGTGCAACTGGTCGTCTACGACGCCGCGGGCCGCCGCGTCGCGACCCTGGCGGATCGGCCCTTCACGGCCGGCCCCCACGCGGTGTCCTGGGACGGTCGCGACGATGCCGGCCGGTCCGCGGCCTCGGGCACGTACGTTGTGCGCCTGTCGACCGACACCGGCCGCGACGCCCTGAAACTCGTCCTGGTGAGGTGACCTGGTTTGGATCGTGACGTCGCCCGTCTCATCGACATCATCCGCGAGGGCGTGATCGGCCGCGATCGCGCCCTGCCCGGCCCCTACGGCCCGCGGCGCCTGACCTACGCCGACTACACCGCCTCGGGCCGCTCACTGGACTTCATCGAGCGCTTCATCGCCGACGAGGTGCTGCCCCTCTACGCCAACACCCACACCGAGAGCTCGGCCACCGGGCGGCAGACCACCCGCTTCCGCGAGGACGCGCGGGCGATCATCCACCAGAGCTGCGGCGGCGGCCCCGACGACCTGGTCATCTTCTGCGGCTCGGGCGCCACGGGGGCGATCAACAAGCTGATCGGCATCCTCAACCTGAGCCTGCCCGCCGACCTGGACGCGCGCTATGACCTGAGCTCGCGCATCCCGCCCGAGGAGCGCCCGGTGGTGTTCATCGGGCCCTACGAGCACCACTCCAACGAGCTGCCCTGGCGCGAGTCCATCGCCGACGTGGTGACCATCGCCGAGGACGCCAACGGCCAGATCGACCAGGCCATGCTCGCCGACCAGCTGCTGCGCTACGCCGAGCGGCCCCTGAAGATCGGCAGCTTCTCGGCGGCGTCCAACGTGACGGGCATCGTGTCGGACACCTGGGGCATATCCGCCCTGTTGCACGCCCACTGCGCGGTGGCCCTGTGGGATTTCGCCGCCGCGGCGCCCTACGTGAAGATCGAGATGAACCCGCCCGAGGGCGTCGACCCGCGCGGCTGGAAGGACGCGGTCTTCCTCTCGCCCCACAAGTTCATCGGCGGGCCCGGCACGCCGGGCGTGCTGGTGGTCAAGCGCGCCCTGCTGACCAACCGCGTGCCGGCGGTGCCCGGCGGCGGCACGGTCTCCTACGTGGGGCCCGAGGGCCACGACTATCTCGAGGATCCCGTCCACCGCGAGGAGGGCGGCACGCCGGCCATCGTGGAGGCCATCCGCGCGGGACTGGTGTTCGGGCTGAAGCGGGCGGTGGGGGAGACGGCCATCGAGGACCGGGAACGCGGGTTCGTGGGACGGGCCATCGAGCGCTGGTCGCGGCACCCCCGCATCGAGATCCTCGGCAACCTCGAGGCCAAGCGGCTCTCGATCGTGTCCTTCGTGATCCGCCACGGCGAACGCATGCTGCACCACAACTTCGTGGTGGCGCTGCTGAACGACCTGTTCGGGATCCAGGCGCGCGGGGGGTGTTCCTGCGCGGGGCCGTACGGGCACCGGCTGCTGGGGATCGACCTGGAGCGGTCGGAGCTGTTCAAGTCGGCCATCGAGCTGGGCGGCGAGGGCGTCAAGCCCGGCTGGGTGCGGGTGAACTTCAACTACTTCATCTCCGAGGAGACCTTCGAGTTCGTGCTGGCGGCGGTGGAGGCCATCGCGGACGAGGGGTGGCGGCTGCTGGCGGACTACGGCTTCGAGGCGGAGACGGGATTGTGGCGGCATCGGGCTTACGAGCCGGGGACGGGGTTGAGTCTGCAGGACATAGCCTTCGGCGAGGACGGACTAGGCTGTGCCCCGCGGCACGGGCGCGAGGGAGAGGACGCCCAGGCCGACTATCTGTCGCGGGCGCGGGAGATCATGGCAGCGGCGTCCACGGCGACGGCGTTGGCGGTGTTGCCTGCCGAGATGGAGGCCCTGCGCTGGTTCGCGTTGCCGGGGGAAGCACCGTAATCCGTACCGCCCCGCCGCCCCCTGTGCTATCGTCACAAACTCGACCGACACGCCCCCGATCCCCGCGAGGCCCCTCATGGACTGGTCCCAGAACCGCCTCACCCGCCTCCTCGGCACCGAGCTCCCCGTCATCCAGGCCGGCATGATCTACAACAGCGGCGCCGAGCTGGCCGCCGCCGCCGCCGAGGCGGGCTGCCTGGGCATCATCGGCGCCGGCAGCATGCGCGCCGACTTCCTGCGCGAGGAGATCCGCCGCGCGCGCGAGCTGACCGACAGGCCCGTCGGCGTGAACATCCCGTTGATCCACAAGCACGCCCGCGCCTGCCTGGAAGCGTCGCTCGAGGAAGGGGTGCGGATCTTCGTCACCTCGGCGGGCTCGCCGCGCAAGGTGGCCGGGCCGCTGAAGGAGGCCGGCGCGGTGTTCATCCACGTGGTGGCCTCGGCGGCGCTGGCCGTGAAGTGCGAGGACGCGGGCTGCCACGCGGTGGTCTGCGAGGGCTTCGAGGCCGGCGGTCACAACGGACGCGAGGAGCTGACCACCCTGGTGCTGGTGCCGCAGGTGGTCGCGGCCGTGGACATCCCCGTGGTGGCCGCGGGCGGCATCGCCACCGGCGCCCAGTGGGCGGCGGCCATGGCCCTGGGCGCCGACGGGGTGCAGATCGGTTCGCGCTTCGCCGTCACGAAGGAATCCGCGGCCCACGACGCCTTCAAGCAGGCCGTGGTCGACGGCGACGACACCCTGCTGGTCATGAAGAAGCACATCCCGGTGCGACTGCTGCGCAACGCCTTCCGCGAGCAGGTGGAGTCCCTGGAGGCCGTCGGCGCGTCGCGCGAGGAGCTGGACGCCCTGCTGGGCGAGGGCCGCGCCCGCCGCGGCATGCTCGAGGGCGACCTGGAGGAGGGCGAGCTGGAGATCGGACAGGTGGCCGGATTGATCGACGACGTCCCCGCGACGTCCGAGGTGGTCGCCCGCCTGACCGCCGAGTACGAAGCGACCGTGGAGCGGCTGAGCCGGCCATGAGCGCGCCGAGCCTGTCCGCCGACCGGTTGCGGGAGATCCTGGCGGCGCCCGCCCGCGCCCATCGCATCGACCTGGTCGGCGCCCTGTCCCTGCCCTGCCCCCTGGAGCACGCTCCCGACTACCGCGCCTGGCTCGAGGCCGACCGCCACGGCGGCCTCGACTACATGGCCCGCGATCCCGAGGACCGGCTCGACCCCACCCGCACGCGTCCCTGGGCCGCCTCGCTGCTGGTCTTCGGCCAGCGCTACGTGGACGGGTGGGCACCGGACGACCGCGAGGCCGCCGAAGGGTGCGCCGAAGGCCGCCCCTGGACCGCCGGCGTCTCCCGCTACGCCCGCGGCGTCGACTACCACGACGTGCTGCGCGGCGCGATCCGCCGTCTCACCGTCCACCTGCGCGAGGAACTGCATCGCCGCGGCGTGATCGCCGACCAGGCCGAGCTGCGCTGCGAGGACGCGGTGGACGCCGGCCCCTACCTGGAGCGCGAATACGCCTGGCGCGCGGGGCTGGGCTTCGTCGGCCGGAACACGATGCTGATCCACCCCTCGCTCGGGTCGGGGCTGTTCCTGGGCGTGGCGGTCACCAACATCGAGTTGACCGGCCTCGACGAGGCGTCGCGACCGCTGATCGGCCCCCCGGCCGAGCGCGAGCGGGCGCCAGAGGGCATGGCGTCGCTGTGCGGGACCTGCACCGCCTGTCTCGACGCCTGCCCCACGTCGGCGTTTCCGCGCCCCTTCGAGTTGGACGCCAACGCATGCCTGTCCACCTGGTCCATCGAGTGGCGCGGCGGCGCGCCGGCCGAGCGCCGCGCGGAGCAGGGCGGCCGCCTGTTCGGCTGCGACGTCTGCCAGCAGGTCTGTCCCTGGAACCACAAGGCGGCGCGGCTGGACCGCGAGCCCCCGCGCGAGGACTACGCCGCGGCGCCCGCCCACGCCGAACTCGACCTGGCCGACCTGATCCGCATGGACGCGGACGCCTTCCGCGCCCGCTTCCGTCGCACCCCCCTGTGGCGCTGCCACCCGGAAGGCCTGCGGCGCAACGCTTTGGTCGTGGCCGCCAATACCGGCCGGCGCGACCTTGTTGACGTGGTCCGCGCGGCGGCGGACGATGATCCCGATCCCGAAGTCCGCGACGTCGCGCGCTGGGCGCTCGCGATCCTGGAGGCACGGACATGACGACGACGGTCCCGGCGTCCTGGTGGCGTCCCGCCCGCAACGCGGCGGTGGTCTGCGAGCTCTGTCCCCTGGGCTGCCGCCTGCGCGAGGGACGCGACGGCCCCTGCGGCACCCGCGGCAACCGCGCCGGAACCATGGTTCCCCTGCGCTACGGCCAGGTGGCCGCCTCGGGACTCGACCCCATCGAGAAGAAGCCCCTCTACCACTTCCATCCCGGGCGCGCGATCCTCTCGATCGCCACCATGGGCTGCAACCTGCACTGCGCCTTCTGCCAGAACTGGACCCTCAGCCAGCAGGGCGACCGCCGGGTCGAACCGCTGACGCCGGCCCAGGCGGTGGAGATGGCCGTCGGCTGCGGTTCGGTGGGCATCGCCTACACCTACAGCGAGCCCCTGGTCTGGTTCGAGTACGTGCGGGACACCGCCCGCCGGGCCCGCGCGGCGGGACTGAAGAACGTGGCGGTGACCAACGGCTTTCTCGAGCCCGGCCCCCTGGACGAGCTGATCCCCCTGCTGGACGCGGTGAACGTCGACCTGAAGTCCATGGACGAGGCCTTCTACCGCAAGGTCTGCAAGGGACGCCTGCAGCCGGTGCTGGACGCCGTCGCGCGCTTCCACGCCGCCGGGGTCCACGTGGAGATCACCAACCTGCTGATCCCCGGCTACAACGACGACGCGGACGGGATCGATGCGCTGGTCGGGTTCGTGGCCGGGCTGGACCGCGGAATCCCCCTGCACTTCTCCGCCTACCACCCCGCCTGGAAGCTCGAGGCGCCGCCCACGCCCGTGGCCACGCTGCAGCGCGCCGCCGAACGGGCGCGCCGGCGGCTGGACCACGTATACCTGGGCAACGTACGCGTCGCGGGCGCCGCCGACACGCGCTGTCCCCACTGCAGGTCCGTGGTGATCCGCCGCGACGGCCACCGCGCCCAGGTACGGCTCGGTCTCGACGGCCGCTGCCCCGACTGCGGCCGGATCGTCCTGGAGCACGTCTCATGACGCGCGCGAAACCGCAGTTCACCACGGGGGAGGAGATCGCCCACAGCGTGACCCACGGCCTGGGCGCGGCGGCGAGCGTGGCCGGCCTGGTGCTGCTGATCGTGCGCGCCGTCGGCAGCGGCGATCCCTGGCGGGTGGTGAGCTTCACGATCTTCGGGGCGTCCATGGTGATGCTCTACACC
This sequence comes from uncultured Fibrobacteraceae bacterium, assembly GCA_964607825.1. GTDB lineage: Bacteria > Krumholzibacteriota > Krumholzibacteriia > LZORAL124-64-63 > LZORAL124-64-63 > JAHIYU01. Next base: position 22,180 of record CAZSNA010000038.1, on the reverse strand, counting down.
GCCTCGACCTTCTACCACGCCCTGACGCCCCCCCGCGCCAAGCACGTCTTCAAGGTGCTCGACCACGCCTTCATCTACCTGCTGATCGCCGGCACCTACACGCCGTTCCTGCTGGTGAGCCTGCGGGGCGGATGGGGCTGGAGCCTGTTCGGCGTGGTGTGGGGAGTGGCGCTCGCGGGCATCGTCTTCAAGGTGTGGTACGCGGGGCGGTTCCGGGTGGTGTCGACGCTGCTCTACATCGCGCTGGGGTGGCTGTGCATCATCGCGGTGAAGCCGTTGCTGGCGAACGTGCCGGGGCCCGGGCTGGGGTGGTTGCTGGGCGGGGGGGCGGCCTATACCGGGGGAGCGGTCTTCTATCTGTGGCGGGGGTTGAAGTACCACCACGCGGTGTGGCACGTGTTCGTGCTGGCGGGGTCGGTCTGTCATTGGGTGGCGGTGTACGGGTATCTGGCCTAGGCCGGCTCGGGCGAGCGGTCGGGTCACTCCCGCGGCCGACGCTCCTGCGTAACCCGCTCCACATCCCTGACCGAGAACGTGTCCGACCTGTTCCACGCCGACCGGGCCTCGGGCCCCACCATGTCCTTCAGCCAGCCGATGGCGCGGCGCGACAGGGAGGAGAGGAAGGGCTTGTCCCGTCCGTCCCGTCCGCGCGCCCAGGCTTCCAGGTCGTCGATCTCCTGCTCGTCCAGGGGTTCGAGACGGGCCTGCACCTCGATCATGTACTTCGCGTCGTCGTCGAGGCGGTCGGCGCGCACGGTGGACAGGCCGTGGCGTCGGCAGAGGGCGGTCTCGATCGTCGACAGCCGGTCGCTGTCGACCAGGGGGCGGCCGTTGCGGTCGAAGAGGTCGTATCGTTGCTCCAGGACGTCGTAGAAGACGCGGAAGAACGTGGATCCGGAGAGCACCTTGTCGTCCCACCAGCCGGATCGATGGCGCAGGATGCCCCACTGCACGATCACGGTGGCCGGAAGCCCGGCGTGAAGGGCCTCGACCGCGCTGCCGACGAAGAGCCCGGACACCTCCAGGTCGAAGCACAGCATGCCGTCGCGTATGTAGGCCGCGCCGATCTGCAGCGTGGGGTCGTCCGCGTCCTGGGCCCGGGCCGGCGACGTGACCGACAGCGCCGCGACCCACAGCAACAGCACGCACGCGAAACGGGCCGATCCCGACGGGATGGGCCTCGTTCGCGTCGGCGGATGCGCGGGTCCTTTCAAATCAGAACATCCGTTCCAGGCGGATCTGGACGAGGGTGTCGCCGCCGCCCTCCAGGGTCCTGATGAAATCGATGCGGGGGCCGCTGTCGTCGAAGCGGAAGCCCACGCCTGCGCTGGTTTTCAGGTCCTCCAGGCCGAAGTCGGCGCTGCGGTTCTCCCAGGCCATGCCGGCGTCGAAGAAGAGGAACAGGGCCGAGTCGATGCGGGTGCTGAAACCACCGGCGCCTCCCCAGTCGTCGTCCTCGTCCGGCACCCAGACGATGTCCGTGTCGAAGGAGAAGCCGTACTCGATGTTGGCCACGGCCATGCGCTGTCCGCCCCGGGCCGTCGAGGGCACGAGCGCGTCGGGGTCGGGCGTCAGCAACGACTGGTAGGTGTAGCCGCGCACGGTGCCGAGTCCGCCGACCGGGAAGCGCCGCTGCACGGGAAGCTCTCCCTTCAATCCGGTCGCGAACAGGGCGCGGAAATCCAGGAAGCACGCCCCGCTGAGCGGCAACCGCCCGCGGTAGGCGGCCTTCAGCAGCTCGTAGTCGAAACGGTCGCCGCTCTTGTCCCGTCCCGCTTCCCAGTTCGCCAGCAGATGGTTGTTCCGCGTGCCGATCATCACGTTGGCGAAACGGCTGCGCAACGTGACCTCGTCGACGGCGGGATTGTCGCGATACGCGCCGCCGGCGAAGGACCAGGTCTCGCAGGTGTCCAGGGAGCGGTAGGCGTTCGTCTCATAGCCCGCTTCCAGGCGGATCGTGCTCAGGGGATAGGCCACGAGGCTGACGGACACGCCCTCGCGGTCGAAGTAGTCGCGGTAGTCCTCGCGGAAGAACACGGCGGCCAGGCTGTTCTCCAGGCCGCCGACGCCGGTGTTGTCCTGGAAGTCGGTGCCCGAATGCGCGGCGACCTTGACCATCATGCGCTGGTTCGGCAGCAACGGCTGGACCAGCACGCCGCCCAGGGTCCATTCCTGGCTGCGGAAACCGTACGAGAACAGGCCCTGCGCCGCGGGTCCGTATTCCTCCCGCGAGAACCCGGACGGGTGGATGGCCATCGACAGGCCGTCGACGCGCTGGAAGGAGAGATTGTCTTCCGATCCGTTGCGGCGGTGATCCATCTCGCGGCCCACGAAGCGACGGTGACGGCGGTCGCAGTCGTCCTCGTCATCCGCGTCCAGGTCGAAGTTGAACTCGAAGGTCGTGTGCGAGGCGTCCGTCTCGTCTTGGGCCTCGTCGTCGATCTCGTCCGGGTCGGTCGTGGTGATCAACGACACCCAGCCGCGCCCGTCGATGAAGCGGGCGTGCGGGTTCGACGGATCGATCGCTTCCCAGGCCTCCGCGTCGTCCTCGACCAGGAACTGGTAGCTGTGTCGGCCGGGGTCCAGGACCAGGCTGATCGACCAGACGTCCGTCTCCGGGTCCAGGGCCATCGCGACCGGCTCCCAGTCGCTGAAGCTGCCGGTCACCTCCACCGAACGGAACCCGTCGTCGAGGTAGCGGAAGGTCACCGTGTCGTCGCTGCGGCGCGTGCGCGCCGAGGACGGCAGCGTGCCCGCATCGGACTCGCCGGCCAGGGCGAGGACCGTCTGCCCGGGGCGGCTCTCCGCCGCCGCCGCCGGGCTGCTGAACATCCCGACGGCCAGCGCGACCAGGATCAGCAGCAGGACCGAGAAGACGCTGATCAGGAGCTTGTATTTCGGCGCGGTCATGTCGACTCCATCCCGTTGGACTGCGAACAGGGCGTCACGTGCGACTCGCCCTCCAGGGGGCAAGGGACATGCCGCTCGTTCGATGGGATGGTGCATACGGTGCATCTCGTTGTGTTGCAGTGTGATGAGCGCTTGTACCGGAGACGGGACAGGCCGCGATCGAGCCGCCGATCCGTGTCCCGACGACACGGCCCGTTGTGCCGTCGACACGCTCAGTCCAGCCCCAGCCGCTTCAGCTTCCGGTGCAGGTTGGCGCGGTCGAGCCCCAGGTCCCGGGCGGTCGCGGCGACGTTGCCGTCCCTCAGGTCCAGCGCCCGCGAGACCACGCGCTGCTCGAAGGCCTCCAGCCGCTCGGCCAGCGTTCCGGCTTCCGGCATCTCGACGCCGATCGCTCCGCCGCTCAACAGCGGCGCCAGGTCGCCCGCGCCGATCTCCGGCGTGTCGGTCATGATCACCAGTCGCTCCATGAGATTCCGCAGCTCGCGCACGTTGCCCGGCCAGGCGTAGGCGTCGAGTGAGCGAGCGGCGCTCTCGCCCAGGCGCCGCGGCGTTCGGCCCATGGTCGCGCAGAAGTGGTCGAGGTAGTGCGCGGCCAGCAGCGCGGCGTCCCCGGCCCGGTCGCGCAGGGGCGGCACGTGGATGGGCACGACCTTCAGCCGGTGGTAGAGGTCCTGCCTGAACTCGCCGTCGGCGATGAGGCGTTCGAGATCCTGGTTGGTCGAGAAGAAGATGCGCACGTCGAGACGGATGGTCTTCTCGCCGCCGACCCGCTCCATCTCCTCTTCCTCGAGCACGCGCAGGAGCTTGGCCTGGGTGGTCGGGTTCATGTCGCCGATCTCGTCGAGCAGCAACGTCCCGCGCTGGGCCAGCTCGAACTTGCCGCGCCGTGTCGACACCGCGCCCGTGAACGCGCCGCGCTCGTGGCCGAACAGCTCGCTTTCGAGCAGCTCCGACGGGATCGCCGCGCAGTTCACCTTGATGAAGGGCCTGTCGGCGCGGGGGCTGGCCGAGTGCAGGGCCCGCGCCACGAGTTCCTTGCCGGTGCCGTTCTCGCCGGTGATCAGGACTCGGGCCTCGCTGCGGGCGGTGCGGGCGATCTCCTCGCGCAGGGCCGTGATCTCCGCGCAGTCGCCGATGATCTCGGACGTGTCGCAGGACAGGGCCTCGCGCAGGGACGTGTTCTCCCGGTGCAGATCGCCCATCCGCAGCACGTTGGCGATCGACACCAGCAGCCTCTCGGCGGCGATGGGCTTCTCGATGAAATCGTGGGCGCCGGCCCGGGTGGCCTCCACGGCCATGTCGATGGACGCGTGGCCGCTCATCATCACCACCGGGGGAGCGTCGACCGCGTCCCGCCAGGTGCGCAGCAGGGTCAGCCCGTCACGGCCCGGCAGCTGGACGTCGAGCAGGATCAGGTCGACGGGCCGATCGTCCAGGACGTCCTGCGCCTCGTCGCCGTCCCCGGCCGCGCTGACCGTGAACCCCTCGTCCTCGAGAACGTCCGCCAGCAGCTTGCGGATGTTGGGCTCGTCGTCGACGACCAGGATGTGTCGCGGGACTGGGCTCACGTGGCCTCCTCCTGTCGGCGGGGCAGGGTCATGCCGAGGACCGCGCCGCCGTCGGCGTGATTGGCGGCGGTCAGCCGCCCGTTGTGGTCCTCGATGATCTTGCGCGAGATGGGCAATCCCAGCCCCGTGCCGGTCTCCTTGGTGGTGTAGTAGGGCTCGAACACCCGCTCGGGCGGATCGTCCAGGCCCGGTCCCGTGTCGATGATCTCCAGGACGAACTCCCTGTCGCGGCGCTCCAGCCGGATCGTGATCCGCCCCGCGCCGTCGACGGCCGACACGGCGTTCTTGACCAGGTTGGCCAGCGCCTGACGGATCTGCCCGGGGTCCACGCGCACGGGCGTCGGTCCGGTCGGTACGTCCCAGTCCACCTCCATCCGATCGTCCCCGGTGTAGAGATCCACCACCGAGCGCGCCAGGTCCAGCAGGTCGGCGGCCTCCGGACGGGGTGCGGGCAGCCGCGCGTACTGGGAGAACTCGTCGGCCAGGCGCTTGAGGTTTCCGGTCTCCTCCAGGACGGTCTGCACCGAATCGGTCACGGCCGGGTCGTCGGTGCGCTTGGCGATGCGATGCATGGCCAGGCCGATGGGCGTCAGCGGGTTCTTGATCTCGTGCGCCAGCCGCCGCGCCACGCCCCGCCACGCCGCCACGCGCTCGGCCTGGATCAGGTCCTCCTTGCTGGAGCGCAGGTCGTCGGTCATACGGTTGAAGGCCGAGACCAGTTGCCCCATTTCCGCCGGGGCGTCCACGTCGACGCGATGGTCGAGATCGCCCCCGGCGACCTTGCGGGTGCCGGCGGCCAGCGCGTTGATCGGCGCCGCGATGCGGCGGGCGAAGAGCCGGGAGAGGAGCAGCGCGACGATCAGGACGACCAGTCCGAGGACCAGCAACGTGGTCATCGTGTCCCCGCGCAGGAGATCGCCGTAGTAGAGACGCATCTGGCGCAGTCGGGCGCCGCCCTGGGTGACCGCGTCGAGTCGGCGGACCAGTTCGGGGTCGATGGGACGGGCCAGGGCCAGGGTTCCGCTCGCCGCGGCGATCCAGTCGCCGCCGGGCAGGGTGATCCGGACGGCTTCGCGCCGCGGATCCGAGGCGAGGTCCAGGAGGGCCTGTTTCAACTCGTCGCTCGCATCGCCGGAGATGCGGTCGACGGCGCCGTCGGTGATGCGGGCCAGGGTCGAACCGGGTGCGGTCGTCGGCAACGCACCGCCGGGGTCGATGCGAACCAGCCGATCCAGCTCTTCGCGGGTCGATTCCCGGCTGCGGTTCAGTTCGTCGCGCGCCAGGTCCAGCGAGCTCTCGAGCGCCTCGCGCAGACCCGGGCTGTCGAGGATCTCCAGGTGACGCTGGCTGATCTGCCAGTTGAACGCGAGGATGGCGATCGCCGGGATCAGCGAGAGCGCGAGGAAGAGGATGAACAGACGTCTCTGCACGTGAGGCTCCCGGATTCTGGATATCGGTCTGCGGCCGGGTCACGCATCCTTCCCGTCGCCGCCCATCCGCCGGGCCACGGCGGACGGGCAGACGGGCTCACCAGGCGGCCTGAGGCCCGGCCGTCTCTCCGCCCCAACCTTCCGCCACATGCCGACACCGCACGTACGTCGTGATCCCGCCCCGCACGAACCACTTGGCGTCGATCTCCAGGAACCTCGGCGAGAGCAACCCGACCAGGTCCGCCAGGATCTCGTTGGTCACCTTCTCGTGGAAGGCTCCCTGATCCCGGAACGTCCACAGATACAGCTTCAGCGATTTCAACTCCACGCACAGCTCGTCGGGCACGTAGCGGATCTTCAGGTGCGCGAAGTCCGGCTGCCCGGTCAGCGGGCAGAGGCAGGTGAACTCCGGGCAGTCGAAGAGGATCTCGTAATCCCGCTCGGACCGGGGATTCTCGAAGGTCTGCAGGTCGCGCGACGGCTGGCTCGGCATGGTCTTTCCTCCGGTTGATGACCTTCTCCATTGTAGTTTCCGTGCCTGCGGCCGACAAGGATAGGAACTCTGGCCTGCAGCCGGGGCTATGATATCATCCCGCCGGGGTCGACCTCGTCCCCGGGAAGGAGCCGAACGAGATGCCGGGTATCTACGGGGCCGTTGCGCTGCGGCCCGACCGCGATCCCAGCGAGGTGGCCGAGGCCATCCGCGACATGATCACCCACCAGCGTTGGTACGGACACGCGTCCGACCGCCGCGGCGGCCGGGTCATCGGCGCCGTGTCCACCAATCCGGCCTTCTCGGCCGCCAACCGCCTGGCCGAACGCGACGGCGTGCGCCTGCTGATCGAGGGCACGGCCCTGACGATCGACGGCCGCCACGTGCCGGACGACGATCCCGACTTCGCCCGCGGCCTGCTCGACCTCTACCTGGCCGAGGGCGACGATTACGTCGATCGTGTGACCGGCCACTACAACCTGGTGATCGACGATTCCCGCGACGGCCGCCTGATCCTGCAGAACGACCACCTCGGCTTCGCCCATCTCTACTGGTATCTCGACGACGAGGTCTTCCTGTTCGGGCCCGAGCTGAAGATGTGCCTGGCCTGGCGCGGCGTCGATCTCACGGTCGATCGCGCGTCGGTGGCCAACGTCCTGGCCCAGGAATGCCCCTTCGGCGAGGAGACCCTGCTGCGGCGCGCCTCCACCCTGCTCGAGGGCAGCCGCCTGGTCCTGCAGGACGGGCAGGTCGCCACCGAGCGCTACTGGCGTCCCACCTACCCCGTGGAGGAGGACCGATCGCCCGAGGACTTCGGCGACGAGGCCCTGGCCCTCTACGAGCGCTCGGTCGCCAAGCGCGTGCCCCGCGACTCCGGGCGGGTCGTGGCGGCCCTGTCCGGCGGACTGGACTCGCGCCTGCTGCTCCACACGGCCCGCCACCACGGCGACGCCCTGGACATCTTCACCCACGGCCAGGACGACTGCCTGGAGACGACCATCGCGCGCCGGGTCGCGCGCACCCTGGGGCTCGAGCACCGGCACCGCCTGATCCCGCTGAAGCCGTCGTGGTACGGCGAGCACGCGCGCGAGGCCGTCTGGCTCAACGACGGCATGTGCAACGCCCGCAACGCGGGCCTGATCGGCGTCTCGCACGAGGTGGGACCTGGGCCGGCGCCCTTCCTCAACGGTATCCTCGGGCCGTACATGTCCATCGGCACGGGCCACTACATCAAGCCCGAGGACATGAGCGAGAACCACGACGACGATTTCCTCAGGGCGCGCATCCTGGCCTTCACGGGCGCCGATCGCGGCGCCTCGGCCTTCGCTCAGTACATGGTCCCCGACGCGGCCCGTGAGATGGGCGAACTGGCGCAGGACCAGATCTGGCGCGCCTTCCAGGCCTATCGCGACCTGCCGCTGGTGGGCAACAAGATCATGTTCTGCCAGGTCATCAACCTGGCCAAGCGGATGCAGACGGCGGTGGACATGCACAAGTACTTCTTCTTCGACGTCATCCCCATGATCGACAACGAGCTCTTCGACCTCTACCAGCGCATTCCCCTGCGCCACAAGCCGCGCAACGCCATCTACCAGGACATGTACCGCCGTCGCCTGACCGACCTGGCTCGCGTGCCCTGGAGCCGCACCGGACACGATCTCTTCGCGTCCGAGGAGGAGATCGAGCGCACCGTGTCGGCGCGGATGAAGCGCCTGGACCGCATCCGGAAGATCCGCCGCTGGAGCCTCGGCCGGCTCAACCCCCGCGAACGCAGCCAGTACCTGCACCGCGAGGTGTGGCTGCGCAAGGACCGCACCTACCGCGAGGAGTTCGGGTCGGTGCTGGCCGGCGCGGCCGACGGGGGCTGCGACTTCCTCGACCCCGACCGGGTCATGGACCTGTGGCAGGGTTTCCAGCGCGGCCAGGACTGGCACCACCACACCCTGATGCAGATCTACACCACGCTGGTCTGGCACGAGCAGTTCCTGCGCACCGCCCCGCGGGGCCGCGACCTCCTCCCGCTCGAGGACCAGGGATGACGACCGTCCGCAGCACCTTCCGCCACGCCTCGATCTACACGCTCGCCGCCGTGCTCGGCAAGCTGATCAGCTTCTTCCTGCTGCCCTTCTACGCCCACGTCCTGCAGGACATCGGCTACGGCGTGATCTCCCTGGTCGAGTCGGGCACCATGCTGCTGATGAGCCTGATGGCCTACGGCGCGCAGGGCGGCATCATCCGCATCTACCACGACCGCCCGCCCGAGGAGAAGGCGCGCGTGGTCAGCACCGGCATGTTCATGATCGGCGGCGCGGCCCTGGTGCTCTGCGCCCTGGTGGCGCTCTTCGCCCGGCCCCTGGCGGGCTGGCTGCTGGAGTCGCCCGACCAGTCCGTCCTGCTGCTGATGGCCCTGCTGTCGTTCGTGCTGGAGATCACCGGCGTGTCGGCGGCGGCGATCCTGCTCATCCGCCGCCGGTCGATGGTCTTCTCGGCCATCGGGCTGGTGCGGCTGTTCCTGGGGCTGGGCACCGGCATCTGGTTCGTGCTGGTGCTGGACTGGGGGCTGACGGGGTATTTCCTGAGCGCGGCGGTCACCACGCTGGTCTCCTCGGGCTGCTTCATCGTCATCGCCCTGCGCGACTGCGGCGCGAGATTCGACCGCGCCATAGCGCGCGAGCTGTTCGTCTTCCTGCTGCCGCTGGTGCCGGGCAACCTGGCCTCGTTCATCTCGCGCCAGGCCGAGAAGGTGCTGGTGCGCTTCCAGCTCAGCCTGGCCAGCGTGGGCGTGCTGGAGATGGGCTACAAGTTCCCGGTGCTGATCGGCCTGCTGATCACCCAGCCCTTCATGCGCTCCTGGAACACCACCCGCACCGAGATCGCCGACGAGCCCGACGCGCCGCAGCGCATCGGCCGCATGTTCACGTACTTCCTGCTGCTGGTGACCTTCGGCGGCCTGCTGATCACCGTGAACATCCGTACGGTGCTGGAGCTGCTCACCCCCGAGGCGTTCTGGCCGGCCTACCGCATCGCGCGCATCGAGGTGTACACGATGATCATGCAGGCCGTGTACATGCACCTGGGCTTCGGCCTCTACTACGCCAAGGACACGCGCAGCATGGCGTTGATCCGCGGTTCGATGTCGGTGGTCAAGGTGGGCCTGTCCTGGCTGTTCATCCACCTGTGGGGACTGTACGGAGCCGCCTTCTCCGCCGCGCTCACCCAGTCCGTGGTCACCGCCTGGGGCAGCATCGCCTCGCAGCGCCGCTACGCCATCGCCATCGAGTGGAAGAAGATCGGCCTGATCGTCGTGATGGCGACGAGCTACTTCGTGGTGCTGGCCAACGTCGATCTCGCCCCCACCGCCCCCCATCGCTGGCTCGAGACCGAGGCCGTCCCCGCCTTGTCCCGCGCCGTCGACGCCACCCCCCTGGGCGACATGCGCGACGGCAAGATCCCCGTGCTGCTGACCGACCGCGCCGCCTTGATCGCGAGCCTGATCCTGCAGACCCTCCTCTGCGCCACCTACCTCCTCGTCTTCCCGATCATCCACGCCGAGACGCGAGCGAAGATCAGGAGGTTGTTGAGGATCTAGATACAGAGACCCGCCAGGGACGGTCCGCGAAGCGCATCCTCCCTGGCGGGTCTCTGTATCCAGATCCTCGGCCGAGCTCTATTTGGCGAGCACCATGCGCCCGCTCTCTGTCTCGCCTCCCGCGCTGAGCCGATAGACGTAGACGCCGGAGGAGACGGGGCGTCCCGAGGCGTCGCGGCCGTCCCAGACGGCCCGGTGCGCGCCGGCGTCCCGCGTGCCGGACAGCAGCGTGCGGACCAGGCCGCCGCGGCTCGAATAGATCCGCAGATCCACGGACTGCCTGGACGACAGCTCGAAGGAGATCGTGGTCGAGGGGTTGAATGGATTGGGATGATTGCCCAGCAGGGCGACCGTGCGCGGCGTCGCCTCGCCGGCGCCGGTCGTCCCGGAGCCGGTCCCCTCGTTCACCAGCTTCGCGGCGAGGGTGTGGTGCGTGGTCCCGTCGTGATAGGAGCCGACGGCCCACACGTCGCCGTCGCCGCTCCTGGACAGGCCGCGCCAGTTCACGGTCTCGGCGCCCTGGACGTCCAGCAGGGCGCCGACGGTCCAGTCGATCCCGTCCCAGTAGAAGAAGGGGGTGCCCGGGCTGAGGGAATAGGGAGTGGCCCAGGCGTTGCCCAGTCCCGGGACGACCACGTCCGAGAGAGGTTCCTCTCCGGCCGGACCGGCGTGCTGCGTCCAGGACGAGCCGTCCCAGTGCAGCAGCAGGTCCTCGGCGTAGTTGATGTGGCCGGAGATCCAGATGTCGTCGGGACCGCTGCCGTCGATGGACTCGAAGAACGTCAGGTTCTGGCCGTCGAAGGGCGTCGGGACCTTCTCCCAGGTCGAACCGTCCCAGTGCAGGACGTAGCCCTCCCAGTGGGCGCGACTCGGTCCGCCGATGCCGGCGATCCACACGTCGTCCGGACCTGCGGCGTAGATGGCCTGGGGGTCGTTCCGGTAGGTGAACGTCGCCGCCAGCTGCGTGGACGTCCAGCCGGAGCCGTCGAAGTGCTGCACGTAGCCGCCCTGGTCGGTGCTCCAGATGCCGCCGCTCACGCTCCAGACGTCGTCCGCCGCCGTGGCCGAGATATGCAGGGGAGCGCCGCCGTTGGGGAACGAGTCCACGCGGTCGATGGCGCCGTCGCGGGCGCGGACGCAGAAGACCTCCACCTGGTAGACCGTGTAGGCGCGCGTGCCGATCATCCACACGTCGCCGTCCGGCGTGTTGCCGGCGGGGCCGAAGTCGACGTCGTCGACCTCCGCGGGCAGATCGACCTCGTTCCACTGGGCGCCGTCGTAGTGGAGGAGCAGGGCGTCGGTCGAACCGCCGCCGGACTGGGAGCCGATGGCCCAGGCCGTCCCGCCGCCCGCCGACGCGATGTCGACCAGGGCGTTGCTGGAGGAACCGGGGTTCGGGGTCGGCACGATCTCGAAGGTGCCGGACTGGGGCACCGCGTCGGCCGACAGGGGCAGCAGGATCAGGGCCGACGCCAGCAGGGCGCCCGCAGCTCCGGGGGTGACGCGAGAACGAGGTCTCATGACGTTGCTCCTTTCGAGGTATGATATCCGTTTCATGAGGTCATACGGTAATCGCGCTCGAAACAGGAGTCAGTAACTCCGGTCACATACGGTATCAATGGATTTGGGGAGGGCGGTCCGGCGCGCAACCGGCCCCATCTCGTGCTCGAGGCTCGGGAAACGGCCGTCAGAGTGACAGATCGTCCAGGATCTTCCGGTCCCTGATCTCGATCCGCCCCCGGCTGAGTTCGAGTGCGCCGCGATGTTCGAGGTCCTTGAGCAGACGGCTGACGACCTCGCGGGCCGTGCCCAGTTCGCCGGCGATCGCCTCGTGCGTCATCATGAGAACCGGGATTTCCATTTCCCCGGTCTTCTTCGCCAGCAGCGCGGCCAGGCGCCGATCCAGCCTCTCGAAGGCGACCTCGGAGATCAGCTCCATCATGCCGGTCACCCGGGTCGCCAGCAGACCGAAGACGAACGAGGCCATCGCATCGCTTTCGCGCATCCAGGACCGGAACGCCTCGGCCCCCACAGCGCAGGCGGTGACCGGCTCCTCGCAGACGGCGTGCGCGGGACTCGGCGAATCGGACAGCATGCACAGGACGTTGACGATGCAGCACTGGCCGGGTCGGACGTTGTAGAGCGTGATCTCCCGGCCGCCGTCGTCCGACCTGAACACGCGCACGCGTCCCGACAGGACGAGAGCGAAGCTCTCGACCGGAGCGCCCTGGCGCAGGAAGAACGCGCCGGCGTCCAGCCTGGCGACGGCCGCCCTGGATTTCAGTTCGGCCAGCAGCCGGGGGGGCACCGAGGTCGCCAGATCCCCGTCGAGCGGATGTCGGGCGGGCATGTCCATGCGCGTTCCTTTCGTCTCGCGGGATCATACAACGCCGGTCGCTCTGCAATCCAGATGTATCCAGTAGGAGATAGAGGGGCCCCGGGGATCGCCCCGGGGCCCGAACGAGACATGGCCTGGCTACGGCCTCACTTGATCAACGCCATCTGCCCCACATGGTCATGCTCCCCGGACCGGATCCGGTAGAAGTACACGCCCGCGGCCACCTCGCGGCCGCCGTCATCGCGTCCCGTCCAGTCCACCGCGTGCTCCGACGCCGCCAGCGGCTCGTCGACGAGCGTGCGCACCAGCCGGCCGGACACGTCGTAGATCCGGACGGTGGTGTGCGCCGCGGCCGGCAGGGCGAAGCGCAGGGTGGTCTTGGGGTTGAAGGGGTTCGGGTAGTTCGGGTGCGCCGTGAAGCGCTCCGGCGCGGCGCCGATCGGGTCGTCGACCGAGGTGCCGCCGTCGCAGCCCTCGCCCAGGGCGCCGATCTGGCCGCAGCCCGACTGGGCCGGCAGCACCGGCGAGCCGTTCTCGACCGTGTAGTCGCCGGCGGGGAAGTCGCAGAACAGCGGATCCACCGAGACGTTGCCGTCGCTGCCGGTGGGATCGGTCACGCCCCCGTACTGCAGGCCGTCGTTGCCGAAGACGTCGTTGCAGCTGAAGACCGTGATCGCGCTGGAGCCCAGCACGCCGTTGGCCACGCTGGCGCCGCCGGTGTTGAAGGCGACCAGGTTGTTGGACATGGTGATGGTGGTGTTGGTCAGGTACACGCCCGCGCCGCCGTTGGGCGTGGTGTTGGCGACGATGGTGTTGCCGGTGAGCGAGCTCGTGGGCACGTTCTCGATGTGCACGCCGCCGGCCACGCCGAGGCCGTTGTTCAGCTCGACGATCGAGTCGTCGATGCTCACGTCCGACGCGCCGGAGAAGGACAGGCCGCCGCCGAAGACGGCGGAGTTGCCGCTCACGTGGACGCTGTCCACGTCGGCCGTGCCCGCGTCGACGCGGAGGCCGCCGCCCAGCATGAACATGGCGCCGTTGCCCGGGAAGTTGTCCAGGATCTCGCCGCCGAGCATGGTCAGCGCGTCGCCCGTGGTGTAGAGCCCCGCGCCCCGTTCGACGGCGCTGTTGCCCGAGATCACGGTGTGATCGAGGTCCAGGGTCGTCGATCCGGCGTGGTTGGCCGCGTAGAGGCCGCCGCCGTAGTCCGCGTCCAGGTGGCCGGAGACCGTGCAGCCGCTCATGGTCAGGGCCGCGTCGGTCACGTAGAGGCCGCCGCCCAGCGGACCGTTGGAGTGGTCGGTGATCAGGGTGTTGTCGGTGATCTCGCAGTCGATCAACGTCGGCGCGCCCTGGTACACGTAGACGCCCGCGCCGTAGAGCGAGGTGTTGCCGTGCACGGACACGTTCTCCAGCGTCGCGTCGGACTGGAAGAGCAGCAGGCCGCCGCCGCCGCCCTCGGCCGTGGAGCTGCCGGTGGCGTTGCCGGTCACGTCGATGTTCCGCATCACCGGGTCGCCCACGATGACCGCGCCGCCGCCGAAGCGGCCGCTGTAGGGGATGTTGTTGTACGTCTGACCGCCGCCGCCGGTGAAGCGGAAGCCGTCGATCAGCACGTCCGGTCCGACGGAGCTGTTCACCGTGGCGGCCGTGCTGGCGACGTTGCCGGTGATGACCGTGGGATTGCCCAGGGGATCACGCGTGGCGTAGCCCGCGTCCCAGCCGCCCAGGTAGGAGAGGGGCTTGTCGCGGAAGTTGTACGGGCCGGTCATGGCGTACGAGCCCAGGATGGCGATGGTGTCGCCCTCGGCGGCCTGGTTCACGGCGTAGAAGATGTCGTCGTACTCGTCGGGCACCTCCTGGAAGCCGTCGCCCAGGGCGGTCAGCAGGTTGATGCGGCCGGCGCCGAGCAGACCCGCGTAGCCGGGATTGACGATGCTGAGGTCGTCGCAGGTGTCGTACATGAGTTGGATGGCCTCGTCCAGCGTCAGGTCGGGCCGCGCGGACCAGATCAGGGCGATGGCGCCCGCGGTCAGCGGCGAAGCGAAGGACGTGCCGTCCACGCCCTCGTAGGAGCTCTGTCCCAGGACGTAGTTGTAATAGGTGGTGAGGATGCTCTCGCCCGGCGCGGAGACCTCGACCCAGGAGCCGTAGTTGGAGAAGCCGGCCTTGTGGTCGGTGGTGGTCGTGGCCGCGCAGGAGATCGAGTTCGCGTGGTTGTCGAGGTACTCGGGGACGTCGTCGCCGTCGTTGCCGGCGGCGTTGACCAGCCACACGTCGTTGCTCTGGGCGTAGTTCACGGCGCTGAACAGGCTGATGCTGCTGCCCCAGCTGCAGTTGATCAGGTTGGCCCCGTTGTCCACCGCGTAGATGATGGCCGAGGACGCGTAGCTCATGCCCACCACGCCCTGCTCGTCGGCCAGCAGCCAGCCGGCGCGAATGGCCATGATCTTGCAGCCGCCCGCCACGCCGGCGATGCCGACGCCGTTGTCGGTCACCGCAGCGGCGACGCCCGCGCAGCCGGTGCCGTGGCCGCCGAAGTCCATGGGATCGTTGTCGGGGACGAAGGCGTCCTCGCCCGGGTAGGCGCCGGTGCCGTTGGACACGAAGTCCCAGCCGCGGATGTCGTCGACGCGGCCGTTGCCGTCGTCGTCCGAGCCCGGCGTGCCGAAGTACTCGTCCCAGTTGATCCAGATGCAGCCGTCGGTGTGGTCGGCGTTGGTGCCGCCCAGGTCGGGGTGCTGCCAGTCCACGCCCGAGTCGATGATGGCGATGATGATGTTGCTGTCGCCCTGCGCCTCGGCCCAGCCGCCGTGCCAGCGGACGTCCTTGCCGCCGTAGGCGGAGTTGCCCAGGTGCCACTGCTGGCTCAGGGAGGGATCGTTGGGCGTGGCGCTCAGGTAGCGCATCTCGTCCTTCCAGGCCTTGGCGACGCCCGGCTGGGCGCTGTAGTCGGCCAGGGCCGCGTCCAGGTCGCGGCTCGGGTCGAAATCGACGGCCCACTGCCGCATCAGGACGTCGGCGCCCGCCTTGTCCGGGTGCTTCAGCACGGGATGGAGAGCCTCCATCAACCGGACGTCGTAGCGGTCGGCCAGGGCCTGCAGGCCGGGGTCGTCCACCAGCACGCGATCGCCGGCCTTGTCGACCACGGGGGCGAAGCCGGGCTCGAATTCGAGGATGAGCCGGCCGGGGATGTAGCCGGCGAAGCTGTCGGCCCGGGCCGTGCCGGCCAAGGCGGCCGTGACGGCCAGGGTCAGCAGAACGGTCGTCAATACCGTACGTTTCATGGATCGACCTCGCGAATGGGGGTGAGTGCAGGACGGATCTTTCGATCATTGGCGGGGATGACGTGTCACCTGTATTATACGCAAACCGATCACCCGATTCAATGAATCCCCGTACCCTGAACGGGCGGAAGGCGATCACGTGCGCATTCTCTTCCTCGAGCCCTACGACGGCGGCTCCCATCGCGCCTTCCGGAAGGGCCTGATCGCCCATTCGCGCCACGAGTTCGTCTCGCTGACCCTGCCCGCGCGCTTCTGGAAGTGGCGCATGCGCGGCGCGGCGGTCTGGTTCGCGGACCGGATCGCGGCCGAGGGGCTCGAGGCCGACCTGATCCTGGCCACCGACTACCTCAACACGGCCGACCTGCGCGGCCTGCTGCCCCGTCCGCTCGACCGCGCCCCGCTCGCGCTCTACATGCACGAGAACCAGCTCACCTACCCGCTCTCGCCCGAGGAGGAGTTCGATTTCCACTTCGGCTTCACCAACATCCTGAGCTGTCTCGTCGCCGACCGGGTGGTCTTCAACTCCCGCTTCCATCTCGAGCTCTTCCTGGACGCCCTGCCCGACTACCTGTCCCGCATGCCCGAGGCCGTGCCCCGGGACGTCCGCCCCCGCCTGGAGGCCCGGTCGACGGTGTTGCCGGTGGGCCTTGATCGCGTCCCCCGTCTCGACGGCGCCTTCGCGCCCTACCTGGGCGGTCCCTGCGACCCGGAGATCGGCCCCGGCTGGCCCCGCGACGGCCGCGAGCCGACGATCCTCTGGAACCACCGCTGGGAGTTCGACAAGCGCCCCGAACTCTTCGCCCGCGCCGTGCTGGACCTGGCCGACCGCCGCCCCTTCCGGCTGCGTCTGCTGGGGGAGCCCCGCGGCAACGAGAACGTCTTCGCGGAGCTGCGCGCGCGCCTGGGCGACCGCATCGAGGTCGAAGGCTGGGTGGAGTCGCGCGCCGCCTACGACCGCCTGCTGGAGACCACCGACGTGGTGGTCAGCTGCGCCGCCCAGGAGTACTTCGGCATCTCCGTGGCCGAGGCCGTCCACGCCGGGGCCTACCCGGTGCTGCCGCGCGACCAGGCCTATCCCGACCTCTACGGCACCCGCTGCAAGGGCCGGCATTTCTATTCCGGACTGGACGAGTTGACGTCCCTGCTGGACGATCTGCTCGGCGGCGAGGGCTGCGGCCACGTCTGCTCGCTGCCCCTGGACTGCGACGACTGGTGCTGGCCCCGCCTGGCCCCGCGCTACGACGCCCTCTTCGAGGAGATGACCGCCCCGTGAATCGCCCCCACGACATCCGCCACTGCCTGATCGACATCGAGGGCGTCCTGGTGCGCGACAAGCGCTACCGGCCGGTGCCCGATTCGCCGGAGTGGTACAACGCACTGCCGGACAAGGGTTTCGGGCGAGTTCTGGTGAGCAACAACACCACCCACACGCCCGAGGAACTGGTGGCCGACCTGCAGGCCGCCGGCTTCGACGCCGCGGTCGACGAGCTGGTCGGGGCCCTGGGCGTCGGCGCCGAGCTGCTGCGCGGCTGGGGCAAGACCCGCCTGTTGTGGCTGGGGGCCGCGCGCCTGGCCGACTGGTGGCGCGAGGCGGGTTTCGAGCTGGTGGAGGGGGGCGACAGCGACGCGGTGGTGCTGGGCGCCAACGCCGAGCTCACCCTGCCCGACCTGGACCGCGCCCTGCCCGCCCTGGTCGACCACGACGCCGAACTGGTGGCCCTGCACAGCAATCTCTTCTTCCTCGACGCCCGCGGGGAACGCCGATTCGGCCCCGGCTTCGCCTGCGACGGTCTGGCCCGCGCCGCCCGTCGCGAGCCCGTCGTGGTGGGCAAACCCCACGAGCGCATCTACCGCCGCGCCCTGGAAAAACTTGGCGGCCGGGCCGAGCAGGCCTTATTTATCAGCGACGATCCCTTGAGCGATCTGACCACCGCCAAGCGGATGGGCATGAGCACGGCCTTCGTGCTTTCCGGCAAGTATCCCGACCACGCGGTGCTCGGCGAGATGGACCAGGACGACTGGCCCGACCTCATCGTCGACCGCCCCGCATCCCTCGACCTGGACGCCATGGGCGCCGACGCCCCGGACGGAGAACGACCTTGAGCACGCCGCCCGACGCCGACAAGCGCGATCCCCTCCTGCTCAACCAGCTGTCCCTGAGCGCCTGGGAGCTGGAGCAGCAGCCGGCCGCGCCCGACGACGCGCGCACCCGCGCCGCCACGTTGCGCGCGCACGCGCGTCTGCAGGCCGAGATCGAGGCCGTCGAGGGCGTCGTGCCGGATCAGAAGTCGCGGCTGCGCGTGGCCGGTCCCGCCGAGGAGGGCGTCCTGCTCATCCACGGCTCCACCGGCAATCCCGCCGACCTGGCCGGGCTGGCCGACCACCTGTTCGGCAACGGCTATCACGTCATGAACGTCCTGCTGCCCGGGCACGGCACCGGCGACGAGGGTCTGCCCTCGGTCCGCTGGAAGAGCTGCTACAACGAGGTGCGGCTGCGCTACCGCCTCCTGGCCCGCTCCTGTCGACGCGTCCACGTGGTGGGCTTCAGCTTCGGGGCCGCGCTGGCCATCCTGCTGGCCCGCGAGGAGAAGCCGGCGACGCTCACCCTGCTCTCGGCGGCGCTCACGCCCAAGGTCTCCTTCTGGTCCCGCCTGATGATCGGCCTGCGCCTGCACCGCGTGCCCGTGTTCCGCAAGCGCATCGGCTGGAACCTGGAGGTCTTCGCGGCCATGGAGAAGGCCAAGGGCCAGGTCGGCAAGCTCCAGCTGCCCGTCTACGCCGCCCACTGCCAGGACGACGAACGCATCGATTCCTCGTCCCTGCGCCACCTGCAGAAGAAGGTCCGCAACAAGACCTCGCGCTTCCGGCTCTACCCGGACGGCGGCCACATGATCCTGCAGGCCCACGGCGCAGGGTCGCTCAACGGCGAGGTCCTGGACTTCATCCGGACCGGCGCGCTCCAGCGCGGATAAATCCAACGTCCGATTGCGGATTGCAACGGCGCAGGCGTTCCCAGGCCTTCCGCCGCGGGAGCGTCGTTCCCCGTGGTGGCCCGAAACGGCTCCAAACGCCCGAAAACGGCCGATTTCCGGAGTCCGGCGTCCGGGGAGCCCGGGGCACGCCCCTTGCACCCGTCCGGGGAGTCGAATCAAACCCCCGGAAGGAGTGCGACATCATGCAGGACACCAAGGACTACGGGGCCATCTACATAGGGGCCGAACGGGACAGCAACCAGGTCATGACCTCGGTCGAGGCCGCCGAGTACCTGAAGATGCACGTCAAGACGGTCTGCCGCCTGGCCAAGGAGGGGAAGATCCCCGCCAAGAAGGTCGGCAGCGAGTGGCGCTTCCTGCGCAAGGTGCTGGACGGCTGGCTGTCCATGGAGCTCGTCTGAACCCATGGCCATCACCTTCACCAAGCTCGAATCACAGGATCCCGCGATCGCCGCCCTGCGCCTGAGCGGGACCGTCTCCACGGGCGACCACCTGCAGTTCACCGATCGTGTCGCCGAGCTGCCCGACACCACCACCTCCCTGGTGCTGGACATGAGCGAGCTGGGCTCGATCAGCGAGGACCTCGCCGGCGAGCTGGCCGCCTCCCAGCGGCGCTTCGTCGACAATCAGGGCGAGCTGGTCTTCGTGGCGCCCAACGTGGTGATCGGCTGGTATCTGGAGAAGCGATTCGGGCCCTTGCCCCGACGCACCTTCCAGAGGCTGGAGGACGCCGTGGCGGCCCTGTCGCCCGACGCGCCGCCGCCGCCTCCGGAGCCGTCCGAGGAGGAGGCCGCCTTCCAGCGCATCCTCGATCCCGACCTGCCCGAGTGGACGCTCGACGTGAACGAGGTCGGGCGTCCCGACCGCTTGTCGCTCGACGTGCTGCATCGCGCCCTGCGCGGCCGCGGCGATCCCGGGGATTGGCTGGAACCCCTGCGCGTGATCCTGCACCGGGTCGGCCTGGCCGGTTCGCTCCAGCTCTGCCGCCGCGACGGGTCGTCCATGTCCCTGGTGGGGCGCGAGGACTACCGCTTCCCCGCCGAGGGCTGGTTCGGCTCCCTGCTGGTCAGCGCCGACTGCCCCCTCTGCCTGTCCGAGATCGTGGGCGAGGGCCTCACGCTGCACGAGCGCGCCTTCCTCAAGTGGTGCGACGCCGACGTGGTCGTGCCCCTGCTCGACGACGCGGGCCGGCTCCAGGGCGCCCTCTTCGTGAACAGCGCCCGTGACGGCGGCCTCTACACCTACCGCTCCGGCGAGCTGCTCGCGCTCTCGCTGCTGGGACGTCTGCTGGGCCGCTATCTCGAGACGGCCGGCTCCGCGACGCCCGAGACGGTCGCGTCGGAACTCGACGTGCCCGAACTCCTGAACATCTGATCAGCTCGGCCGCCGGCCTGTCTGGCGGCCGGGGATCTGTCCCGATCCCGGGACAGGACCCCAAACGCTTCGTCGTGCGGGCGACTGGCGGGCGTGCGGCGCGTCCGGGCGGGATCCCGGGTTCTGGACCCGTGGAGCCGGGGCACGGCGGATCGGCGAGGCAGGCATGCATTCCCTTGTCGGACAGACAGATACGCTTCGTGACTTCCTCGGCGCCCTCCGGGCCGGTCCTTGCAGATCCGGGCGTCGCGGGGGCGTCGGGCCGAGGATGGGAGGACTCGGGTCGTCGCACGGCGCAAACCGGCCGGGCGGGGAGGGCGCCCGAAGCGTCCGTCCGGTTTCCCACCCCGTGATCCATGCGGCCGCCTCCCCACCCCACGAGGAGCCGCCATGACCTGTCCCGCCCGTACCCGTCTCTTCCGGCGCGCGCTCGACGAGCTGCGCCGGCATCTGCGCCCCGGCCTGGTCCTGCGTCGCGGAGGACTGACCCGCGGGCGCGACGCCTGCGTCGTCTGGCTCGAATGCGAGGGACCCGGCGCGCGCGTCTGGCGTGCGCGCGGTCGCGTCCCGACCGAAGCCGACGACCGCGCCCTGCACCTGGCGCTGGCCGACGCCCTGGCCGACCTGGCCGGGCGCTCGGGTGCGGGGGTCGCGTTGTGGAGGGGATAGGCCCGGTCCGGGGATTTCCGGACAGAGCCTAGGCCGGCTGCGTCTCGGCCGACTCGCGGGTCTTGCTGGCGGGCCGCGTGAAGATGAGGTTCAGCTCCGAGGTGAGGTCGTCGATGGACAGGCCGCGCTTGATGTCGCCGCCGTAGGCCAGGGAGATGGCCCGCGTCTCCTCGGAGACCACGATCACCGCCGCGTCCGACACCTCGCTCAGGCCGATGGCCGCCCGGTGGCGCGTGCCCAGCACGTAGCCCAGCTCGGCGCGCTCGGTGTTGGGCAGGATGCAGGCGGCCGCCACGATCCGGTCCTGGCTGATGATCACGGCGCCGTCGTGCAGCGGTCCGGGCACGGTGAAGATGGACTCGAGCAGCTCCGCGGAGATCTCCGCGCCCAGGGGCGTGCCCGACTTGGCCCAGCGGCCCAGGCTGATCTCGCGCTCCAGCACGATCAACGCGCCGAGGCCCCGGCGCGACAGCTTCTCCACCGCCTGGATGATCTCCTGCTGGGCGGGCACCTCCTCGTGCGCCGCGAAGAAGAGGATGCCGCGACGGCGGCCCAGATGCGTCAGCGCCGTGCGCAGCTCGGGCTGGAAGATGATCAGGAAGGCCACCACCCACACCGTCTGCAGCGAGTTGATGATCTGCTTGACGACGATCAGGCCGAGCCGGTCCGCGAGCCAGGAGAAGATCACCAGCAGGAACAGCCCCACGAACATCTGCGTGGCGCGCGTGCCGCGCACCAGCAGCACCAGGCGGTAGATCAGGAACGCCACGATCAGGATGTCGAGGATGTCGATGATCGGAGAATCGGCGATGAAGCTCAGCATCTCGGCCCGTTCGGTTCGAGGCGGCGGTTCCGTCCGCGCGGCAGCATAGCATCGCGCCGGCGCAGGCTCAAC
Organism: uncultured Fibrobacteraceae bacterium; assembly: GCA_964607825.1. Lineage (GTDB taxonomy): Bacteria > Krumholzibacteriota > Krumholzibacteriia > LZORAL124-64-63 > LZORAL124-64-63 > JAHIYU01. The sequence goes on along the minus strand of CAZSNA010000038.1, from coordinate 634 downwards.
GCGGAATGCGCTCGTCGTCGATGGCGACCAGGGTTTCGAGCATCTGCACCGTCTCGGCCACGTCGTGCACCCGCACCACCGCGACGCCCTGCATCCAGGCCGACGCCGCGGCCGCCAGGCTGCCGCCGAGCCGGTCGGGCGTCGGCGCGCCGGTCAGGTGCTCCACGAAGGACTTGCGCGAGGCGCCCAGCAGGAGCGGCCGTCCGGCGGACAGCTCCTCCAGCCGGCCCATCAGGGCCAGATTGTGCGCCAGGGTCTTGCCGAAGCCGATGCCGGGGTCGACCGCGATGCGGTCGCGGGCCACGCCGGCGGCTTCGGCGGCCTCCGCATATGTAGACAACGCGCGGGCCACTTCGGTCACCACGTCGTCGTAGCGGGGGGCGTCCTGCATGTCGGCGGGGGTGCCGCGCATGTGCATCAGGACCAGGCCGCAGCCGCGTTCGGCGGCCAGGGGCAGCATGTCCGGGTCGCCCCGTCCGCCGGTCACGTCGTTGACGCCGTCGGCGCCGGCGTCCAGGGCGCGGCGGGCGGTGTCGGCCCGGCGGGTGTCCACGGTGATCGGCAGGTCGCAGGCGGCGCGCACCGCCGCCAGGGCGGGCAGCAGGCGGGCCTGTTCGGCCTCGGCGTCCACGGG
>CAZSNA010000037.1:7542-33270 GCA_964607825.1 uncultured Fibrobacteraceae bacterium | reverse complement strand
GTGAGGGGTCGTGCCGTGGACGCCGCGGCTGGGCAGGGCGCCGGTGGGACCGAACTCGTCACGCTTCGCGTCGAGGACCTCCACGTCGACCTCGTAGGCCACGCCGTGCACGGTGATCTTGAGCTTCATGTCTTGTCTCCCCGGCGACCGCCCTAGCGGCGGCCGCCTCGCTTGTCGGACTTGCGGTCGAGCGCGTGCGATCCCTGCAGGACCGCGCGGCCCTGGGCCGACCACGGGCTGCGCCTGTGGTCCGAGGGCATGAGCCGGCGGATGCTGCGGATGCGGTGGCGTCCGCGCAGGACGGTGGCCGCGGCGGCGGCGATCAGCACCACCGTGGTGGCGTCGATGGTCGGCTCGCGGTCGAGGGCCTCGGCGTTGCGACGCTTCTCCTGGTGACGCCACTTCTCGTCGAGGCTGCGGATCAGGTAGACGGCCGTGGCGATGATCAGCTGCACCGTGAACACGATGAGCAACCCCACCAGCGCGAGCGGGAGGTTCTGCAGCAGCGTGTCGCGGGCGTCCATCGGTCGACTCCTAGAGCGGAATGAGCCCGTGCTTCTTCTGCGGCCGGAGCTCGCGCTTGGCCTTGAGCAGCTGCAGCGACTGGGCCACGTAGACGCGGGTCTCGGCCGGCTCGATGATGTCGTCGAGCATGCCGCGGCCCGCGGCGACGTAGGGGTTGGCGAAGGTCCCGGTGTACTCGTCGATCCGCTCGGCGCGCTCGGCGTCGGGATCCTCGGCCGCGGCGATCTCGCGGCGGTAGAGCAGGTTGACCGCGCCCTCGGCGCCCATCACGGCGATCTCGGCGCTGGGCCAGGCGCAGGCGCGGTCGGCGCCCATGTCCTTGCCGCACATGGCCAGGTAGGCGCCGCCGTAGGCCTTGCGCACGATGACGGTGATCTTGGGGACGGTCGCCGACCCGTAGGCGAAGAGCATCTTGGCGCCGTGGCGGATGATGCCGCCGTATTCCTGCTGCACGCCGGGCAGGAAGCCGGGCACGTCCACGAAGGTCAGCAGCGGGATGTTGAAGGCGTTGCAGAAGCGGATGAACCGCGCGGCCTTGTCCGAGGAGTCGATGTCCAGCACGCCCGCCTTGTGCAGGGGGTTGTTGGCGACCACGCCCACGGTCCCCCCCTCCACGCGCGCGAAGCCGACGATGATGTTGGGCGCCCAGTGCTCCTGCACCTCCATGAAGTCGCCGTTGTCCACGGTCAGCTGGATGAGGCGATGCATGTCGTAGGGCTGGCGGGGGTCGTCGGGCACACAGTCGTTCAGCTCGTCGACGGGCCCCACGGCCTCCTCGTGCAGCTCCGGGTAGACCGGCGGCTCGTCGGTGTTGTTGCTGGGCAGGAACGACAGCAGCCGACGCGTGATCTCCATGGCGTGCGGCCCGTCCTCGGCCTCGAAGTGCACCACGCCCGAGTAGTGGGTGTGGCTGTAGACGCCGCCCAGGTCCTCGGCCGTGACCTCCTCGCCGGTGACCTGCTTGATGACCGAGGGGCCGGTGATGAACATCTGGCCCTCGCGGCGCACCTGGATGATGAAGTCGGTCAGCGCGGGCGAGTAGGCCGCGCCGCCGGCGCAGGGCCCGGAGATGATGCTGATCTGGGGCACCACGCCCGAGAGCAGCACGTTGCGGTAGAAGATGCCGCCGTAGCCGGCCAGCGAGTCGACCCCCTCCTGGATGCGGGCGCCGCCGCTGTCGTTGATGAACACGAAGGGGTCGCCGGTCTTCAGGGCGTCGTCCATGACCGCCTGGATCTTGCGCGAGGTGGCCTCCCCCACGGCGCCGCCGGCCACGGTGAAGTCCTGGCTGGCCACGTAGACGGGCCGCTCGTCGATCAGGCCGCAGCCGGTCACCACCCCCTCGCCCGGGAACTCCTTGTCGGCCAGGCCGAAGTGGGTGCAGCGGTGACGCATGAACAGGTGCGTCTCCTGGAAGGTCTCCTCGTCGAGCAGCAGGGCCAGGCGCTCGCGGGCGGTGTGCTTGCCCGCCGCGTGGTGCTTCTCGATGCGGGCCTCGCCCCCGCCCTGGTACAGGCGTTCTCGCTCGTTCAGGAGCCGGTCGATCTTGGAATCGGACATGTCGATCCTCCGCTGGATCGGTCGCGCGCGGGCTGCGTCGCGGCTCTGGTGGGGATATGGTGCCTGTCCGCGCATTTGTCAAATATTTGACAGGCATTTCCGCGCTTTTCTGGACCCCATTCGGAGGCCCATGGTACAGCCGAATCACTCCTGATTGCAACTCGTTTGGATGTAATCGGTTACTGCGTTCATACACATCGGGTTACGACAAGCGGGGCGGCCCTGGGACCGCCCCGCGCAAGCTGCCGGATGCTCGAATCAGGTATCCTTCCCGCGATCCAGCGGCAGCACCCCCGCCATCTCCCCGATCACGTTGACCAGGTCGGTGCCCGACGGCACCACGATCTTGGCGTTGTCCTCCAGGGCGTTCTCCAGCGCCTCCAGCTTGCGCAGCAGCTGGGCGTTGCCCACGAAGTACTTGTTGGCCGCCTCGTTGACCAGCCGGATGGCCTCGGCCTCGCCCTCGGCCTGCAGGATCTTGCCCTGCTTGATGCCCTCGGCCTTCTTGATCTCCGAACGCTTCTCGCCGTCGGCCTGGCGCTCCACGGCGTTGGCGTAGTCCAGGGCCGCGATCTTCTCGTTCTCGGCCTTGACGACCTTGTTCATGGTGGCCTGCACGTCCTGGGGCGGATCGATCTCCTTCAGCTCGGTGCGGACGATCTCCATGCCCCAGGTGCTGGTCTCGTTGCTGAGGGTGGTCAACAGCTCGCCGTTGATCTTGTCGCGCTCGCTGTTGGCCGACTTCAGGGTGAGGGTGCCGATGATGTTACGCAGCGTCGTGCGCGCCAGGTTGACGATCTGCCACTGGTAGTCGTTCACGTTGTACTGGGAGCTCTTCACGCTCTCCTCGTCGGGCTTCACCTTGAAGTAGACCTGCGCGTCGACGCGGGCGTTGAGGTTGTCGAAGGTGATGATCTCCTGGGGCTGGGCGTCGACCATCTGCTCGGTGACGTTGATCGTCACCATGCGGTCGATGATCGGGATGATCCAGTTGAAGCCGGGGTTGGCGAACCGGTTGTACTTGCCGAGACGCTCGACGAGCCCCCGGTGGGTGGGCCGGATGATGCGGATGCCGGCGAAGAAGATCAGGACCAGCAGGACGAGTGGGATGAACATCATGGGCTTCCTCCAATAATCGAGACATGTGGCACCGCTTAGCGTGCGGATCGGAAGTGCTTACGCGCCCGGGGCGCGATTGTTCGGAAAATGTCCGGGGAACCACCAGGCCCGCTCGACCTTGGCCACGCCCCGCGCGCCGAGATCCTCCAGGACCGGCGCCAGCTCCTCGGGGCGGAAGGACGCCGTCTGCCGGCGGCGGCAGGCCAGATTGCCGCCCTCGATCTCGAACAGGTCCGCATCGCCGGTCGGGCGCACCTCGAGGCGGTCGTACCAGCCCCCGAAGTGGCGGATCAGGTAGAACAGGCCGTCCCAGCTCGTCAGGTAGGCGCCGCAGCCGGCGCAGAGCCGTACGCGGATGCGCCCGCGCCGCCAGCGGGACGCCGTTTCGGTCTCGTCGCCGCAGTGCAGGCAGGGCAGGGCGAGCGTGCGGCCGGGCTCCGGCGTCTCGTCCAGGAACTCGGCCAGCGGCTGCCGGAAGGGCGACACGTTCGCCGTGTAGGACATCACCGCGCCGAAGAAGCGCACGCCCAGCCAGATCAGGACCAGGAACACCAGCAGCGACAGGCCGCTGAAGGCCAGGGCGTCCCAGAGGCCGTGGCTGACCGCCGCGTAGACGAAGGCGCGGCGCAGCAGCCTCGGGCGCGCGCCCTCGAGCCCGCGGGCGTAGACCGCCAGGCCCATGGGGAAGCTGAACAGCAGGTGCGCCGGCGTCGCGGTGACCAGGCGCAGCCCCAGCAGCCCGCCCGCGTTCTCCGCGGCCGCGGCGTAGAACACGTTCTCGATGAGCGAGAAGCCCAGGGCGATGCAGGCCATGTAGATGACGCCGTCGGTCGGCTCGTCCATGTGCTTGCGGAACAGGGGCAGGCACATGAGCATGGCCAGCAGCTTGGCCGCCTCCTCGAGGGGCCCGATCACCAGCATCGCGCCGAGGATGTTGCGCAGGTTCCCGGCGCCGACCAGGTCCAGCACGATGTAGACGAAGACGCTGATGACCACCGACACGGTCCCGCCGATCAGGGTGACCATGATCATGACGCGCCACGGCTCGCGCTCGTGCACGTCCAGGCGCCGCAGGCGCGAGATGATGAAGAGGCCGGCCAGGACCGACGCGGCGATGATCAGGAGGTTCATGGGCGGGCGACTGTCTCCGGGTCGGGGTGGCGGAATATGAGCGATCCTTCCTCAGGCGATCAGCTCGCAGAACAGGCACGAGTCGGCGACGGTCTCCAGGCGGGCCTCGCGGCCGCACTCCGCCGCCCAGCCGCGCAGGTCCTCCGGGCCGGGGGTGGTGGCGCGGAAGCCGTCGCGGCAGACGATGACGCCGTCGCCGGTGGCGTCCTCGTCGATCTCGCCCAGCAGGCCGGCCGCGGCCTGGGCGCGGAACCAGTCCAGGCGCGCCTCCCAGAACGCCGCGGCGTAGGTGGAGACGATCACCCGGCCGCCGGGCCGAGTCGCCGCCAGCGCGGCCCGGAACAGGCGCGCCGGCTCGACCTTGAAGGCCGACACGCCGTTCTGCAGGCAGCAGACCACGTCGAAGGCGCGGGGGGCCAGGGCCGGGGCGGCGGCGTCCGCGCAGGACAGGACCACGTTCCCGAGCTCGGCCAGCCGCCGGCGCCAGTGCCCCAGGCTGGCCGCCGACGTGTCGACGCCGCAGACCAGGGCCGCGTCGGGGGCGAGGGCCGCCAGGATCCGCCCGTAGCCGCAGCCGAGCTCTAGCACCCGGTCGCCGGGCGAGAGCCGCGCGCGCACGTGGGCGATCTCGGCCTCCAGGTAGCGCCGCACGGCCGGTCCGGCCAGGTCGTAGCACCGCTCCAGACGTCCCGCCGCCAGGCCCTCGACGTAGTAGCCGCGCGGCGTCACGGCTTGCGCCTCGTGAAGCAGAGCCCCGACCAGTCCGCGTCGACCCGGCAGATCTTGAAGTCGACCCAGTCGCGCGCCAGGCCGAAGGCGCGGACCTCGTTGGCCCCCAGGTCGCCGGACAGGGGCGAGGTCTTCTTGGGCCAGACGATCCACAGGCGACCGCCCTCGGCGACCGTGCGCGTCGCGGCCTCGAAGCGGCGCGACAGCTCGGCGGCGCGGCGGACGCAGAGCATCACCACCCGCGCGGAGCCGCCGGCGCGCCGGCGCAGCGCGACGTCCGCGGGCAGCCCGACCAGCCAGGCCTCCGCTTCCGGGGGCGCGCCGAGCAGGGCCACGGCGTCGCCGGCGCGGATGCCGAGCTTCCGGACCAGGGGCGTCCCGGCGTGGCTCTCCATCAGGCCGGGCGCGACCGGCTCGGCCGGAGGCCGGGCGATGGCGTCGCGCACCGCGCCCCGGACGCGCCGCCAGGGCGTGAAGACCGCGTCGGGCAGCAGGGTCCGCACGGCGTCGGTCTTGGTCGGGTCGCCCTCCACGAAGACCAGGGGCACGCCGCGCGTGCTCCGTCGCTGCCGCAGCATCACGCCGATGGTGCGGCCGTGGGCCGGGAGGCGGCGGAGGTCGATCACCACGGCCTCCGGGAGATCGGCGGCGATCGCCTTCAGGCCGTCGCCGCCCTGGTCGGCGTGGACGCGCACCTCGTGACCGGCCCCGCGCAACAGCTCCGACCGCTCGCGGGCCTCGTCCGGATGCCAGTGACAGTAGACGATCCGCGCCATACCCCTCCCCAACAGGCGACGTGTCGTGCTAGGCTATCATGACTCGTCCGGAGCTCCCACCACGAAGCGGGACAGCGAGATGCCGACCAACGTCTCACCCGAATACAAGAAGGCCGAGGCGGCCTACCGCCAGGCGCGCGATCCCGCCGAGCGGCTCGACCTGCTGCGAGAGATGCTGCGGACGATCCCCAAGCACAAGGGGACCGAGCACCTGCAGGCCGACATCAAGACGCGCATCAAGGACCTGACCGCCGAGCTCGCGGGCCCCCGTACCGGCGCCGCCCGCACCGGCCCCACCCACGTGATCAAGGCCGAAGGCGCGGCCCAGGTCTCGCTGGTGGGCCCGCCCAACACGGGCAAGTCGCTCCTGCACGCGAAGCTGACGGGCTCGCGGGCCGAGTCGGCCGCCTACCCCCACACCACCACCGCGCCCATGCCGGGCATGCTGCTGCACAACGACGTGCCCTTCCAGCTCGTGGACCTGCCGCCGATCTCGGCCGACTACATGGAGCCCTGGCTGCCCAACGCCCTGCAGCCGGCCGCGGCCGCGCTGCTGGTGCTCGACCTGCACGAGCCGGGCTGCACCGAGGCGGTGATGGTGATCCGCGAGCGCCTGGCCGAGAAACGCATCGTGCTGAGCGACGACTGGTCGGGACGGTTGCCCGCCGGGCTGAACGAGACGCTGCCCGAGACCGTGGTCACGGACGACGACACGCCCGCCGCTCCGACGTCGCCGGACGACGAGGCGGACGAGACCCTCTTCCAGACCGTGCTGCCCACGCTGCTGGTGGTGAGCAAGGCGGACCTGGGCGTCGATCCGGAGGAGGTTGAGGCGCTGCTGGAGCTGGTGGAGATGGACCTGCCCGCCGTCGCGGTCTCGGCCGAGGCCGGCACGGGGCTGGAGCTGCTGGGCGGCCTGCTGCGACGGGGCCTGGACGTGATCCGCATCTACACCAAGGTGCCGGGCAAGGACCCCGACATGACCCGGCCCTTCACGGTGCAGCGGGGCGACACCGTCACCGACGTCGCGCGCCTGATCCACCGCGGGCGGGCCGCGGAACTGAAATTCGCCAAGGTGTGGGGCAGCGGCAAGTTCGACGGTCAGCAGGTGGGCGCCGACCACGTGGTCGACGACGGCGACATCCTCGAGCTACACATGTAGCCTCCGCGGGGAGTAGGCCCTGTCCGGGAAGACTCGGACTGGGCCTACTCCCCGACCAGAAGCTGATCGAACCGGCGCACGAGCTCGCGCAGGGCGCCCGCCGTGCGGGTGCCGTACCAGGTGAGCATCTTGCCGTCCAGACGCGGGCAGAACTCCGGCGAGTCCACGTAGCCCGCGGCCTCCGAGACCACCACCGTGTCGCGCTTGCTCCAGCGGTAGGGCTCGTCGGGCATGAGCACCAGGTCCAGCTCGGCGCGTTCGAGGTCCTCGAGCTCGATCTCGTAGTACTCGGTGCGCTCGCCGTAGCTGTTGGCCAGCCCCAGGGCCTCCATCATGGCGTTGATGTGTGTGCCGGAGCCGGAGACCAGCCAGGGGTTCTTCCAGATCAGGGTGGCCGCGGGGACCGGATAGGGCGCGTCCATGCCCTTGCGCGCGGTCTCCAGCCGTTCCCGCCAGCGCGCGGCGTCGTCCCGGGCGGCGACGAGCTCCTCGCGGGCCTTGCGCGCCGCGTCCTCGACGCCGAGCAGGGCGCCGATGTCCGTCAGCAGCGACTCCACGTCGTCCAGGGCGCGCGGCATGACCGCGAACACGGGGATGCCCTCGGCCTCGAGCTCCTCCAGATGCGGGGCCTTGTTCTCCTCGACGCAGGCCAGCACCAGGTCGGGGCGCTGCATGACGATCTGGTCGATCTTGGGGTTCTTGGTGCCGCCGTACTCGGGGATCCCGCGCACCTGCATGCGGGGCTCCACGCAGTAGAGGGTGCGGCCGACGAGCCGGTCGGCGGCGCCGAGGCCGCAGACCGTGTCGGTCAGGCTGGGGACCAGGGACACCACTCTCCGGTGGGGACCGGCGGGGACGGTGCGATCGCGGGCGTCGACGATCGTCATGGCGATTCCTCCTGCGCGACCGCAGTGGGGCGCGGCCTCCTGATGGATCGGACCTGCATAGACGAGTCAATGTCGTTCCGATTCCGTGCACCCGCCATGGCGTACGGGGTCGCCCGACTTCCTGCGGACGAGAAGGGAGGCGGAAACCGCTTCCCGATCATGGGCGATGATCGGGAAGGGATCTCGCCTCCCTCCGGTTCCCCGTGCGCGCGGCGGACCGCGCCGGATCGGCTGTCGGCCGACGTCAGGCGTCGACCTGGGCGCCGTCGTCGCGGGGTCGCAGCCGATCATGCCACCAACCCACGAAGATCGCGCGCAACGCGCGTTTCAACGGCTCCAACGACGAGTACATAACAGGGACTACGATCAGGGTCAAGAAGGTTGCGACGGCCAGTCCCCAGATCACGGCGATCCCCATGGGACCCCACCACTGGCTCGACTCGCCGCCCGTGGAGATCACGTGCGACCAGTCGGCCCGGAAGATGCTGGCGAAGTCCACGGACACGCCGGTGGTCAGCGGGATCAGGCCCAGGATGGTCGTGATCGCGGTCAGGATCACCGGCCGGAAACGCGTGAGGCCCGCGCGGACGATCGCCTCGGTCTTGGCCAGGCCGCGCTCCCTCAGCTGGATGATGTAGTCCAGCAACACGATGGCGTTGTTCACCACGATGCCCGCCAGCGAGATCACGCCCACGCCCGTCATGATGATGCCGAAGGGCGTCCGGTGGATCATCAGACCCGCGAACACCCCGATCAGCGACAGCACCACGCTGGAGATGATCACCAGCGGCACCGTCACCGAACTGAACTGGCTGATCAGCACCACGAAGATCAGCATCAGGGCGATGGCGAAGGCGTCGCTGAGGAAGGCCTGGGCCTCCTCCTGGTCCTCCGTCTCGCCGGTGTACTCGATGCTGTAGCCCTCCGGGAGGGGGAAGTCGGCCAGTATGCGCCGGCACTCGGCCAGCAGCGCGTTGCTGTTGTAGCCGGCGGCCGGCTCGCCGCTGATCGACACCACGCGCTGGTTGTCGATGCGGTTGATGGCCGCCAGCCCCGACTTGAACTCGGTGGTGGCGAAGGCCGACAAGGGGATCTGCTCGCCCTCGTAGAAGACGTGCAGGCTCTCCAGGTCCTCCACCTTGGCCCGGAAGGGCTGCTGCAGGCGGACCCGGATGTCGTACTCGTCCTCGCCCACGCGGTACTTGGCCGTCTCGGCGCCGTGCAGGGCCGTGCGGACGGTGCCCGCGATGTCCCAGGTGCGCAGGCCGAAGCGCCCGGCCTTGTCCACGTCCTGGCGCACCTCGATCTGGGGCAGGTCGCGGTCGTAGTCGTCCACGATGTCGACCAGGCCCTCGATGTTGCGGATGCGCTCCTTGATCTGCTCGGCCAGGCCGCCCAGCACGTAGAAGTCGTCGCCGGAGACCTCGATGTTCACCGGCGGACCCGTGGGCGGGCCCTCCTCCTGCTTGTCGATGGTCAGGCGCGCGCCGGTGAAGCCGCCCAGGCGCCGGCGCAGGTCCTCCACGGACTGCTGCGACGAGCGCGTGCGGTCCTCGATGTCGATGAACTCCATGGTCACGAGGCTCTTGTGCGACGGCGCCTGGGTGGCGGAGAAGGTGCCGGTCTCGGCGCCCACCTGGGCCGTGTACGCCTTGAGCTCGGGCACCTCGGCCACGGCCGCCTCGATCTCGCGGGTGTAGCCGTCGCTGACCTCGATGCGCGTGCCGGACGGGGCGTCGACCGCCACGTAGGCCACGCGCGGGTCGATGCTGGGGAACAGCTCGATGCCGTTGTTGAAGACGCCGAACAGCATGAACACGCCGACCAGCCCGGCCACCATGCCCGTCAGCACCAGGGCGCGATGTCCCAGGGCCCAGCGCAGGGTGGGCTCGTAGGTCCGCAGGCCGAAGGCGATCAGGCGCTCGCCCAGTCCCGGACGGTCCTCGCGCCGGCGCGACACGTTCATGAACCGCGAGCAGAGCACCGGGTTGAAGATCAGCGCCACCAGCAGCGAGGCCAGCAGGGTGATCACCACGGTGATGGGCAGGTACTTCATGAACTCGCCCATGATGCCCGGCCACAGGATCATGGGCCCGAAGGCGCAGACCGTGGTCAGGGTCGAGGCCACCACGGCGTTGGACACCTGGCCGGCGCCATCGCGCGCGGCCTCGTCGCCGCCCTTCCCGCGACCGCGGTGCCGGAAGATGTTCTCCACGATCACGATGGCGTTGTCGACCAGCATGCCGAGCGCCAGGATCAGCGAGAAGAGCACCACCATGTTCAGCGTGATGTCCAGGGCCCGCAGCACGATGAAGGTGATGAGCATGGAGAAGGGGATCGCCACGCCCACGAACAGGGCGTTGGTGAAGCCCAGGAACAGCAGCAGCACCGCCACCACCAGGATCAGGCCGCTGATGATGTTGTTCTCCAGCTCGGACACCATGTCGCGGATGTCCTTGGACTGGTCGCCGACGATCGAGAGCTCGGTCCCCTCGGGAAAGCGCGTCTCCCACGCGGCGAGCAGCACCCGGATCTCGTCGGCGATCTCGATGATGTTCTCGCCGCTGCGCTTCTTGACCGACAGGATCACGGCGTCCTTGCCGTTGACGCGCGAGATGGTCTCGCGGTCCTTGAGGCCGAAGCTCACGTCGGCCACGTCGCGCACGTAGACGGGCGTCGGCGCTCCGGGATTGAGGACGAAGCTCTCGATCTCGGCCGCGTCCTCCACCTCGCCGGGCACGTTCACCTGGTAGTCGTACATGCCGAGCGACAGCTTGCCGCCGGGGATGGTCGTGTTCTGCAGGAAGATGGCGTCCTGCACGTCGATCAGGCTGAGGTTGTAGAAGCGCAGCCGCTCCGGGTCCACCTCCACCAGCACCTCGTGCTCCACGCCGCCGGTCAGGTCGACCTCGAGCACGCCCTTGACGGCCTCGATCTCGTCCTGGAGATCCTCGCCGACCTCCTTGAGCAGCGCCGGGTCGTAGTCGCCCGCGAGGTTGATCTGGATGATGGGCCAGTCGCTCGAGCTCATCTCCATGATCAGCAGGTCCTCCCGCGGATCCTCGGGCAGCTCGGGCTTGGCCAGATCGACGCGGTCGCGCACCTTCTGCAGGGCGTCGCTCATCTCCACGTCGGTGTTGAATTCCAGGAAGATGTTCGAGACCCCCTCGACCGAGGTGCTCGTCATCTCCTCGAGGTCGGACAGTCCCTTGAGCTCGCGCTCGAGCTTGCGGGTGACCAGGTTCTCCACGTCCTCCGGACTGGCGCCCGCGTAGGGCGTCATGACCATGACGAAGGGGATCTTCACGTCGGGGGTCGACTCCCGCGGCAGCTTCCGGTAGGAGTCGAAGCCGACGATCACGATGATCACCATGAAGGCGAAGACCATCGGATACTTGCGGATCGCGCCGTTGGTGATCTTCATCGGCCGGCCTCCTCCCCGCGCGCCGCGGCGGCCTCCCCGACCTCCGCGGGATCGCCGTCCACGCCGCCGTCCCGCGACTCGGCCGTCTCGGTGACCTCGACCAGGGCGCCCTCGACCAGGTCGCGATGCCCGCGCACGACCAGGCGCTCTCCCGGCGCCAGCCCGCGCTCGACCACGGTCATCAGGCCCTGGGCGGGACCGGTCTCCACGCGGCGCTTCAGGGCGCGGTCGCCCTCGACCACGTAGACCATCAGGCCCTCCGAGGTGTACATGACCGCGTCGCGCGGCGCGACCAGCACGTCCTCGTGGGTGATCATGTGGACGCGCGCGCGTCCGACGACGCCCGCCCGCAGTTCCAGGCCGGCGTTGTCCACGTGGACCTCGACCTCGAACTTGCCCGTGATCGGATCGGCCTCGAAGCCGATCCAGGCCACCTCGCCGGCCACGGTGCGACCCATGCCATCGAGGACGACGGCGGCCGAGGCGCCGACTTCCAGCCGGGCCACCTCGCGCTCCGAGACCGACCCCACCAGCTTCAGCACGTAGGGATCGATCACCCGGGCCACGGGCTGCCCCGGCGCGACCAGCTCGCCCAGCTCCACGTAGCGGTCGACCACCTGGCCCGCGAAGGGCGCCTTCACGGCCGCCCGCCGCCAGCGCAGCTTGGCCACCTCGTGCATGGACTCGGCCTGGGCCCGCGCGGCCTCCGCGGAGAGGCGCTCGGTCTCGCTGACCTTGCCGGCCTCGAACAGCGCCGCGACGGTCTCGGCGGTATGGGCCTGCAGGGCCAGGTTGTCGCGCGTGGACGCGACCTCGGCGGCCAGCAGCCGGCGGTCCAGCTCCACGACCACGTCGCCCGCGGCGACGGTCGCGCCCTTGTCGTTGGGCAGGGCGAAGACGGCGCCGCTCTCCTCGGCCGACACGTCGGTGCCGCGCACCGGACGCAGGGGACCCGAGATCTCGAAGTACTCCTCGAGCTCGGTGGCCTGCATCTCCATCACCCGCACGTTGCGGGCGATCTCGGCGCGCTCCTCCGCCGGGGGCGCCGGCTCGCAGCCGACGACGCCCAGGATCATGATCAGGATCGCGGCCGCGGCCAGCGGCCCTCTCGCGTGAGTCGACATGGTTGTCTCCATGGTGAAAGTCATCGCGTTCCTCCCTCGACCAGTCCCGCCACCGCAGCCAGGGGCTGCAGGGGGGAGACGCCGACGGCCCGTTTCAGGGACGCCGTCGTGGTCAGCACGTCGTAGCGCGCCCGGATCAGGTTGCTGCGGGCCTGGGACCGGCTGGCCTCGGCCTGCAGCACGTTCAGGTAATCGGTGCGTCCGAGCCGCAGCTCGAGCTTGCTGGTCTCCAGCAGGTCCTCGCTGCGGTCCAGGTTCAGCTCGGCGGCGCGGAGGCTGGTCCGGGCCACCGTCAGGGCGTCGATCAGCTCCAGGACGTCGGCGCGGATGGTGCGCTTCAGCCCGCCCAGCTCCACCTCGTTGCGGCGGATCTGGGCCTCGGTCTGGTTCACCAGCCCCTTGGTGAGCAGGCCGTCGAAGAGCGGCACGTTCACCGCGACGGTGGCGCGCCAGAAGTCGTGGCCGGTGTCGTTCAGCTCGTCGAGCTGGCGTCCCACGTAGCCGTAGGCCCCGTCCACCGAGAGGTAGGGCCGCATCTCGGCCTTCTGGGCCTTGCGGTTCTGCTTCAGCATGGCGGTGAAGAGCTCCGACACGCCCACGTCGGGCCGCCGCAGGGCCAGCGCGACCGCGGTCTCCGGGTCGATCGGGTCGCTCTCCAGCGTCTGTTCGCGCCGGATGGAGAGGGGCGTCTCCGGCGGCAGGCCCATGCCCGCGTTCAGGCGGGCCCCCGCGTTGCGCAGCTCCTTGCGGGCGGTGTGCACCGCCGGCACCAGGTTGGCCACCGCGACGGCGGCCTGCAGGGTGTCCAGCTCGGTGGCCGTGCCCAGCTCGAAGCGCAGGCGCATGATCTCCAGGAACTCGGTCTGGTTGGCCAGGTCGGCCTCGGCCGAGGCCAGGGACTCGGCGGCCAGGATGATGCCGTGGTACCCGGCCACCACCCCCTCCTCCACCTGGTGGGCGGCCGAGAGGATCGCCAGGTCCTGGCGCTTGATGCTCTGTCCCGCGGCGCCTACCGCGCCCAGGACCTTCATGGGGTTCAGGGTCCAGTGCAGGTTGAGCTGGGCGCGCCAGTAGGTCTGCGCCGGGATGTCCTCGGGATCCGGCAGGAAGTCGAAGCCCGCCAGCAGGGTGTCCAGGGGCGAGGTGCCGATGGTTCCGTCGCCGCCGCCCCCGAAGGTCTCGTCCAGGGCGAAGCTCGGATCCCGCGAGCGCGCCCACTCGCCGGTGGCGTCGATGTAGGGCAGGCCCGTGGCCAGGGCCTGCAGCTTCTGTCCGGCCAGCTCGTCGCGGCGCAGGCGCTCGGCCTGCAGCGCGTCGTTGCCGGCCAGGGCCTCGGCCACGCAGCCGGCCAGATCGCGGACCTCGCCCGCGCCGGGACGCGCCTCGATCACGTCGTCCGCCAGGGCGGTCGTCGCCAGGGCCAGGGCCGCCAGGACGGCCGCCGTCACGTATCTCCCTCTCATCACGTGTCCTTCCGCTCGTATTCAGGATTCTTCAAACCGTTGAGGATGAACGCGCGCAGCTCGCGCGAGAGGGTGGGGTCCTCCAGCGCGCCCGGCCGGCCCGTCATCTCGGGATAGACGTAGTACATGGCGTCGAGCAGCCCGTCGATGATCCACACCACCGTGGGCGGATCCATGGGCCGCAGTTCGCCGGTCTCGATGCCCTCCTCGATGACGCCCTGGATGGACGCCAGCACGGTCCGCATCTCGTCACGCTCCATGAAGTCGCACATGTGCGCCTTCACCTCCGGCTCGTACATGCACTGGGTGAAGACGGGGTGCTCCCGGCCGAAGCGCTCGTAGCCCGCGATGTAGAGCTCGAGCTTCTCGATGGCGCTCTGTCCCGGCGTGAAGGATGCGCACCAGCCGGCGATGGATTCGCCGGCCATGTGCAGGAGCATGCGCACCAGCAGGTCGGCCTTGTCGTTGAAGAGCTCGTAGTAGGTCCGCTTGGAGATCCCCGCCTCGCGGCAGATCTCCTCCACGGTGGTCTTCTTGAAGCCGAAGCGCTCGATCAACGGCTCGGCCGCCGCGTAGATCTCGATCCGCTTGGCCTGCAGCTTGTCCGACTCCATGGGCGACCTCCTTTCGGTGCTACGAGAAAACGATTACGCTTTTTTCGTTTATTGGTTTCAAAGAAAAACAAGAAATCCGCGTTGGCAAATCCGAATTTTGAAAAAAGCCCATTAACGCCTATTTTCGGGGGTCTCGGCCACAACGAAGGGACTGCACATGTCGAAGAGATACATGATCACCGGAGGCGCCGGCTTCCTGGGCATCAACATGGCGCGCTATCTCATGGAGCGCGGCCACCAGGTGACCTCCCTGGACATCGCCCCCTTCGACTATCCCGAGCGGGACGTGGTGCGCGAGGTGATCGGCGACGTGCGCAACCGCGCGGACGTGGACGAGGCCCTCAAGGACGTGGACGTCGTCATCCACACCGCGGCGGCCCTGCCCCTCTACGACCACGACGACATCCTCAGCACCGACATCGAGGGCACCCGCACGGTGCTGCAGGCCTCGCTGGACCGGGGCGTGGACCGCTGCGTGCACGTCTCCTCGACGGCCGTCTACGGCATCCCCGACCACCACCCCCTGGTGGAGGACGACCCCCTGGACGGCGTGGGCCCCTACGGCATCGGCAAGGTGACCGCCGAGGGCATCTGCGGCGAGTTCCGCGAGCAGGGCCTGTGCGTGCCGATCATCCGGCCCAAGTCCTTCATCGGCCCGGAGCGGCTGGGCGTGTTCGCCCTGTTCTACGACTGGGCCAAGGACGGCAAGGGCTTCCCCATGATCGGCGACGGCTCCAACCGCTATCAGCTCTGCGACGTGGAGGACATCTGCCAGGGCATCTACCTGTGCTGCACCGGCGAGCGCGACAAGGTCGACGACGTCTTCAACCTCGGCGCCCGCGAGTACACCACCATGCGCGAGGACTACCAGGCCGTGCTGGACGAGGCCGGCTTCGGCAAGAAGATCGTCGGCTTCCCCGCGGCGCCGGTGATCTGGACCCTGCGCATCCTCGAGAAGCTCAACCTCTCCCCCCTCTACAAGTGGGTCTACGAGACGGCCTGCGAGGACTCCTTCGTCTCCATCGAGAAGGCGGAGCGGGTGCTCGGGTACGACCCCGAGTACTCGAACAAGGAGGCGCTGGTGCGGAACTACCGGTGGTACCTCGACAACCTGCATACCTTCGAGGGGCAGTCGGGTGTGACGCATCGGGTGCCGTGGAAGCAGGGGATCCTGAAGGTGGCGAAGGTCTTCTTCTAGGGAGCCGGGCTCCCATACGCACACGCGCGAAAGGTTCCGGCTCCTTGAGAGTCACCTTTCGCGCGTGTGCGTATGAGAGCCCTGCGTTAGCGGGAGGCTTCCCCGTCCTCCGTGTTCCCCTCTTTCAGGGTCTCGATCTCGCGGACGAGACCATCGTGGTGCGATCCTTTCCAGTAGATCCGGCGGCAGTCGCGGCAACGCTTGAACTCATCGAAGCGGCGGCGTGTCTCGGGTTCGAGGTCGGACTCGATCTCCGCCTTTTCGACCGCCTCGATGAGACCGTTGCAGCGGGGACAGCGCGTGAAGGGCGCGAGGCGTGAGAGCAGATCGAGCCGTCGAACGACCTCCTCGACCTGGCCGAGGATCTCGGTGCCGCGCAGCCAGTAGCCGCGGTCGACTGCCTTGCGCTTGAGCAGGTCGACGTCGCGGGTCAGGACGCAACGGCGTTCGTCGGCGGCGAGGCGGGCGATCTCGGCGTCCTCGTAGTCGTCGCGCCAGAGGGTGTCGAAGCCGAGCACGCGCAGGCGGCGGGCCAGCTTGCCCAGGTGGACGTCGCACACGAAGCGGGGGTCGCGCAGGGGACGCTCGCGCAGGCGGGTGACCGGGCCGATGTCGAGGCTCTCGAACATCGGGTAGACCGCGACGCGGACGCCGTCGTCCAGGGGGTGGCCGAAGCCCACCGAGCGGCCGTCGACCAGGATCAGGTCCACCTCCACGTGGGGCACGCCCAGGGACTCGATGGCGTCCTTGATCGCGGGTCGGCCGTCGAAGGCGTGGTCGAAGTCGCGGCGGCGGCGGTCGGGCGGCAGGAAGTCGTTCAGTTCCTCGTAGAAGCGGAACCGCGCCGCGCCCATCTCAATACAGCTCCAGCTCGATCAGCCGGCATTCCAGGCCGCCGTTCCAGAAGGGCAGGCGGCGCTTGGGACGCAGGCCGACGCGCTTGACCAGCTCCGTGTCGCCGCAGAGGACGAAGGCGCGGGCGCCGCGGCACTCGTGCTTGAGGTGGTCGCCCATCGCCTTGTAGAGGATCTCGACCTCCTTGCGTTCGCGCAGGCGCACGCCGTAGGGCGGGTTGACCACGATGACGGCGCCCTCGGGCGCGGGCACGTCGCGGAAGTCGGCGCGGCGCACCTTGATCGCCTCGCCGCCGGGCAGGACCGCCAGGTTGGCGCGGGCCGCGCCCACGGCGGCTGGATCGCGATCGCTGCCGACGACCAGGGCGGGGTCGGCCGGGGTGTGCGCGTCGCGGGCCGAGGCGGTCACGCGGCGCCAGGCCGCGGCGTCGAAGTCGGGCATCACCGCGGGCGCGGGATCGTCGACGCGACGCCAGCCGGGCGGCACCCGGGTCAGGCTCAGCCAGGCCTCGGCCAGCAGGGTGCCCGAGCCGCACATGAAGTCGAGCAGCGGCCCCTCCCCCCGCCAGCCCGTGGTGCGGATGATCGCGGCGGCCAGGGTCTCCTGCAGGGGCGCGTCCACCGACTCCACGCGGTAGCCGCGGCGGTGCAGGGCGCCGCCGCCCACGTCCAGGGCGATGGTCGCGCGGTCGCGGCTGATGTGCAGGTTCAGCCACACGTCCGGGTCGCGGCGGTCGACGCTCGGCCGCTCGCCCGTGCGCTCGCGGAAGTGGTCGACCACGGCGTCCTTCAGGCGCTGGGCGGCGTACTGCGAGTGGGTGATGCGGCTGCGCGACACGTGGGCGACGATGGCGAAGGTGCGGCGCGGCGTGAGGATCGCGTCCCAGTCCAGCTTGCGGGCGGTGGCGTAGAGGTAGCGGTCGGAGTGGCAGTCGAAGGTCAGCAGCGGGGCCAGCACGCGGCCGGCCAGGCGCGAGCCGAGCACCGCGGCGTAGAGGGACTCCGGCGGCGCCATGAACTCCACGCCGCGCACCCGGGGGGTCGCGGCGTCGACGCCCAGGGCGAGCAGCTCCTCGGCGAGGGCGTCCTCGAGTCCTCGCGCGCACTGGGCGAAGAAGCGGCCGTACTTGCGGTACTCGAACACGTCGACTCCGATGCTGGGGGATTCCGGCGACGGGCCCATGGTGGGGCACGCTCGCCGGCGCGTCAACCGCGGCCGGGGCGAACGGGAACGGGGCGCCCCGAAGAGCGCCCCGCGTCGAGATGTACCAGGGTCCTATTCGTAGAGGGACTTGATGCCGCTCCAGGTGGACGTGTCGTTGCCCACGGGCTCGCAGCAGACCAGGTCGCCCCAGATGATGACCTTGCCGGTGGCGGTCTTGCCCAGTCCGAACATGTCCTCCCAGAAGCCGCTCGTGTTCCTGAAGACGATCCCTTCCTGGGGGAGACCGTCGACGGGCAGGTCGGCCTCGAAGAACGTGGGGAAGTCCACGGAGAGGAAGTAGAACATGTCGAAGACCTCGCAGCCGCAGCTGTCGTCCAGCGGCAGGTCGATCACGTACAGGCCGGGATCATCGAAGGTGAAGGTCCACAGGGGACCTCCGCAGAGCGGCGGCCCGGGCACCCAGCCGTTCTGGCCCGGATCCCAGACGGCCTCGCGCAGCACGGCCGCGGCGTCGAAGGTGACCGGCACCTGCGCCGCCGTCAGCTCGAGGTACATGTGCAGCGTCTCGAGCTTGAAGCCCCCCTTGGTGCAGTTCCCCTGGTCGGGCGGATAGACCAGGTACGCGTAGCTCGTCTGCCCGAAGTGCAGATCGGGCACGGCCGGAGGCACCGGCGGGTTGAGGTTGCCGACCTGGATCACCGGCTGACCCAGGGCGACGGCGGCCGCAAGCAGCAGCAGGACGGTCAGGTGCAGGGTCTTCATGATGCGCAATCCTCTCGGGGGTTCCGGACCTGCATGAATTCGGACTATTGATTGTACCCGAAATCCCACAACCCATCAAGCGGATGAACGGAAAACCCCCGACGCCCGAGGGGGCGCCGGGGGTGCGATACGGTCGTCGTCGCCGGTCAGTCCAGGGTCCGCGCCACGCGGAAGCCCGTGTAACGACTGGTCTTGGCCGGCGGCAGGCTGCGCGTCGCCGAACGGCAGCCGCGCGCGTTGCTGCCGAAGCCGCCGCCGCGCATCATGTGGATGTCGCCGGTCGGCGCCCCCAGGGGGTCGGTGATGCTGCAGCCCAGCGGTATGGGAACGGGCTGGGTGCCCACCGCGGGGCGGTAGACGAAGCCCAGGCTCATGGTGTTGTAGTCCAGGGTCCGGTCGCGGGCGTACTGGGTGGTGCCGGCGTCGACGATCACCATGTCCTCGATCAGCAGCATGCCGCCGCCGATGCGCAGGTTGGCCACGTCGCCGGTGAGGGTCACCACGCCGCGCGTGCCCGGCCCGTAGGCGTCGTCGTCGATGGCCTCGGCGGTCACCGAGAGCGTGACGCCGGGCGCCACGTCGGCCGGGAAGTCGGTCAGCGCACCCTTGTGGAAGGTGTGGTTGTTGATGCGCAGGTTGTTCACGCCGTTGAAGTCGGCGTACTGGAACGAGACGCTCGCGGTCTCGATGTCGAGGTAGCCGATGTCGAAGTCGGCGTTGACCTCCGTCAGGCGGATCATGAGCTCGTCGCCGATGTCCTCGAGGAACTGGATCACCGAGAGGCTGCCGTACAGCTCGCCGGTGCCGTCCATGAACTCGAAGGAGTCGAGCACCGCCGGCACGTTCTCGTAGGGGGCGGACCAGTCCCAGACCCACTCCCAGACGTTGCCGTGCATGTCGAAGAAGCCCCAGGGGTTGTCGATCTTCGACATGGCCTCGTGGGGCTCGTAGGAGGAGTTGTAGCAATACCAGCCGATCTCGTCGAGGCGCTCGTCCAGGCCGCAGCTCGCGGGGGTGTAGACGAGGCTGCCGTTGGCCAGGTCGGTGAGCGTGCCGGCGCGGCAGGTGTACTCCCACTCGGCCTCGGTCAGCAGGCGATAGCCGTCGGCACTCTCGTCCCAGGTGACGTCCTCGCCGACGATGGTGTAGGCGGGCGTGTACCCCTCGTCCAGGGACAGTTCGTTGCAGAATTCGATCGCGTCGAGCCAGGAGACGCTCTCTACCGGGTAGGTCAGCGGGCAGCTGGGGCAGTCCTGGAAGTAGGCGCTGGGATTGGTTCCCATCAGGCGCTGGTACTGGGCCCAGGTGACCTCCGTGTCCGAGACCTCGAAGCCCTTGGTCAGGGTCACGGTGTGCTGCGGCCACTCGTAGGGATCGACGCCGCTCTGCTGGGGGCTGCCCATGCGGAAGCTGCCCGGCGTCACGGGGAGCATGTTCACGGCGCCCGACCCCAGCTCGAGGTAGGTGGCCGCGAAGGTGATGCCGCCCCCGTTCTCGCGCAGCGTGAGGGTGTCGGGGGCCGGCGTGGCGTAGCCTTCCACGTCGCCCCAGGCGATGGCGTAGTCGCCGAACTCCATGTCCTCGAAGAGCGCGTCGCTCTGGCCGGTCTCGACCAGGTCGTCGGGACCGTAGAGGGTCCAGGGAGCCTCGATCTCGTCGGGCTCGGGGTTGATCTGGACCTCGCCCGGCTCGGGTTCGTTGCTGGGCTGGCGGTAGGTGCCGGTGAAGGTGGCCACCGCGCCGCCGCCGAGGGTCTTGACCTGGGGATTGCCGTCGGGCAGGAACCAGCCGCTGACGCCCAGCCAGGTCAGGGTGTACTCGCCGGGCTCCATATCCGCGATCACGGTGTCGCCGGCGCCCTCGATCGTCTGGCCGCCCCCGACGAGCTGCCAGGGGAAGTCGACCGTGTACGGGAGGGGATAGATACCGATCGAGCCGTTGCCGCTCGTCCCGCTGCCTGTCTCATCGTCGCTGCATCCGGTGATCGAGACGGCCCACAGGGCCAGGACCAGGACCAGCGGGCACAACACTGCGGCTCTCTTCATCGAGCATCCCCCCGTGGAGGCTTGGACAGTAAAAAGACGGACCGCCCCGAGGAGGGCGCACTCGCCTGAAAATACCACATGGCAGGCACCTGCGCCAGTTTCGCTTGTCCATGGGATTCCGGCGCGCGCCCGGTCGGGTCAGGGGCTTGAACATAAGGAATCGGAGCCGGGCGGGCAAACGGGGAAACGCCGCCCCGGCCGGCCGGAGGACCGCTCGCGGCGGACGGACGATAAGGGGGTGGACAGGACGGCCCCGAAAGCGCAAATTTAGCTGGCGCCCCCACTCTGGACCTCATGACGACGGAGTTGAGAGATGAAGACCGTGATCCGCGCTTCCCTGGCGATCGTTCTGTCGGGCACCCTGCTGGCCGCCCTCTCCGGCTGCGGCGCCGGCATCGGCGAGAAGTTCTACAACTACAAGACGCCCGAGCCCCCGGACATGGAAGTGTTGACGGTCGCGCAGATGATGAGCGGCTCCTTCTCCAGCGCCGCCCAGGCCGCGGGCGATCCGGACTATCGTCACATCACCCTCGAGGTCGCCCGGATCTGGCCCATGAACGACGACGGCGTGTGGCTCTACGTGGAGCAGGCCGCGGCCGAGAGTCGGGACAAGCCCTATCGCCAGCGGATCTACCACCTGACCCGCCGCAACCCCGTGCTGCTCGCCAGCGAGATCTACCTGCTGCCCGACCCCGCCGCCGTGGTCGGCGCCTGGGAGGATCCGTCCCGCTTCGACGCCCTGGCGCCCGCCGACCTCACGGTCAAGGAGGGCTGCAGCGTGGAGCTGGAGAAGGTGAACCAGTGGACCTACGCCGGCGCCACCAAGGACCGCGACTGTCCCAGCGAACTGCACGGCGCCGCCTACGCCACCAGCGAGGTCACCCTCACCCCCTCCTGGCTGGAGAGCTGGGATCGCGGCTACGACGAGGGCGGCGAGCAGGTCTGGGGCGCGCAGAAGGGCCCCTACAGGTTCGACAAGATCCGGCGCTGAGCCGGTCCGGACGAAACGAAGACGGCGCGGACTCCGGTCCGCGCCGTTTCTCGTGTGCCCGGGATCAGAGGGTGGCGGCCTCGTCCTCGTCGTGCAGGCAGGACGCCACCAGGAAGGCCAGGGACCGCGTGGGATCCTCGGCGGGCGCCTCGCCGTCGGCGGCGACGATCCGCAGCTCCGTGTCCGACTCCTCGATCACCTGACGGCAGGACGAATCACGCATCAGATTCAGATACTCGAGCCGGTCCTTCTGCTCGAAGCAGATGCAGAGCCGCCCGTCCGGCTTCAACAGTCGCGCGAAGGCCGGCACCAGGTTGGCCAGATAGCGCCGCGTGTAGAGCGCCAGGGGCGCGCGCGAGGTGATCAGGTCGATCGAGTCGGGAGCGAAGGTGGTCTCGAGCAGGTCGTAGGGCGCCAGGTACTGCATGTGGAAATGCCGCAGCACGCCGAAGAGCGTGGCGTCCTCGGGCGGACGCAGGCCCTGGACGACCTCGCGCTCGGTCAGGCCCAGCCGGCGCGAGATCTCGCGGGCATGGACGCGCAGGTTGGCGGCGGTGCGGGCCAGCAGCTCCTGGTCCAGCACGCGCCGGTGATCGACCAGGATGAGATCGTCACAGCCGGCGAGGTAGTAGAGCAGCGGAATGGTGGGCTGCCAGCCGGTGCCGAGATCGAGCAGGGTCTTGCGGGACAGGTCGACGCCGCTGCGCCGCAGCATCTCGATCTGATAGAGGCCCTGTTCGAGGGTGCGGGGGTCGATCTCGGGTCTCGGCGCAGGCGCGGCGTCCGCGTGGGTCACACGAGGACGCCTCCGCCCGAAGGAGCGGATCCAGAGGTTCCTGAGGTCGCGTCGCCATTGGCGCATGGCGTCTCTCCTGGCGCTCGAACCGGGTCGACCGGCGTCCGGAGGTCCTTCTCCCGGGTGCTGTGAGGAGCCGGCGAGGCCTGCGAGCACCGGCGGATTGTAGCACGACTGCCGGATTTCCACCAGACGGGACGAGGTCCGCCGCGGTCGTGACGCCACAACGCCGTCCCGACCTGATGCGTTATTTCACACCCCCCGGGTCTCCCCCGGAACGCTTCCGAAGCGTACGACATACACAACAAATTGAAAAATCGCAACATACGCCCCATGAACAACCTGTTGCCAAGCCGGGTCGTTCGGGTATGATGCTTGCGAAACGTGGGCAGACGGCGCCGCACGAGACTCGTCGCGTCGCCCCCTTCCCACTCGAGAGCGAGCGTGTCGTGATCGGCAAGACGAACGCAATTTCAATCCTGCTAGTGGCTTGCGTCCTTGTTGCGCCCTGCGCGTGGAGCGATGCGGTCGCGGAGCCGGATCACGCATCCGAACAGACTGTCGCGAAACCGCTCACCCTGGAGTCCGTCGAGATCCGCGGCGCCACGCGCACCCGGCCGGCGGTGGTCCGGGCGTATCTGGGCCTGACGCCCGGCGCGGCCATCGACCAGTCGGACCTGCTGGCCGCCATCGAACGGCTGCGCGAGAGCGACCTCTTCGCGTCGGTGGAGTTCTTCACCCGGCCCGGCGCGCGCCGCGGCGCCCTGGTGCTGGTGCTGGACGTGGAGGAGCGCGGCGTCGCGTTCCGACTCGGCACCGGCAACACCGATCTCGACGGCTGGTATCTCGTCCCCGCCGCCCTCTCCCTGGACAACCTGACCGGCCGCGGCGAGCGCGCCGCCGTCCAGTTCTTCGTCGGCTACCGCACCGGCGGCCTCTCGGCGCACTATCGCCGCGGCACCGCCCCGGGAGACCGGACCTTCTGGGGGCTCGAGGCCCGCATCGCCGGCCACGAGCGCGTCTACTTCCGCGACGGCGTGGAATACGGCCACCCCCTCGCGCGCGGCAGCCTGGATCTCCATCTCGGCCGCCGGCTGTCCGACAGCTTCAGCCTGAGCCTGGGCCTGCGGACCGAGGCCGTCGAGGCCGACTCCACCGGCTACGTCCGCATGGACGCCCCGCATCTCGATCTGGAGCACGGCGACGAGGTCGTCTTCGAGGACCTGCCCGCCGGCATCGCCGCGGCCGTCGGCGAACGCGAGCGCGCGGTGTGGCGCCTGGACCTCGTCTTCGACACCCGCTCGCGGGAACGACGCGTCGGCACCCCGGTCTCCGGCCTGTGGGGACGCCTGCGCACCCGGTACACCCGGGGCGACGAGGCCGACTACCCCGCCGCCTGCTGGGACCTGCGGACCTATCGGGGCGTCGGGGCCGGCGTGCTGGCCCTGCGCGGCCGTGCGGCCGTGGTGGGCGAGGACGCGCCCTTCTACGACCGGCACTACCTGGGCGGGCTCTACACCCTGCGGGGCGTGCCGAGCCAGTCCCTCAGCCCGCCGCGGGGACACGCCTGGCTCTGGCACGGCGCCCTCGAATACCGGGCGCCCCTGCTGGGGAGCGCCATTCGGCCGCGCGTGGCCGGCGTGCTCTTCGTGGACGCCGGCGGCAGCGGCGACGCGGACGCGAGCGCCGCCGACCCCGCCGTCTCGGCCGGCTGGGGCGTCCGCGTGCGACTGGGCTGGCTGGGCTACCTCGGCGTCGACTTCGCCCTGCCCCTGACCGACTCCCCCGTGGACGAGTCCTTCCACGCCCACGCCTCGCTGGGGTGGAGCTTCTGATGGGCGGCCTCCGCATCCTCCGCGCGCCCTTGCGACATCTGTTGCTCGTCCTGGCCGTGGCGGTCGCGTCGCCGGCGACTCCGGCCCGAGCCGAACCGCGACTCGTCTCGGTGGCGCCCGGCGGCGGCGACGGCCTGCTCACCTGCCGGCTGACCACCGCCGACCTGCCGGGCGAGCGCATCGTCTCCACCCTCGAGAGCGGCCTGGTCTCCGCCATCGAGTTCCACCTGGACGTGGTGCAGGACGACGACCGGGCCGTGATCGGCAACATCGTCACCGTGCGGCTGTCCTTCGACCTGTGGGAGGAGGTCTACACGGTGAGCCTCGGCGAGCAGCGCACCCGCCTGCCCGACCTGGCCGCCCTGCGCGCCTGGCTGGCCGAGCCGCCCGCGCTGCCGGTGGCGCCCCTGGAGGCCCTGGACGCCGCCCTGCCCGCGGTGATCCGCGCCGGCCTGCAGCTGCACCCCATCGCGCCGGACACGCGCGGCCGCATGGAGGGCATGATCTCCGGCTCCGACACCGGCGGGGACGGGCCCGGCCAGGAGGTCCTGGTCGGTCTCGATACGCTGATCCGCTTCTTCTACCGGGACGGCTCCGGCGAGGACCGCGACCACGAACTGGCCTCGACCGCCTTCATCATCGGGGAGCTGTCGCCGTGAAACGCATCCGCACGCGGTTGATGATCGCGATCCTGGTGGCGGCCCTGCTGCCGGCGGTGCCCATGTCCCTGGTGGTGCACGGCCTCCTGGAGCGCAGCCTCAACCCGGCCTACCAGCAGACGCTGGTCGACGGCCTGAGGGCGGGACTGGCCGGGCCGCGCGAAGACCTCGCGCGCCGCAAGGCCGAGTTCGCCGAGGCGGCCGACCGCATCTGGCGCCCGCACCTGGCGGTGATCCAGCCCGGCGAGGTGGGCGGACAGATGATCCTGGACGAGCAGGGCCACTGGCTCAAGACGGCGCCCCACGTGCCGGAGCTCAACGCCGCCCTGCCCGAGCTGGACGAACAGCCGAGCGTGGTCGGGAACCATCTCGCGCTCAAGAAGCGGACCGCGGGCGGACGGCCGGTGATCATCGCCCGCGAGCTGCCGCCCGGACTGGTCGATCGCGTGGAGCGCATCACCGACGCGCTGGTCCTGCTGACCGCCTTCCAGCTCGATCGCGACTCCATCCTGCGCAGCTACGTCCTGCCCTTCCTGCTGGTCTACGCCGTGCTGATCCTGGCGGCGCTGGGCGTGGCCGCCCTGCTGGCGCGGCGGATCGCGCGGCCCCTGGAGACGGTGGCCGCCGCCGCGGAGCGCGTCGCCGAGGGCGACCTGGAGACCCGGGTGGACGAGCGGACCGGCGGCGAGGCGGGCGTGCTGGTGCGCGCCTTCAACACCATGGTCGGCCGGCTCGCCCAGCAGCGACGCGAGCTGGGCCGGCTCGAGAAGGTCGCCGCCTGGCGCGGTATGGCCCGCACCCTGGCCCACGAGATCAAGAACCCCCTGCACGCGCACGTCCACCTCGACCAGGCCCGTGCCGCCGACCGCCACGGTCGCGCCCTCCTGCAGGACGGGCAGCAGCGGGGCC
>CAZSNA010000037.1:0-7532 GCA_964607825.1 uncultured Fibrobacteraceae bacterium | reverse complement strand
CCCTGGCCCACGAGATCAAGAACCCCCTGACGCCCATCCTGCTGGCGGTGCAGGAGACCCGCAACGGCTACCGGGGCGACGACGAGGTCCACCGCGAGGCCCTGGCCGACTGCGAGTCCATCGTGGGCGAGGAGGTCGAGGGCCTGCGCAGCCTGGTCTCGGAGTTCTCGGACTTCGCGCGGGCGCCGCGTCCCGAGCCCGGCGACGAGGACTTCGCGGCGCTGGCCGAGGACCTGTCGCGCCTCTACGGCGACCGTCTCGACCTGGACCTGGCCGAGGATCCGCTCCCCGGCTACTTCGACGCCCGGGCCCTGCGCCGCGCCCTGATCAACCTGATCGACAACGGCCTGAACGCCTGCGCCCAGGCGGACGCCCCGCCGCGCGTGGCGGTGGGCGCCGCCCGCGACGACGACGGCGGGCTGCTGCTGACGGTGGCCGACGACGGCGTCGGCATCGCCCCGGAACACCGCGAGCGCATCTTCGAACCGGATTTCTCCACCCGCAAGGAAGGCATGGGCCTCGGGCTGGCCATCGTGGACGGCATCGTCCGCGGTCACGCCGGCGACATCGAGGTCGCGAGCGAACCCGGCGGCGGCGCGGTCTTCACGATCCGCCTGCCCGCGAACGGGAAGGAAGCCTGATGGCGCGCATCCTGATCATCGACGACGAGAAGAACATCCGCCGCACCTTCGGCATGGTGCTCAAGGGCGAGGGCTTCGAGGTCCTGGAGGCCGGCAGCGGCGAGGACGGGCTCGAGCTGTGGCGCGCCGAGGGCGCCGACGTGGTGATCCTCGACGTGCGCCTGCCCGGGATCGACGGGATCGAGGTGCTGCGGACCATGCACGCCGAGCGACCCGGCCAGCCGGTGGTGATGATCTCCGGGCACGGCACCATCGCCACGGCCCTGGAGGCCACGCGCGAGGGCGCCTTCGACTTCCTGGAGAAGCCCTGCTCCCGGGAGCGCGTGGTGCTGGCGGTGCGCAACGCCCTGCGCGTGGGCGACCTCCACCGCGAGGTGCGCACCCTCAAGGCGGAGGTCCGCGACCGCCAGGTGATGATCGGCGAGTCGGAGGCCTTGCGCGCCATCCGCGACCAGATCGAGCGCGCGGCGCCGACGCCCGCCCGCATCCTGATCCGCGGCGAGAGCGGCACCGGCAAGGAGCTGGTGGCGCGCGCCCTGCACGAGGCGAGCCAGCGACGCGACGGCCCCTTCGTCAAGGTCAACTGCGCGGCCATTCCCGAGGAGCTGATCGAGAGCGAGCTCTTCGGTGCGGTCAAGGGCAGCTACACCGGCGCCACCGAGTCGCGCGACGGCAAGTTCGTGCAGGCCGACGGCGGCACCCTGTTCCTGGACGAGGTGGGCGACATGAGCCTGCGCGCCCAGGCCAAGGTGCTGCGCGCCCTGCAGGAGGGCGAGATCGAGAAGGTCGGCGGCAAGGGCCTGATCAAGGTGGACGTGCGCGTGCTGGCGGCCACCAACCGCGACCTGGAGCGCGACGCCCGCGACGGCCGCTTCCGCGAGGACCTGTTCTTCCGCCTGAACGTGGTGCCCATCCACGTGCCCCCCCTGCGGCAGCGGCGCGACGACGTCCCCCTGCTGGCCGCCCACTTCCTGTTGCGCTACGCCGAGGAGAACGGCCTGCCGCGGCGCGCCTTCTCCGACGCGGCCCTGGCGGCCATGGCGGCCATGCCGTGGCCCGGCAACGTCCGCGAGCTGCACAACGCCGTGGAGCGCCTGGCGATCATGGCCCGCGGCGAGGAGATCGGCCCCGCCGACCTGAGCGCCGCCGGGCTCGAGGCCGGTTCCGTCCTCGACGCCGAGGACGGCGACGCGCCCCGCGCCCTGTCCCCCGCCGCGCTGCAGGACCTCGGCGGGCTGGTCAAGGCGCGCCAGGCCTTCGAGGCGGCCTGCATCCGGCGCTGCCTGACCGAGGCCGACGGCAACGTGTCCGGCGCGGCGCGCCTGCTCGGCATCGACCGCACGAATCTGCACAAGAAGATCCAGGCCTACGGCCTGGACGACCACAAGGGAGGCTCCGCATGACGGTATCGCGCACGATCCTCGCGCTCGCCCTGCTGGCGATCCTGTCGGCGCCGACGATCGCCGAAGCGGGCGACCGCTGGCTGCTCGGGCTGGACGGATTGAGCAGCCACGTCGGGGACAACGACGAGGAGGACATCGTCTCCATCGAGGAGACCGCGGGCGGCGGCGCCCTGCAGTTCGGCTACTTCCTCAATCCCAACTTCATGCTGCGGATCTACGGCGGCGGGGCCAACCACGCCACCAGCGATTCCGGCCTGGAGATCGTCTTCGCCGGCGGCCTGTTCGAGGCCGTCTACATGTTCCGCGCGGAGCGGGCCTGGCGGCCCTACGTGTTCGGCGGCCTGGGCGGCTTCAGCATCGAGTCGCAGCAGGAGAGCCTGACGTACGAGGCCACCGGCGCGGGCGTGAGCTTCGGGCTCGGCGCCTGCTACGCCCTGGGCCGCACGGTCCACCTGCACGGCTCGATGCGGCTGGAGGCGGTGAACTGGGAACAGGTGAGCGTCACCTACACTCTGCCCGACGGCACGGACCTGGCCGTCGAGACGCCGGTGGAGGATTCCGGCCTCGCGTCCAAGCTCACGCTGGGGCTCGTGTTCCGGCTGTAGCCTATTCGGGGACGAGGTGGTCCGTCAGGACCGCCTCGATCTCGATGGTGCCCGGCTGCGGCTCGTGCAGCAGGCCGTCGGACACCAGCATGCGCCACTCGTGGGTGTAGACGGGGCCCACGCCCGGCGCGAAGACCGTGTTGTAGCACAGGAACGGGTGCCGCTCCCCCAGCACGACGCCGTGCTCGTCCGTGATCGTCTGCACCCCCATATCCACGACGGTGAACACCTCGACCGCCCGCGGGTAGGTCTCCTCGCCCTGGGTCCAGGAGAGCTGGCGCACGACCAGACCGTACAGCCAGATGTCGGGGGCGATGGTGGGCACCAGCTGCAGTTCGAAGAGGGCGCCCGCCTTCAGCGGCGTGTCTACGTAGATCCAGCTCGGATCCGTGCCGATATCGCCGTAACCCCGGATCTGCGTGTCGCTCATCTCCCAGCAGTAGCCGGTGATGCCGTAAGGATTGTGGGCGTCGTCGAGCTTGGCCGTCGACGGCAGGCGGTCCCGGAGATCCGGGCGATGGCGGTGCAGCAGGGCGAGCAGCGGGTCGGCGGCGGACTTGATCGACCCGGCGTACCCGGAAGTCAGGTTGCGGCCGGTCACGCCCGAGTCGGTGGTGACCTCGCCGTCGAAGGCGGTGGTCAGCACGTCGGTCTCGACATCGGTCTCCCCCGCGTGGGCGAAGTCCTGGAAGAGCGTGTAGATTTCCCGGATGGGCGGCAGCGGGTCGGTGGGATCCTCGAGGATGTCCTGCGGCTCCTCCGAGGTGGTGACGAGCACCTCGTAGACCCAGCTGCGCCCGTCCTCGTCGGGCCAGAGCTCGTCGAGGGTGGCGTCGAAGCTCTTGTCGTCGTCGCCGCAGCCGGCGAGGGCGCAGAGCAGCAGCGTGAGCGGGAACAGATACGTCGCGAATCTGGCGTTCATGGCGTCGTCCTTTCCTGAGGGCCCGTCGAGACCGGGGCGACGGAACCGCGAACGTCGGCGGGCGCGATTCGTTCCCGCGCGACGTCGCTAGAAGCGCAGGCCGAAGGTGAGCGCGCCGGCGCCCATGTTGATGTCGGGCTCTTCGCCGAACAGCCCCTTGTAGTAGTCCTTGTACTCGCTCGGATCCCGCCAGGCCGCCCAGAAGTCCAGCGCCGCCGAGGGCCAGTTGTAGCCGATCCCCAGGCCGGCCATGTAGCCGGAGAAGTCCACCTCGGCGAGTGACGGCTTGGCCGAGGTCCCCTCCACGGACATGGTCTCCTGCCAGTACCCGCCCAGGACGTAGATCTTGAAGCCGGTCCGGTTCAGGTTGCTGCCCAGCATGAACTGGGCGTCGAAACCTTCCAGCTCGTAAGCGTCATTGTCCTCATGCTTGGTGAAGTAGAGGTGCCCGCGCACGGCGGAGCCGGGGCCGAGGGCCATGGCGGCGGTGAAGGCGTGGCCCTCCATGTTCTCGCGCTCGTCGTCCTCTTCGGTGGTCACGACGTAGACGCCGGCGCCGGCCGTGAGTTTCTTCGTCGCGGCCTGGGCCGCGCCCGCGCCCGCGATCAGGAAGAGGACCAGGCACAGAGAGATCGCACGCAACATGATCAGCCTTTCGAGGAAGCCGGGAGTGACGGTTCTCCCCCAAGTCTAACAGCCGAACCGGTTGTGTCCAGCCGACAAAAGGCGACCCTCGCGAACAAAACCGACCCGCCGGCGTAGTCCTCCTGTTCCAGAACCGCAACCCCTGGTAGTCTGACGCGATGATCCGCAGATTCCTGATCCGAGCCACCGGCGTACGCGACGACGAGATCGGCGTCGCGCTGCTCTCGTGCGCCTATTTCTTCTGCGTGCTGAGCGGGTACTACATCCTGCGGCCGCTGCGCGAGGAGATGGGCCTGGCCGGCGGCGTGGGGAACCTGCCGCGCCTCTACCTGGTGAACCTGGGCGTGATGCTCCTGGCGGCGCCGATGTTCGGCGCCCTGGTCGACCGCTTCCGGCGGCGCGCCTTCATCCCGGTGGTCTACCGCTTCTTCATGCTGAACCTGCTGGCCTTCTTCGTGCTGGCCAGGCTGACTCCGGGCGACGGCATCGCCCTGGGCCGCGTGTTCTACGTGTGGGTGAGCGTCTACAACATGTGGGCGGTGTCGCTGTTCTGGGCCTTCATGGCCGACGGCTTCGACCTCGAACGGAGCAAGCGGCTGTTCGGCTTCATCGCCGTGGGCGGCTCGGTGGGCGCCATCGCGGGCGCGGCCATCACCGCCGGCCTGGTGGACGTGATCGGCCGGGTGAACCTGGTGCTGATCTCGGTGGTGCTGCTGGAGGCGGCCGTCCAGTGCGTGAGGCGACTGGGGCGGCGCTTCGACGCGGGCGCGCTCCGTCCCGGCTGGCGCGACGAGGACGCCGGCCTCCGCGGCGGCCCCCTCGCCGGGGTGACCGCCACCCTGCGCTCGCCCTACCTGCTGGGCATCGGCGCCTACATGATGCTCTACAGCCTGAGCTCGAC
Source organism: uncultured Fibrobacteraceae bacterium (assembly GCA_964607825.1). Classification (GTDB taxonomy): domain Bacteria; phylum Krumholzibacteriota; class Krumholzibacteriia; order LZORAL124-64-63; family LZORAL124-64-63; genus JAHIYU01. The sequence continues at coordinate 2,415 of CAZSNA010000037.1, read as the reverse complement.
CTTCCTCTACTTCGAGCAGGCCCACATCGTGGACGCGGCGGTGCAGGGCCGCGCCGCTCGCGCCGCGCTCTTCGCCCGCATCGACCTGTGGGTCAACCTGCTGACCCTCACGCTGCAGCTGGTGGTGGCGGGCCGGCTGATCCCGCGCCTCGGCGTCGGCCTCACGCTGACGCTGCTGCCGGCGCTGACGGTGGTCGGCTTCCTGGTGCTGGGTTGGGCGCCGGTGCTGGTGGTGCTGGTGATCTTCCAGGTGGTCCGGCGCGCGGGCAACTACGCCCTGAGCCGGCCGGCGCGCGAGACCCTCTACACGACCGTCCCTCTCGACCAGAAGTACAAGGCCAAGAGCTTCATCGACACCTTCGTCTACCGGGGCGGCGACGCCCTGGGCGCCGGCATCTTCGACGCGCTCGCGCGCGCCGGCCTCGGCCTGGCCGGCATCGCCTTCACGGCCGCTCCCCTCGCCCTCGCCTGGGGCGCTGTGGGGTTATCCCTCGGGGCCGCCCAGCAACGGCTGGCCCGCAGACGACAGGAGACGAGCCCATGACCTTCGATCGACGCGAGTTCCTCAAGACCGCCGCGGCGGGCGGCGCCCTGGCCGGCCTCGGCGCGTTGCTGCCCGACGCCGCCCGCGCGGCCTTCACCCGACACAAGGCGTCCGAGCGGTTGCGCATCCTGGTGCTGGGCGGCACCCGCTTCCTGGGCCCCCACACGGTCAAGTACGCGCGCGCCCGCGGACACGAGGTGACCCTCTTCAACCGCGGCCGCTCCAATCCGGACCTGTTCCAGGACCTCGAGCGCCTGGTCGGCGACCGCGACGGCCAGCTCGACGCCCTCCTGGACCGCGAGTGGGACGCGGTGATCGACACCTGCGGCTACGTCCCGCGCATCGTGAAGATGTCCTGCGAGCTGCTGCGCGACCGCGTGAAGCACTACACCTTCATCTCGACCGTCTCGGTCTACGCCGACTTCCACGAGATCGGCCTGGACGAGACCTCGGCGGTGGGCCGGCTCGAGGACCCGACCGTGGAGGACGTCACCGCCGAGTCCTACGGACCCCTGAAGGCCCTCTGCGAGGAGGCCGCCGAGGCGGCCATGCCCGGCCGGGTCTGCAACATCCGCCCGGGCCTGATCGTCGGCCCCCTGGACCGCAGCGACCGCTTCACCTACTGGCCCGTGCGCATCGCCCGCGGCGGCGAGGTGCTGGCGCCCCACGCCCCCGCCGAGCCCACCCAGATCATCGACGTCCGCGACCTGGCCGAGTTCATCGTCCACTGCATCGAGCGCGAGGCGACCGGCGTGCTCAACGCCGTCTCGCCCCCGGACGAGATGAGCCTGGGCGAGATGTTCGACGTCTGCCGGCGGGTCTCCGGCTCCGACGCGACCTTCACCTGGGTCGACCAGGACTTCCTGGCCGAACAGGGCGTGGCGGCCTGGAGCGACATGCCGTGCTGGATTCCGAAGAGCATGGAGGCCGGCGTGGGCACCGTCCGCGTGGACCGCGCCCTGGCCGCCGGGCTCACCTTCCGCCCCCTCTCCGAGACGGTCCGCGACACGCTGGACTGGTGGAAGACCCTGCCCGAGTCGCGCACGCTGAACATGCGTTCCGGGCTGGAGCCCGGCCGGGAGACGGAGGTGCTGGCGGCGTGGCGCGGGCGGTGAAGCGGAAGCCGGCCTCTCCCGCATGAGACGACAAGAACAGGGTCCCACGTGGGACCCTGATCTTTCGATATGATGCGCCTGTCAGCGACTCAAAGCCCCAGCTCGTCCCCCACCGGCACCAGCGCCCCGAGCACGTGCTCGATCACCTCGCCCAGCTCCAGCCCCAGGTCCTCGGCCCCCTCATGGATGTCCTCGCGATTCACCTTGGCGGCGAAGTCCTTCTTCTTGAGCTTCTTCTTCACCGACTTGACCTTCACCTGGGCGATCTTCTTGTCCGGCTGCACCATGGCGCAGGCCATGCAGAACCCGCAGAGCTCGTCCACCGCAAACAGCCACTTCGCGCAATCGTCCTCCCGCGGCACACCGGTGTACGGCGCATGCGACAGGATCGTCCGCACGAACTCCTCCGGATACCCCCGCTCCCGCAGGATCTCCGCCCCCTTCAACGGGTGGTCCGGCGCCTCGGGAAACATCTCGTAATCGAAGTCGTGCAGCAGCCCCACGGCCCCCCAGTACACGGGGTCGCCGCCGGTCCGTTCCGCCGCCGCCTTCATAGCCGCTTCCACGGCATATGCATGCCGCCGCAACCCCTCGGTCTTCGTATGCTCATGCAATATCTCGAGGCAATGCTGCCGCTCGAACAACTCGCTCATGCCGCGTCCTTTCGTTCGCCGGAGTATGCCACGATCTGAACCTGTAGGACACTCGCTTCCTACATCATGGGCCACACGAGTAGATGTGACGCCTGCTCGCGGG
>CAZSNA010000036.1:0-33374 GCA_964607825.1 uncultured Fibrobacteraceae bacterium | reverse complement strand
CGGCGGCCCGGTCGGCCTCGGCCGCCGCCCGGCCGTCGCGACCGGTGAACTCCACGATCAGCGCCGCGTCCACGTCGGCGCGGAAGCCGAAGGCGAAGGCCTCCTCCACGATGCGCAGCATCTCCCCGTCGACCAGCTCCAGGGCGGCGGGCAGCAGGCCGGCGCCCAGCAGGTCCGGCACCGCGGCGGCGGCGGCGTCCAGCTCGTCGAAGTAGGCCAGCAGGGTGGCGGTCTCGGGTTCGCGGGGCACCGTCCGCAGCACCGCGGCGGTGACCACGCCCAGGGTGCCCTCGCCGCCGACCAGCAGGGCGGTCAGGTCGGGACCGCCGTCGCCGGGACGGCCGCTCGACCAGATCTCCCCGGCCGCGTCGACCCACTGCAGTTCGCGCACGTGGCGCACGGTGGTGCCCACCTTCAGGCAGTGGGGTCCGCCGGCGTTGCAGGCCACGTTGCCGCCGATGGTCGACACGTCCTGGCTGCCGGGGTCCGGCGCGAAGGCGCGGTCGACGCGGGCCAGGCGGCGGTTCAGGGCCGCGTTGGGCACGCCGGCGCCCGCGAGGATCTCGTCCTCGAGGCCCGCCGGCGACGGGGCGATGGCCGTCAGGCGAGCCAGGGAGACGACGACCCCGCCCTCGGAGGGCAGGGCGCCGCCGGCCAGTCCGGACCCGGCGCCGCGGGCCGTGAAAGGCGTGTCGTGCTCGGCGCAGAGGCGCACCACGGCGGCCGTCTCGTCGGCGTCGGCGGGCAGGCAGACGCAGAGGGGCGCGCCGAGGCGCAGGTGGGAGGCGTCGCGGGCGTAGACGAGGCGGGCGGCCGTGTCGTCGCGCACGTGCGCGTCGCCGAGGACGGCGCGCAGGCGACGGACCAGGGCCGTCCCGTCAGCCATGCAGGCCCCGTCCCGCGGCGGCCAGCAGGGCCTCGCCGAGGGCCTCGCTCAGGGTGGGGTGGGGATGGATCGCGCGGGTCCAGGTCGCCGGATCCACACCGGCACTCATCATGGACACGGCCTCGGCGATCAGGTCGGTCACGTGGGGGCCGACCATGTGCACGCCGATCACGCGGTCGGTCTCCACGTCGCGGACGACCTTCACGAAGCCGTGGGGCTCGTTCAGGATGCTCGCCTTGCCGACGGCCGCGAAGTCGTGCCGGCCCACGGCGATCTCGTGGCCGCGGGCGCGGGCCTCGTCCTCGCTCAGGCCCACCGAGGCCACCTCGGGCGCGGTGTATGTGCAGCCGGGCACCAGATCGTAGTCGATGGGGACGGTCTCGCGCCCGGCGGCCGCGGCGGCGGCCACCTCGGCCTCGGCGGTGGCCAGGTGGGCGAGCTGGGGCGTGTCCACGATGTCGCCGATGGCGAACAGGCCGGGCACGGCGGTCTCCAGGCGGGCGTCCACCTGCACGAAGCCGCGGCGGTCGACCACGGCGTCGACGGTGTCCAGGCCCACGTCCCCGGTCACGGGGCGGCGGCCGGCGGCCACCAGCAGGGTCGCGGCCTCCAGGACGGTCTCCTCCCCCGTCTCCGTCCGTGTCAGCTTCACGCTCACGCCCGTTTCGGTGACGGTCACGTCGGAGGCGCGACACCCCGCGTGCACCTTGACGCCCTTTCGCCCGAGGGCCTTGGCCAGCTCGGCGGAGCAGTCGGCGTCCTCCAGGGGGATGATGCGCGGCAGCATCTCCACCAGCACGACCTTGCAGCCGAAGGCGCTCATCACGTCGGCGAACTCCACGCCCACCGCCCCGGCGCCCAGCACGATCATCGACTCGGGCACCGCGGGGATCTCCAGCAGGTGGTCGCTGGTCAGGATGCGCTCGCCGTCGGGCTCGATCCCGGGGATGCGCGAGGTGGTCGAGCCGGTGGCCAGGATGACCTTCGGCGCGTCGAGGACGAGGGGATCCTCCCCCTCTCGCTCCACCACGACCCGGCCGGGCCCGTCCAGCCGACCGTGGCCGCTCACCACGTCCACCTCCGCCTGCTTCATGAGCGCCGCCACGCCCAGGCTGACCTTGCGGACCACCGTCTCCTTGCGCTTGAGGATCTTCGCCCAGTCGAAGGTCGCCTCGCCCACGCCCACGCCGAAGGCGCGCGCGCCCTTGCGGCACAGCTCCCAGGTGCGGGCCGATTGCAGCAGCGCCTTGGTGGGGATGCAGCCGCGCAGGCCGCAGGTGCCGCCGAGGCGCGCGTCCTTCTCCACCAGGACGGTCTTCAGGCCGTAGGACGCGCCGCGCAGGGCGGCCGCGTAGCCGCCGGGACCGGCGCCGATCACCACGAGATCGCAGGTCGGATCGCTCATCGTTCGCTCCGGGGATGGGGTTCGCGGGAATCATAGGGGACGCGGGGCGGGAATGCCAGAGCGGGGCGGGTCAGCGGGCGAGCATCACCTTGCGCGAGTCGACGCGGTCCCCCTGCACCAGCCTCACCACGTAGCCCCCCGAGGCGCAGGCCCGCCCGGCGTCGTCGCGGCCGTGCCAGTCGACGGCGTGGGCGCCCGCGGCGAAGGGCCGGTCGACGAGGGTGGCGATCCGGCGACCCATCAGGTCATGGACGGTGACTCGGGTGCGACCGGGTTCGGCCAGGGCGAAGCCGATCCGCAGGCTGGGATTGAAGGGGTTGGGCGCCGCCGAGGAGAGCGCGGTCCGGTCGGGCCGCAGCGGCGCGGGCGGCGGCGCGCCGGGTTCGACGGGCAGGATCAGGTCGCAGGCGGCGTACAGGCGCGCCACCGATCCGTCGTAGCGCAGGGCCAGCGGGCCGATCCCCGTCTGCAGCACCTGCAGGTTGCGGCCGCACTCGATGACCGACAGGACCACGGGCTGCTCGGGGACGTCGAAGTCCAGCACCGTCACGGCCTCTCCGCCCTCGAGGAAGCCGCGGTTGCCCAGCCGGCGCAGGCCGGCCGCGTCGTGGTGGAGGGGGAGCTCGGCCTCGAGCTCCAGGAAGCCGGACCGCACGCCCGTGTACGTCTCGATCTCCTCGAAGCAGACCACGTGGAGCAGGTCGCCGTCGATCTGCAGATCGGTCGGCGGAGTCTCCAGGTAGGACAGGACGAGCTCGTGGCGCACGACGGGCAGCGCCGGGTCCGTCAGGTCGAGCAGGACCAGGGCGGGGTAGAAGCCCTCCTTCAGGACGACGACCGCGTGAGACCCGTCGATCGCCATCGCGCTGTGGTCCTCGTAGTCCAGGCCGGTCACGACGCCCACCGACTCCGGCGCGTCCGGATCCGAGACGTCCCACAGGGCGGTGCCGGATTCCTTGCACAACGCGAGCAGGGTCCCGTCCAGGACCGCGGCGTTGATGTACTCGCAGCAGCCGACCTCCTGCTGCCGCCAGGCGGGCACCTGCGGATCGCGGAGGTCGATGGTGTAGAGCAGCTGATCCCGCGTGATGATGAAGCAGTGCTCGGCGAGCGGGATCATGCCGATCACCTCCTCGCAGTAGAGCCACGTCGCGGAGACGGGGACCAGGAACTGGTCGTCGATCAGTTCCAGGACCTCGAAGCGGCCCGCGGCTGTCAGCGCCAGAAGCTTGTCCTCCCAGGGCGCCATGAAGACATAGTCCGCGAACGTGGTGGGCTCGTCCCGCACGGGCACCGGAACGACGTTGGTCCCCGCCAGCGTGTAGGACCCGTGGCCCGAGGTGCCCATCAGGACCAGGTCGCCGTCGGCGGCGACGCGCGTGACGGGCGCGGGCGGCGTGAACGCCATCGTCTCGACGGGGGTCGCGGGATCGGAGACGTCCAGGACCCGCAGGCCGTCGTGTCCGGCGGCGACGAAGAGGGCCCCGTTCCGCGCGACGATGTCGGAGCCGGGCTGCGGCAGCACCGCGATCCGCGTCGGCGTGAGCGGGTCGTCCAGGACGAAGCCGTGGAAATCCCAGCCCACGCCCCAGAGATGACCGTCGGCGACGGCGAGGGCCATCGGCGGCAGCTCGACGTCCAGCACCTGTCCGCCGACCTCCAGGGGCTGCCCGGCCGGACCGACCGGCACCGCGCCGACGCCGATCCACGACGGACCGCCGTCCAGCGCGAGGCCGCTGCCGGCGACGTAGACGACCGTCTCCGCGGCCGCCATCGCCCAGGCGAACTCGGCGACCCGGCCCTCGTGCGTCCAGACGGGCGCGGAGGGATCGCCCAGGGCGGCCACGCGCAGCGTCCCGTCCCCGTCCAGCACGACCAGGCGGTCGCCGAGCCAGGCGAGATCCGCGATATCCGTCTCGTGGGCGTGATAGAGCAGCAGCTGCTCGTTCGACGGGTCGGCGACGTCGTAGATGCGCAGGCCCTCGTCGCCGGCCACGCAGAGGAGCCCGTGACCCGCCAGCGACACGGCGTGGTCGCCGCCGTTGCCGCCGATGCGGCCGAAGTAGGTCGAACGCCGGGGGTCGCTCAGGCCGTGGGCGAGGATCCCCCGCCCGACGGTCGAGACGAAGGCGTGCCCGCCCTCGATGGCCAGGGTCGACACGACGCCGCCCTCGGCGTCGGGATCGGGCAGGGCGTGGAGATAGAGGTAGTCGGCGTAGGAGAGGCAGTCCTGGGCCGAAGCCGGCACGCACAGCCCCAACAGGAGCGCCGCGTAACCGACCAGCCGTATCGTTCGCCGAATCCTCATCCCGCCTCCCGGAAACCGCAGGAAAGCCGTCCGAATCTGTCCGAGTATACCACTCCCTCTCATTTGCGACAAACCCGCACCCCGATCGACATTGACGCCCCCCCGCCCGCTGCCTATCATCCGGGGACCGTCCACGACGCCGCGTCCTGCCGCATCCGGATGCATCCGGATGCGGACCGCGGTTTTCCGCTGGCTCCCAACCCGACCGGGAGGACCCATGAAGATAGCTGTCTGCGTGAAACAGGTCCCCGATTCGGAGACCCGGATCACCCTCGCCGGCCCCGCGCCCGAACTCGACGATTCCGGGTTCACCCGGGTGCTGAATCCCTACGACGCCTTCGCGGTCGAGGAGGCGGTGCAGATCAAGGAGCGGCTCGGCGACGACGTCGAGATCACCGCCGTCACCGTCGGCGACGACAAGGTCCTCGAGACCCTCAAGAAGGATTGCCTGGCCGTGGGCTGCGACAAGGCCGTCCGCGTGGACGACCCCGCGCTGGCAAACGCCGAGCCCATGCAGATCGCCAAGGTGCTGGCCGCGGTGCTCAAGCGCGACGGCTACGACCTGATCCTGGCCGGCAAGCAGGCCATCGACGACGACGCGGGCCAGGTGCCCCTGATGCTGGCCGAGTACCTCGACTGCGCCCACGCCGCGGTCGTGACCAAGCTCGAAGTGGCCGACGGCGCCTTCACCGCGACGCGCGAGATCGAGGGCGGCGCCGAGATCGTCCAGGGCGCCCTGCCCGCGGTGATCACCTGCCAGAAGGGCCTCAACGAGCCCCGTCTGCCGAGCCTGCCCAACATCATGAAGGCCGGCGCCAAGCCCCAGGAGACGGTGACCTGCGCCGACCTGGGCCTCGAGCCGCCCGCCGCCCTGAGCACGGTGGTCTCCTACGAGCCGCCGGCGCCCCGGGCCGAGTGCAAGATCGTCGAGAACGAGGATCCCGCCGAAGCCGCCCGCGAGCTGGTCAAGCTCCTGCGCGACGAGGCCAAGGCCATCTGAGGAGGGTTGCCGACATGCCGAACATTGCGGTTTTCATAGAACAGCGCGACGGGCAGATCAAGAAGGTCGCCTGGCAGATGATCCAGAAGGCCCGCGAGATCGTCGACGCCGCCGGCGGCGAGGTCTGGGGCGTCCTGCTCGGCGAGGCCGACGCGGGCGAGGCCGGCGCGTACGGGGCGCACAAGCTCTTCGCGGCCTCGGGCGATCATTTCGCGACGTACAACAGCGAAGCCTGGAGCGCGGCCATGGCCGCCTTCTGCGGGGCCCACTCCCCCGACCTGGTGCTGATGGGGTCCACGGCCCTGGGCAAGGACCTCGGTCCGCGTCTGGCCGCCAAGCTCGACTGCGCCTGCCTGAGCGACTGCGTGGGCCTCGAGCACGACGGGGGCTTCAAGGTGCGCCGGCCCATCTTCGCCGGCAAGTGCTACACCGACGTGACCTTCAGCTCGTCCACCGCCGTGGTGGGCGTGCGGCCCAACGCCTTCACCCTGGGCGAGGGCGGCGGCGCGGCGGTCGCGCCGGAGAGCTTCGACCCCGGTCTGGACGGCTTCGCGCCCAAGGCGACCGTGGCCGAGATCCAGGCGTCCGCGGGCGGCCGCATCGAGCTGACCGAGGCCGAGCGGATCGTCTCCGGCGGCCGCGGCATCAAGGAGGCCGACAACTACAAGCTGATCGAGGAGACGGCGGCGGCCCTGGGCGCCGCCGCCGGCGCCAGCCGCGCCATCGTGGACGCGGGCTGGGTCGACCACTCCAACCAGGTGGGCCAGACGGGCAAGACCGTCTCGCCGAACCTCTACGTGGCGGCCGGCATCAGCGGGGCCATCCAGCACCTGGCGGGCATGAGCTCGAGCAAGTGCATCGTGGCCGTCAACAAGGACCCCAACGCGCCCATCTTCAAGGCGGCCGACTACGGCATCGTGGCGGACCTGTTCCAGGTGCTGCCGGCCTTCAAGGAGGCGGTCGAGGCGCTGGACTAGAGGTCCGGACGACATCCGGCTGATCGGACGAGGCGGGCCCCGAACAGGGCCCGCCTTTTCGTGGGCTCCACGGGCGCCCCGTGATATCCTGACGACCTATTTTCGACGCCATCATCCAGCGAGGGAGACGCCATGACGATCCGCCGCGCCGCCGTGTTGACCCTGCTCAGCCTGGCCCTGGTCCTCGTCGCCTGCAGCGGCGACGACCCCACGAGCCCCGATCCCGACCCCTCGTCCGACGGCCTGGCGCTGGTGGGCAGCCGCCCCTACGACGGACAGCCGGGCTGCCTGGTGAACCAGCCCATCCTGCTGTTCTTCGACCGTCCCCCGGATCGGACGACCCTGGAGGGCGCCCTGAGCCTGTCGAGGGGATTCGTGACCGGGATGGATTGGCTCACGGACTTGAACGTGGTGATCCACCACACGACCTGGGACGAGGGCGTCGAGGTGGAACTGACCGTGGACACCTCCCTGCTCGACACCGAGGGCGAGCCCCTGTCCGAGTCGCGCACGATCGGCTTCTGGACCGAGACGGACGAGGTGCATCTGCTGGACCACACGCCCGCCACCGGCGCCGCCGGCCTGGCCCGCAACAACCCGGTGACGCTGGTCTTCAGCCGCTGGATGAGCAAGACCACCCTGGCCGCCGGCGTCACGGTCTCCACGCCGGACAAGGCCGACCACGCCTTCAGCGTGCACGATCACGACGATCAGTCCTACCTCCTGGTCTTCGATCCGCCCCTGCCCGCCGACACCGAGGTGACCGTCGACGTGGGCACCGACTGCGAGGACACCCTGGGCGCGCCCCTGGCCGAGGCCGCATCCTTCTCCTATACCACGGACTCGGAGACGGTCACGGGCGCGCCCCGGATCCTCTCCTTCGAGCCCGAGATCGGCGCGGTCATCGAGGCCGATCAGCACTATCTGCGCATCGTCTTCGATCGCCCCGTCGACCGGAGCACCCTGGGATTCTCCCTGATGGACATCAACTTCGCCCTGGCTTCGGAACTGTCGTTCGCGCCGCACATGTGGTCGGACGACGGACGGACCCTCACCCGCCTCCTCACGACGCCCCTGCCGGCCGGCGTGCGCTTCAAGGTCGGCATCGACCGCTTCGACGACATCTACGGCAACGAGAGCGCCGCGCCCTATCTGTGGGAGGCCACCGTCGCCGGCGATCCGGAGCTGATGCCGGTCCAGGAGTTCTTCGCCTGCCGCTACCAGGGCGACTGGTGGATCGAGGGCAGCGTGGTCGACGGCGGCGAACTCACCGAGATCATCATATTCGAGAGGCTCTCGGAGACGGAGTTCCTGCGCCACCAGGCCGAGAGCATGAGCGATCCCGCCACGACCGCCGACCGCATGGAACTCACCGCCACGGGCGTCGACATGCTCGGCTGGCTCTCCGATCCCGAGGGCTTGGCCATCGTGACCGATTTCACACCGCCGATGACCTGGCTGAAGACCCCGGCGGTCGCCGAGACCTGGCAGGCGGACATCGCCTGGACCAACGCACTCAGCGCAGGGGACATCGACTGGGTGGTGACCGTCCTGCCGGGCGTGGAGGATCGCGTCTGGGAGCCGCTGCCGGCCGCCGGCGCCGGCCCGGGACTGTTCCCGGCCGCCAAGTCGTATACGCCCGCCACCTACATGCTGCTCGACTGCCGGACGGTGGTGATGGAACGGCACTTCGCCTCATTCGGCACGCCCATCTACACCCAGACCGACACCCTGGTCTACTCGCCCGGCTTCGGGATGGTCGAACGGCGGACCCATATTCAAGACGCGGGATCTGAGGATGAACGGTGGGAGGAGCTCGTGTTCCGCGGCATCACGCTGCTGATCAGCGTGCTACCCTGAGTCGGGGATCGCGTCGAGCCGTTCGACCAGACGCGCATATCCCATGCGGACGGCCTGCTCCCGCGCCGCCTGCAGATGGTGGAGCGGGGCACGGCTGATCCCGTCCGGCATCGTCTCGTCCGGGCCGTCATGAACGAGTAGCAGCCAAGCCATGGCTTCGTGGTACTCGGCGAGGTACTGGATCATCCCCCGTGAGCGGGCGATCGTGCCCGCCCGGTCGAGATCGCGCAGGGCGGCTTCGCAGTGCCCGAATTCACGGAACAGGTTGCCGCGGGTCAGGAGCGTGTTCACCAGGTGGTGCTGCTGGCCGGTGTAGGTGATCACCGCCTCGGCTTCCGTCAGCAGGTTCAGGGCCTTCTCGGGCAGGGGGCGGCCCCGTACGGCGGACTCCCTGCAGTGGAGGACGCCGAGAATAAGCTTGCTGAGAGCCTGCTCCAAAGCCCAGCCGCTCTCCTCGGCCTGAGCATGCATGAACTCGGCCGTGGTGCGGGCGCGTTCGAGATCGCCCTGGTCGAGCAGGAACTCGCAGAACCAGAAGCCCGAATAGCCGAAGAGCTCGAAATACGGCCCCCAGATCTCACGTTCGAGGCGGAGGGCCTCCTCGAAGCACGCCAGGGCCTCGTCGGCCTTGCCCTGCAGGTGGAGGACCTGGGCCAGGGCGGCCCGGGCCACGAGCTGCTCGTTGCGACCGTCGTCGCTGGCGTCCCGATCCGAATACTCGACGCCTTTTTCCGCCAAAGCCGAGGCTCGCCTGAAGTCGCCCATCAGCAGGTGGGCTTCACGTGCGAGTCTGGCGCTGCGGGCGGCGCCCACCCAGTTCCCGATCCCCTTCAGCTCGTCGATGTAGGTGCTCAGCACATCCGCCCCGTCCCGCAGATGCCCGAGCACGAACAGGTAGATGCCCGCCTCGCCGATCACCCTCAGCCGGGTTTCCGGTTCCAGGCCTTCCACGGTGCGGGTCCAGGGTCGGTCGTAGAACTCGCGCAGTACGCCGAGCATGCCCGACGACGCGCCGACGGGACGGTTGTGATGCGAGACGGCCCCGCCGACGACCCGCTTCCAGTAGATGTCGTTGAAGGTCTCCTCGTGGCGACCGCTCTGGCAACCGTGCATGACGGTCTGGATGAGGGGCTGGAGGTCGTCCACGGTCGACGGGGTCGGCACGGACCGTCCGGCGAGGTGGTCGTAGAGCCGGTGGTGGGCTTCCCGCCAGGCGGTCCCGCCCTGGTCGCGGAGCTTCCGCGCGTTGTATTCGCGGATGAGCGGATGCGCGTCTATGAAATCCGGCGGGCCGGGAATGTCCGTGTAGATCTTGCTCAGGATCAGCAGACGACGCTCCTCCAGAGTCCGCAACGCGATGTTCCAGTCCTTGTCGCCGATGTCCACCAGCAGCTCGTTGATGCCCTCGATGACCGGCGGGGTTCTCAAGGCGTTGAGACAGTCGAGGGGAGCGGGGCAGTTGAACAGTCCCATCAGCCTCATCACGGCGATGAGGCGCTCGCCGGCCTCGTCCCGCTCGCGCATCCACGTTTCGTAGGCCTCCAGGACCTTGAAGGCGTATCCGCCCTGCAGTTCGGAATCCGCTTCGACGAACCGGACCTGGTCTCTCTTCGAGATATCACGGTTGTGGGCGAGAACCAGGTACTTCCCCAGGAGATTCAAGGTCAGCGCGTGGCCGTGGACCTCGCGGCTCGCCTGGCGCAACTCGTCTTCGCCGCCCACGACGCCGATCGTGCGCAACAGGGCCGCGCCGACGTCGTCTTCGAGGTGCTCCAGCTGGACTTCCTGCAAGGTGGTCTCGTTGAAGGTGCCCAGATCGGTGACCGGCTCGCGGGTCGTGACCAGACAGAGGCCCTTGTTCCACTGTGCCAGCTTCGTCAGCAGGGCCTTGAGGGAGGGGTCCTTGAACTGCCCCGCCTCCGGGCCGGGCGGGTGCTGCAGGGGCTCCACCCCGTCGAGCACGAGCAGGGTCCGGCTGTATCCGGCCAGATCGGCGAGCCGCGCCCCCTTGTCCCACGGCGATGCGTTGGTGCCGGCCAGTCCGTGATCCCCGAAGAAACGCAATGCGGAGTCGATGAAGTCGTCGGTCGTGCAGAGACCGTCCTGTCCGGCCCCCTGGCTGTGGAATGACCAGTCGAAGACGTTCACGGCATCGCCGTACTTCTTCTTGGCCATGTCCGCGAGCCACCGCGAGACCAGGGCGGTCTTGCCGACTCCACCCCAGGAGACGATGGACACGACGTTGGCGCTGTCGTCTTCCCAGAACCTGGACAACATCTCCCGCTCGCCGTCCCGGTCGATGAACTCGGATTTACCGGTCGGCAGGCGCGTGGCGGCGATGTTGGGTTTCGCGTTCTCGATGACCGGTATCTTCAGGACCTGTTCGATCAGCTGTCTCTCGGATTCGAACTTGTAGTAGATGTTGTCGTTGTCCTCCAGCGACTTCCTGAAAAGAGCCTGGAGCCCGAATTCGCGTTCCAGTTCGGGCGGCGGGTCCTCGGGCTTGTACGTGCTTTCGGATGCCAGGAACACGTAGACGGGTTTCCCCTGGGCCCTGGCGATCTCGTATTCGCGCTGTGAATAGGAAAGATGCCGATCGTCCGGCTGGTGCTCGGGTTCCGTTCCGTACTCGAAGCCGACCAGGCAGATGACCGCGTCGGACTCCTTGATCCGGGAGATGAGCATCCCTTCCACGGCTCGATAATCCGTGGGGAATATGTCCTGGTTGTTCGGAAAGACCCCGCGACTCAGCAGGGCCTTGGCGACCTGCTCCCGGTAGTGGCTGAACTCGTTGCTGACGCCGCTGATGAAGACCGTCATACGCTCGATCATCGGCAGTCCAATCGTCATGTGTTGGTCATATCGGACCGGATCCGCGGGCCCCGGAGATCCAGGAACCCGCGACCATCATCGCATAAGTGCCCCCACCTGCGCCACCGCCGCATCCGCCTCGTCCACCATCTGCTGCAGGATCTCGCGCATGGGCTGGACCTCGTGCACCAGGCCCACCGACTGGCCCGCCATAAGCGAGCCCTTGTCCACGTCGCCGTCCACGGCGCCGTCGCGCAGGCTGCCCACCCAGTATTTCTCCACCTCGTACTGGGCGTCGACGCGGTTGATGTCGCCCTTGGCGAGCTTCTCGAGCAGGTCCATCTGCAGGTCGCCGAAGCTGTCCATGGCCTTGTTCTTCAGGGCGCGGACCGCGACCACCGGCAGCTTGGAGCTGTACTGGGGCGTGGAGATGGCCTCGCGGGCGCGGGCCTTGATGAAGGCCCGCTTGAAATTGTCGTGGGCCTGGCATTCCTCGGCCACCACGAAGCGGGTGCCGAGCTGGGCGCCGGCCGCGCCCATCAGGCAGAGGTGTCCGATCATGCCGCCGTGGGCGATGCCGCCGGCCACGAAGATGGGCAGCTCGTCGGCGTAGTCGAAGAGGATGTCCTGGAGCAGCACGGTCGTGGACACGTGGCCGATGTGGCCGCCGGCCTCGCTGCCCTCGAGCACCAGGGCGTCGGCGCCGAAGCGGATCATGCGCTTGGCCATCGACGCGGTCGAGGCGAAGCAGATCACCTTGGCGCCGCTGTCCTTGGCCTGCTGCACCTCGCTCTGGCGCGGGATGGAGCCGGCGAAGACGATGTGGCTCATCTTCTTCTCGCAGCAGATGTCCAGATGGTCCCGGTAGTTGGGCGCGATGACGATGATGTTGGCCGAGAAGGGGCGGTCGGTCAGTCCGCGGGTCTCGTCGATGACGTCGGCGAACATCTCCGGCGGCATGTTGCCGCCCGCCAGCGAGGCGAACCCGCCCATGTTGCCGACCGTGGACACCAGCTGCGGATCGGAGATCCAGGTCATGGCGCCGCACATGATGGGGATCTCGCAGCCCAGGAAGTCCTGGCCGCGGGACCAGAGCGCGTTCAGGCGGTCCGTCGATTTCACGGGGTCGTAGGGGGCCATCGTCATCTCCCGGAAAAGGGTGCCGCCCCCCGGAAAGGGAGGCGGCCATATGATACCGAATCGATCTTGATCGGCAAGATCAATTACGACGCGGCCCTCAGGCCAGGTCGCGCTCGATCATCTCCGCGAGGTCGAGGGCCCGCAGGCTCCCCTCCCGGTCGGTCTCCTTGATGCCGTCGGCGATCATGGTCAGGCAGAAGGGGCAGGCCGTGCAGACCTCCTCGGCCCCGGCCTCGGCGGCCTCGGTCACGCGGTCGTGGTTGATGCGCGTGCCCTCGGACTCCTCCATCCACATGCGGCCGCCGCCGGCGCCGCAGCAGAAGCCGTCGCGGCCGTGGCGGGGCATCTCCACCCGCGGGGCGCCCAGGGCGTCCACCGCGTCGCGGGGCGCGTCGTAGACGTCGTTGTGGCGGCCCAGGTAGCAGGAGTCGTGGTAGGTGACCTTGGCGGTCGCGCCGCCCTTGACCTCCAGCCGGCCCGCGGCGAGCAGCTCGGCCAGCAGCTGGCTGTGGTGGACGACCTCCACGCCCTCCAGGTCGAACTGGGGGTACTCGTTGCCGATCACGGAGAAGCAGTGCGGGCAGGCCGTGACGACCTTCTTGACGCCGAAGCGCTTGAAGGTGTCGACGTTCTGCTGGGCCTGCATCTGGAACAGGTACTCGTTGCCGGAGCGCCGCGCCGGATCGCCGCAGCAGCCCTCCTCGGACCCGAGCACCGCGAAGTCCGCCTCGGCGGCGGTCAGCAGGCGGCAGAGGCTGCGCAGCACGTCCTTGTTGCGCTCGTCGAAGGAGCCGGCGCAGCCGACGAAGAGCAGGTACTCGGCCGTTCCCTTGTCGCGCAGGCGCGGCACCGCGAGGTCGCCGATCCAGTCCTCGCGGGCGGCGGCGCCCACGTTCCAGGGGTTGGAGTTGGTCTCGAGACCCTTGATCGCCGTGGCGAACTCGGCGGGCATGCGGGCCTCCATCATCATCAGGTGGCGGCGCAGGTCGATCACGTGGTCGATGTGCCCGATGGACACCGGGCAGACCGTCTGGCAGTAGCCGCAGGTGGTGCAGGCCCAGAGCACGTCGTCGGTGATCACGCCGCCGGCGAGGGGTTCGCGCTCGATGGCGGCCGCGGTCGCGGCGGCCTCTTCGTCGCGGCCGAGGTGCTTCAGCTTGCCGACGGCGCCGATGGCGTCGGCGTGGGCGTAGAGATGGTCGCGCTGGTCGGTGATCACCTCGCGCGGCTGCAGGGCCTTGCCCGTCGACGCGGCGGGACAGTGCACGGTGCAGCGCCCGCACTCGGTGCAGCTGAACATGTCCAGCAACCGCGTCCACTTGTGGTCCTCCACCTTGCCCACACCGAAGCTCTCCCGGCCCTCGAACTCCATCCGGTCCACCACCGCGGGCGGATCGAGCTTCATGGCGTAGACGTTGGGCAGGGCCGTGATGACGTGGAAGTGCTTGCCGTAGGGCAGGTAGTTCAGGAAGGCCAGCACCCCCGCCACGTGGAGCCAGTACATCCACTGGAACCAGGACTGCGCGGCCGCCGGATCGCCGGCGAACAACCCGCTCAGGGCCGAGCCGACGAAGGCCCAGCCGGCCTCGTGGTGATGGGGTTCCAGGGCGAAGAGCGCCGCGTCCCCCAGCAGGTCGGTGACCATCAGGGCGCCGATCCACAGCAGGATGCCCACGGCCTCCAGGCTCAGGTGCAGGCGCGCCGGGCGGACGACCAGGCGCCGCCACACGCCGTAGAGCACGGCGCCGAGCACGGCCACCTCGAAGAGGTCCTTCACGGCGGCGTAGGCCAGGCCGAGCCCCCCGCCGAAGCCGGGCAGCTCGAACTCGGGCGCGAAGCCGCGGCCGATCAGGGTGATCGTCCGCAGCGCGGCCACCAGGAAACCGACGAAGATCAGCACGTGCATCCAGCCGGCGGCCCGCTCGTAGAGCAGCCGTTGCTGGCCGAGGCCGATGGTCAGCAGGCGCCGCAGACGCTCGGCCGGGCGTCGGGGCTGCGGATCGGATTCGGCGGCCTTCAGCAGCCACATCCGGTTGGCCATGGTGTCGATGAAGAAGGCCAGCGCGCAGAGCAGCAGGAGGGACGTCATCACGGGATTCATGGGGCCACCTTGGCTGTCGATTGTTTGACAACTGCTTCCGGGCGAAAATAACAACCGCCGCGGCGCCGGGGAAGCCGAAAATGGCCGTTCGCCGCTCCCCGGCCGCCTCCGAAAGGCTGGACAACCCCATCCCCAGCCGGTACTGTCGTTTCGCTGCCGGCGCAGTCGCGGGATCCGATCGGACGGACCCGTTTTTTCTTGGCCCGGGTGCACCGATTGAAAGAGGAGGACCACCATGAACGAGACGGGAAGCTCCCAGTTCGCCGACGGCGTGCCCGACGCCGCGGTCGCCGACATCCTCCGCACCATGAAGCGCGTGGCGGTGGTCGGCATCTCCGACAAGCCCGAACGGGCGAGTCACGGCATCACGAAGTTCCTGCAGGGCCTGGATCTCGAGGTCAGCGGCGTGAATCCCATGCTCCAGGAAGTGCTCGGGGTCAAGGTGTACCCCGAACTGGCCGATGTCCCCGGTCCGGTGGACGTGGTGGACGTGTTCCGCCGCAGCGACACCGTGGGACCGGTGGTGGACGCGGCCGTGGCCGCGGGCGCCCGATGCGTCTGGATGCAGGAGGGCGTCGTCAACGAGGAGGCCGCCAAGGTGGCCCGCGACGCCGGCCTGACCGTGATCATGGACCGCTGCATCTACAAGGAATGGCTCCGGCTGCTGAACGGCTGAGCGGAAGGTCGAGGATGGAAAAGGTACTCATCACGGGCGCCAACGGATTCGTGGGCGGCTGGCTGATCGACGATCTGCTGAGCGACGGCTGCGAGGTCCTGGGCCTCGGCCGCACGCCCGACCCGGAGGCGCCCCCCGCCCGGCTCGGCGACTGCACCCTGTCGGGCGTGGACGCCGCCGGCGAGGCGACCTACGAGGGCCCCCGCGGACGCTGGCGCTTCCGCGATCTCGACCTGGCGGCGCCCGGCGCCGTCGCGGAGATCGTCGAGACCTTCGCCCCCGACGCGATCTACCACCTGGCGGCCCAGAGCTCGGCGGCGCTGTCCTTCAAGGATCCCCACCTCACCTTCGACGTGAACGTCACCGGCTGCCTGCGCCTGCTGGAGGCCCTGCGCGCCCGGCCGGCGGCATCGCGTCCGCTGCTGGTGGCCGTGGGCTCCTCCGAGGAGTACGGCCCGCCCGTGCGGTCGGAGCCCCTGACCGAGGCCGACCTGCCGCGCCCCCTCTCCCCCTACGGGGTGAGCAAGGTGACGCAGTCCCTGCTCTGTCTCCAGTACCACCGCTCCTTCGACCTGCCGGTGCTGGTGGCGCGGCCCTTCGCCCACACCGGTCCCGGGCAGTCGCCCGTGTTCGCCTACCCCTCCTTCGCGCGGCAGATCGTCGCCATCGAGCGGGGCGGGCAGGAGGCCGTGCTGCGCGTCGGCGATCTCTCGCCGACTCGCGACTATCTGCACGTGCGCGACGTGATCCGCGCCTACCGCCTGCTGCGCGAGAAGGGCGCGCCGGGCGAGGTCTACAACATCAGTTCGGGCGAGGGCCGCAGCATGCAAAAGGGACTGGACATCCTGCTGGCCGCGTCAGACTCTGAGATCCGGGTCGAGCCGGATCCCGAACGGTTCCGTCCCTCCGACGTGCCCTACATGGTGGGCGACAACACGAAACTGGCCGCCGCGACGGGCTGGACGCCCGCCGTCGGCTTCGATGACACCCTGCACGACCTGCTGCAGTGGACCAGGGAGCAGACCTCATGAGCCGTATCTGCATGATCGGAACCGGGTACGTCGGTCTGGTGTCCGGCGCCTGCCTCGCCGACTTCGGCCACGAAGTCCGGTGCGTGGACATCAACGAGCAGCGCATCGCCGACCTGCACGCCGGCAAGATGCCCATCTACGAGCCCGGCCTGGACCTCCTGGTCGCCAAGAACGTCGCGGGGGGACGCCTCTTCTTCACCACCTCGCTGCAGGAGGCCATGGAGGCCTCGGACGTGATCTTCATCGCCGTCCAGACGCCCATGTCCGACTCGGGCGAGGCGGACCTGACCTACGTCCTGCAGGTGGCCGAGGAGATCGGGCGCCTGATGACGCGCCCCTACGTGATCGTCACCAAGAGCACGGTGCCGGTGGGCACCTCGCTCAAGGTCAAGGAGGCCGTGCGCGCCGCCCAGAGCGAGCCCATCGACTTCGACATGGCCAGCAACCCCGAATTCCTGCGCGAGGGCTCGAGCATCGAGGACTTCATGCGGCCCGACCGCGTGGTGATCGGCACCGAGTCCGAGCGGGCCGAGAAGATCATGCGCGAGATCTACCGGCCGCTGTACCTGCTGGAGACGCCCATCGTCCACGGCGACATCGAGACGGCCGAGCTGATCAAGTACGCCAGCAACGCCTTCCTGGCCGTGAAGATCTCCTACATCAACGAGATCTCCCAGCTGGCCGACCGCGTGAACGCCGACGTCTCCCTGGTGGCCCGGGCCATGGGCCTGGACAAGCGCATCGGGCCCAAGTTCCTGCACGCCGGCCTGGGCTTCGGCGGCTCCTGCCTGCCCAAGGACACCAACGCCATCGTGCACATCGCGCAGACCGCGGGGACGGACATGTCCATCGTGCGCGCGGCCATCGGGGTCAACGCGGCGCTGCCGGGCACGGCCCTGGACAAGGCCCGCGAACTGGTGCCCGACCTGTCCGGCCGCACGGTGGCCCTGCTGGGCCTGAGCTTCAAGCCCAACACCGACGACATCCGCGACGCGCCGGCCCGCGCCCTGGTGGCCGGCCTGCAGGACGCGGGCGCGACGTTGCGCGTGCACGACCCGGTGGCCATGGACAACTTCCGCGAGATCCATCCCGACCTGATGTACTGCGACGGGCCGTACCACGCCGCCGAGGGCGCCGACCTGGTGGTGCTCGTCACCGAGTGGAACGAATACCGACAGCTCGACCTGGCGCGTCTGGCCGGGCTGGTGGCCGGCAAGAACTTCCTGGACTGCCGCAACGTCTATCGTCGCGACATGATGGACGAGCACGGCATCGCCTACCGCTCCTTCGGTCGTCCGCGGGGATGACCGGGACAGGATGGCCGACATGAAAGAGGAACCGATGCGCCGCGTGCCGAGATACGACCTGGTCTCGCCCATGATGCCCTGCCGCGAGGAGATCCTGGCGGGCGTCGATCGCATCCTGACCTCGGGCGCCTACATCCTGGGCGAGGAGACCGCGGCGCTGGAGCACGAGATGGCCGCGGCCTGCGAGGTGGACGACTCCGTCGGCGTGGCCTCCGGCTCGGCCGCCCTCTACCTGGCGCTGCAGATCGCCGGCGTCGGGCCCGGCGTCGAGGTGATCACCACCCCCTACACCTTCGTGGCCACCCTGGAGGCGATCGTCCGCCTCGGCGGCACGCCGGTGCTGGTGGACATCGCCGACGAGGACCTGAACCTGCGTCCCGAGCTGGTGGCCGAGGCCGTCACCGAGCGCACCCGCGCGATCCTGCCGGTGCACATCTTCGGCGTGCCCTGCGACATGGACGCCCTGCAGGCCACCGCCGACGCCCACGGCCTCGACGTGATCGAGGACATGTGCCAGGCCTTCGGCTCCTTCTACAAGGGCCGGCCCTGCGGCGCCTTCGGCCGCATGTCCTGCCTGAGCTTCTACCCGACCAAGAACCTGCCGGGCATCGGCGACGGCGGCCTGGTCCTGTGTCGCGACGCGGCCGACGCCGACCTGATCCGCAAGCTGCGCGGCCACGACGCCGTGAGCATCGACGGCGTCCTGCGCTCGGGCTGGAACAGCCGCATCGACGAGATCCAGGCCCTGGCCATCCGCATCCGCCTGGCCCGCTTCTCCGATGAGCAGGCCGACCGCGACCGGGCCGCCGCCATCTACGACGCGGCCATCCCCGCGGCGAACCGCTTCGCCGGCCAGACCCCCGGCGCGGGACTGCGGGTCACGCACCACCAGTACTGGGTCCGGGTGCCCGAGCGCGTCCGACTGCAGGAGAGCCTGGCGGAGGCCGGCGTCGACTACGGCGTCTACTACGATCCGCCGCTGCACCGGCATCCCCTGGCGGAGTACTGCCGCGTCCACGGCGAGCTGGAGCGGGCCGAGGCCGCCGGCGCGGAGATCCTCACGCTGCCCATCTACCAGGCCCTGCCCCTGGACGACGCCAAGCGCATCGGCGAGCTCGTGCGCGCGCACCTGGACACCTGCGGGCGCTGACCCGCGCGAAAGGGAGACGACCCGTGAAGAGCACCGGCACCTTCACCCTCGGCACCCTCGACGGCCGGCTGAACCGCGCGCAGACCCAGATCGTCATCGACCGTCTCAAGCGCAGCCACCCCAAGGCCATCTTCGACATGGCGACCGTCTCGGAGCCCGAGGCCCACCGCGCCCGGGGCAAGGAGTTCTACAGCACCCACTCCCCCGCCGAGGTGGAGTTCCTGCTGAAGGAGCTGGCCGCCGGCACGTTCCAGCTCGTGGACATCTGCGCCGAGGACCTGACGACGCCCCTGCCCGCGGGTCTGGCCGTCGCGGCGGTGCTCGAGCGCGACACCCCCTACGACGCCCTGCTCCACCGCGAGGGCCTGATCGCCGACGACCTGGCCGAAGGCACGCGCATCGGCGTGCTCAGCAACCGGTCCCACGCCCAGATCTCGACCCTGTGGCCCCATCTGGAACCAGTGCTGATGAGCGGCGGCGTGGTGGCCTCGCTGGAGGCCTACCTGCAGCGCGACGCCTGCGACTGCCTGGTCATCCCCGCCGCCCAGGGCGAGCGGCTCGGCGTGCAGGACGTCATGTCGGAGATCTTCTTCCCGGAGATGATGCTGCCGGGCGCCGGCCAGGGCCTGATCGCCCTGCTGGCCCGCGACGACGACCAGGAGTCCCTGGCCGTGGCCGCCGAGGCGGACTGCGACGCGTCGCGCCAGGAGATGATGGCCGAGCTGTCCTTCCGCGAGCGCATCCGCTCCGACCAGGACTGCGCCATGGGGGTGCTGGCCCAGGCCAACGACTGGCAGCTGATCATCACCGGCGCCATCGGTTCGCGCTCGGGTTCGGCGCCGGTCCAGGCCGTGCTGCGCGGCGACGCCGACGAGGCCCGCGACCTGGGCGCACGCCTGGCCGAGGAGCTGCTCTCGCAGCCCTGCACGCTGATCGATCTGCTGGAAGCGGATTTCCCGGAGGGCCTGCCGGCCGATCCGGACGAGCCCGAGGTCGAGGCCGAGGAGACGACGCCGACCCTCAGCGAGGGCCTCGAAGAGGATCTCGAGGAGCTGCCGGAGGAGGACCTCGACGACTTCGCCCCGCCCCGCGACGACTTCTAGGCGAAGGCGGCGGCGATGCGCGCCGCCGCGAAGGGATCGGCCATCTGCGCCGTGCCCACCTGCACCGCCGCCGCCCCCACCGCGAAGAACTTGAGCGCGTCGTCGGCCGTGCCGATGCCGCCCACGCCCACCACCGGCACACCGGTCTCCTGCACGATCTCGTCGACCTTGGCCAGGGCCACCGGCCGGATCGCCGGCCCGCTGTAGCCGCCGCGCCGCAGGGGCAGGACGGGTTCGCCCGTGGCCGTGTCGATGTCCATGCCGACCAGGGTGTTGATGGCGGTCACGCCGTGGATCCCGCCCGCGGCCGCCGCCGCGGCCAGCTCGGCGATGCGGGCCACGTTGGGCGTGAGCTTGGCCAGCAGGAGCCGATCGCCGATCTCGGCGGCCGCCGCCTCGGCGCAGGCCCGCACGGTGTCGGGCTGCCGCCCGAAGTCCACGCCGCCGTGGGCCACGTTGGGACAGCTCAGGTTCAGCTCCACGCCGTGCCAGCCGGGACAGTCCGCGGCCGTCTCGCGCAGACGACGGACCATGGGCCCGAACTCGTCGGGCCGGGTGCCGGCCAGGCTGGCCACGAAGGGCGTGCCGGCCGCGTGCAGCGCGGGCACGATCTCGTCCAGGAAGCGATCGAGCCCCAGGTTCTCGAGACCGATGGAGTTCAGGGCGCCGGGACCGGCGTCCCACACGCGCGGCGGCGGGTTGCCGAGCCGGGGCGCGGGCGTGATGGTCTTGGTCACCACGGCGCCGAGGCCGTCGAAGGGGTTCAGTCCGTCGGGCGCGTCGATGTCGCCGCCCAGCAGGCCGTAGCCGAAGCAGCCCGAAGCGGTCCAGATCCGGCCGGGCAGACGGCGGGGCCCCAGGACGACGGGTTCCGCGGGATCGAAGGGCAGCCAGTCAGGTCGCGTGCTCATGCGTCGCCTCCCGCGTCGTCGCGTCGTTCCCCGCATGCGCTCACCGGCGGCGCGCCGCGATTGGCGCGACCGAAACGTTCCCAGTCCACGTCCTCGGCCGGCAGCACGGGCCCGTCCTGGCAGGCGGTCGCCCAGCCCGCCTCCCCGGGCCGGGGCACCACGCAGCCCCGGCACACGCCGTAACCGCAGCCCATGCGCTCCTCCACCGAGACGTGACAGGGCCAGCCCCGTTCGCGGGCCAGGTCGCGGGCGGCGCGCAGCAGGGGCAACGGGCCGCAGGCCAGGACGTGGCGGACCTCGTCCCCGCCGTCGGCCAGGCGCGCGCGGGCCAGGTCGATCACCGTGCCGGTCAACGCGGTGCGGCCGGCGGGCAGGTCGACGGCGCGGTCGACGCTGCAGTCCCAGTCTCCCCCGAGCAGGTTCCAGGGCAGGTCGGCGCCGTCGCGTCCGCCGCAGAGGTTCAGGTCGCCGTCGCGGCCGTGGACGCGTCGCCATGCCAGCAACGGGGGCAGCCCCACGCCGCCGGCCAGCAGCAGACGCGGCGGGTCACCGGGTGCGGGGGCCGGGAACGGTCGTCCCAACGGTCCGAGATAGACCACCGCCGCGCCGGGACGACAGTCGGCCAGACGGCGCGTGCCCGTGCCGACCGCCTTGAAGAGCAGCGACACGACGCGACCGTCGGCGCGATGGATCGAGAAGGGACGGGGCAGGGTCATCCCGGGCCCGTCGCCCAGGTTCAGCATGGCGAACTGGCCGGGTCGGAAGCCCGTGTCCGCCTCGAGCTCCAGACGCAGCTCGAACATGCTCGCAGAAACGGGCGAGACGTCGGCCACGATCCCGGCCAGACGGCGGGTCGGATGGGATTCGTTCACGAGTTGCGCCTCAGCTTGCGTTCGCGCCACCGCGAGTAGCGGGCGCCGGGTTCGCGGACCTGATCGGGCGTCGCCGTCTCCTCCGGCTCGATCACCCCGGCCGCGTCGATGTCGGCGTCGGCCAGCTGCGTCTCGCGGTCGAGGCGGTCCTGTTCCATGACGAAGGCGTACAGGTCGCCGTCGTCGCCGGTCTCGAGCATGAAGGTCTGGGGCGCGTCGGGGTAATCGCTCCGCAGCCGTTCGAGCAGGACCGCCACCGAGTCCGGCTCGGCCAGGTGGTCGCGATGGACGACGGCCGCGCCGTAGAGCCCCCTCACGGCGGCGCTCGAGTCGAGCTCGGCGGTCGAGGCCACGTCGCGATAGAGCTCCAGGGCCAACTCCGGGCGATCCAGGTGGAAGTAGAGGATGTTCGCGCGCGTCAGCTTGTAACCGGGCAGATCCCGGTCCGAGGCCGACTCCATGCGCGTGCCCGCCTGGACGTAGTCGTCCAGGGCGTCGGACATGCTCTGGCAGTAGTCCGGGTCGTTCAGCAGGCGCGGCTGCCGGACGGCGGCGGCGTACTGCTCCTTGGCGTTCTCCAGATCCCATTCCCACAGGTAGACCCCGCCGAGCAGCTCGCCGCGCAGGGGCGACACGTCGGCGTTGATCCAGTCCTCGGGCATGTCGCGCAGCAGGGCGCCGGCGTCCTCCAGGTTCCCCTGCAGGATGAGCGCCTCCCCCCTCGCCAGCAGCAGCAGCCCCTGCTTGCCGTAGGCCTCCGCGTCCGGCTCGATCGACGCGGCGAGCGCCTCGGCGTCCTCGAAGCGGTCGAGCCTTGCGAGGCAGCGCACCTGCAGCAGGCGGGACAGGAAGAGTAGCTCCGCCTCGGCCTCCGGCCCCGCGGCCAGGGCCTCGATCCGGTCGTGGGCCGACAGGTGCTCCCCCAGCTTCCAGTGGCAGAAGGCCAGGTTGTAGGCGGCCTGGGGCGCGTTCTCGTCGTCGGCGAAGGAGGCCAGGTAACGGACGTAGCTGTCGCGGGCCCGATCCCAGTGCTCCAAGGCGAAGGCGTTGTCGCCGCCGACCCGCAGCACCTCGGCCTGGAAGCGGCTGTCGGGGAAGCTCTGCGCCATCTGCGTGATGTAGTCCTCGGCCGCCCGCACGTCGCCGATCAGCATGTGGTTGGCGGCCTGCAGGTACAGGGCCTCCTCCATGAACTTGTTGGACGGGAAGTTCTGGAAGAGCAGGTCCAGCTTGGAGATGGACATGCGGTAGGACTGGATGCGGTGGTAGGCCTTGGCCATCATGAACAGGGCGTCGTCGGTCAGGCCGTGTCCGGGATAGTCGGCCAGCAGCTTCTGGCACTTCTCGATGGACAGGTTGTAGTCGGTGACCTGCCCCGGCGTGGGCTTGGCCACGTCCTCGCCGGCCTTCAGACGCTCCTCGTGCACGCGCTCGGCGGTGTCGAAGGCCTTCTGCGCGTTCCAGAAGGTGTTGAACTTGGCGCACCCGACCGCGCCGACCGTGACGGCCAGGGCGGTCAGGAGCGCCGTCAGCCGTGTGCGGTCGCTCATCCGTCCTCCTCGTGATGGGTCAGACGTCCCCGGAGGAACGTCGCCTTCACGCGGCCGGTCAGGGTCTCGCCCGCGTAGGGCGTGTTCTTGCTCTTGGCGTACAGGGCCTCGGGGGCCACCGTCCAGGACTCGGCGGGGTCGAAGAGCATGAAGTCGGCGTCGGCGCCCTCCTCCAGCCGTCCCGCCGGCAGGTTGTAGATCTCCGCCGCGGCCTCGCTCATGCGGTGGACGAGCTGTCCCAGGTCCAGCTTGCCCTCCTGGACAAGATACGTGTTGCAGACGGCCAGCGCCGTCTCCAGGCCGACCACGCCGAAGGGCGCCTGGTCGAGCATCAGCTCCTTCTCCATGGCGGTATGCGGCGCGTGGTCGGTGGCCACGCAGTCGATCACGCCGTCGACCAGGCCCTGGGTCAGGGCCTCGATGTCGGATTCCTCGCGCAGGGGCGGGTTCATCTTGAAGCGCGGCGAGAAGTCGCGGCAGCAGGAATGGTCGAGGGACAGGTGGTGGGGCGTGACCTCGGCGGTGACGTTCGCGCCCGCCTCCTTGCCGCGCCGGATGATGTCCACCGCGCCCTTGGTGCTGACGTGCGCCACGTGCAGATGCCCGCCGGTGGTCTTGGCCAGCTCCACGTCGCGGAAGATCATGGTGTCCTCGGCCAGACGCGGCATCCCGGCCAGACCCAGCTTGGTCGACCAGTAGCCGGCGTGCATGACGCCGCCGCCCGCCAGGTGCAGGTCCTCGGCGTGGCACGCGACGGGCACGCCCAGCATCTTCGAGTACTGCAGGGCGTACTGCATGAGCTTGCCGTGCATCACGGGCCGGCCGTCGTCGGTGAAGCCCACCGCGCCGGCGCCCACCAGGTCGCCGAACTCGGTCAGGGTCTCCCCCTGCTGCCCCTTGGAGATGGCGGCGGTGGGGAACACCCGGCACAGGCCGGCCTCGTCGGCGCGGTCGAGGATGTAGCGCACCATGGGCGCGCTGTCCACCGGCGGCGTGGTGTTGGGCATGGTCACGACCGCGGTGAAGCCGCCCGCGGCCGCCGCGCGCGAGCCGGTGGCGATGGTCTCCTTCTCCTCCTGGCCGGGCTCGCGGAAGTGCACGTGCACGTCGACCAGGCCGGGTGCGCAGACCAGGCCCTTCCCGTCCAGGACGGGCACGCCCTCGCGCTTCGGCGATCCGACGCCGAGCCCCTCGACCCGACCCTTCTTCACGTGGAGGAAGCCCTTGCGCTTGGACAGCTTGCCGCCGCGGCAGAGCATGACGTTGGTCACCAGGTACTCGGCGGGGATGCGGTTCCAGTTCCAGTCCATCTCTATCGTCTCCTTCAGGCGGCGGGCGCGCCCAGTTGTCCCGGATCTCCGCCGGAGAGCAGGTAGATGATCGCCATGCGGGCGGCGACGCCGTTGGTCACCTGGTCCAGGATGACCTGGCGCGGGCCGTCGGCCACCTCGGAGCTGATCTCGACGTCGCGGTTCATGGGGCCCGGGTGCATGACGAAGCAGTCGGGCTTGGTCCGGCGCAGCACCTCGTCGGTGACGCCGAAGAGCAGGGAGTACTCGCGGTTGCTCGGGAACACCATCTGGCTCTGCCGCTCGAGCTGTATGCGCAGGATGTTCAGCACGTCGGCGTCGGCCACCGCGCGCTGCAGGTCGTGCTCGACCCGCGCGCCCAGCTTGGCCATGGCGCCGGGCACCATGGTCGGCGGGCCGCAGACGGTGACCTCCGCCCCCAGCTTGGTCAGCCCGTAGATGTTCGAGCGCGCCACGCGGGAATGGGAGATGTCGCCGATGATCGTGACCTTCTTGCCCTCGAGGTTCCCCAGCCGCTGCCGCATGGTCATGATGTCGAGCAGGCCCTGGGTGGGGTGCTCGTGGGCGCCGTCGCCGGCGTTGATCACGCTGGCGTCCAGGACCTTGGCCAGGTAGGCCGCCGCCCCGGGCGAGCTGTGGCGCATGACGATCATGTCGACCTTCATGGCCTGGATGTTCTCGGCGGTGTCGCGCAGCGTCTCGCCCTTCTTCAGCGAGGAGCTGGCCGCGGAGAAGTTGACGATGTCCGCCGACAGGCGCTTCTCGGCCAGCTCGAAGCTGATGCGCGTCCGCGTGCTCGGCTCGAAGAAGAGGTTCACCACCGTCTTGCCGCGCATGATGGGCACGTTGCGCACCGGCCGGTCGAAGACGGACCGGAAAGCCTCGGCGGTGTTCAGGATGGCCAGGATCTCCTCGCGGGACAGATCCTCCAGGCCGATCAGGTCCTTGTGCTGGAGGGTCGTCACGCCTGCACCTCCCCGACGACCACGTCGTCGTTCCCGTCGATCTCCTGCACGCGCACCTTGATGATCTCGCGCTGGGAGGTGGGCACGTTCTTGCCCACGAAGTCGGGCCGGATGGGCAGCTCACGGTGGCCGCGGTCGATGAGCACGGCCAGGCGGATGGCCCGCGGCCGGCCCCAGTCCATGATGACGTCGATGGCGGCCCGGACCGTGCGGCCGGTGTACAGCACGTCGTCCACGAGGATGACGATCTTGTCGGCCACGTCGATGGGCACGTTGGTCTCGTTGATGCGCGGCGCCGGCCCGATGGTCGACAGGTCGTCGCGGTAGAAGGTGATGTCGATGGCGCCCCGCGGCGCCTTGACCCCTTCCACGCGCTCGATGGCCTCGGCGATCATCTCGGCCAGGGGCACGCCCCGCCGCTGGATGCCGAGCAGCACCAGGTCCTGCCCACCCTTGTTGGCCTCGAGGATCTCGTGGGCGATGCGGGTCATCGCCCGACGGACCTCCTTGCCGTTCATGATGGTGGTCTTCTCGACGAAGGTCATGTCGGAAACCCTTCCGGGGGCGCCGCCCGGTCGGATCGCCGGGCGCTGGGCACAAAAAAAGGGCAGGGCGTGAACTGGCCCGTACCCGGTTTGTTCCCTCGCGCGCCTCCTTTTGGCCTCACGGGGCCGAATTAAAGGATGCCATGTCGATGCGGTCCGGGGGAATCTAACAGACGGGGGGCCGGCGGGCAAGCCCCCCGGTGAGATTGCGACCGGAAAACGCGACGGCGCTCAGCCGCCCCGCAGGATGCGCAGCTGCTCCCGCGCCCGCGCCGCCCAGGCCGACGTCCCGTCGAGGCGCAGATACGCCTCCCAGGCGTCGATCGCCGACACCGTCAGCCCGAGCTCGGTCAGGGAGCGGGCCAGGCCGAAGGCGCCGGCGCGATGGTCCGCGTCCAGCTCCAGCACCTCGCGGAAGACGGCGACCGCCTCGCCGAAACGGGTCTGGAAGAAGAGGGCGTTGCCCAGCGACGCCAGCACCTCGGGGTCGTCGGGACGGCGCGTGCGCAGGTCGGCGAGCAGGCGCTCGGCGGCCTCGTTGCGGCCGCGGCGGAGCTGGACCTGGGCCTGGTTGAAGCGGGCGTCGTCGAAGGCGGGATCGATGGCCAGGCTCTCGTCGAAGGCCTGCTCGGCATCCGCCAGCCGCCCCTCGGACAGGGCCGCGACGCCGCGGTTGTAGGGATCGCGGGCCCGATAGCGCCGCTCGGCGCCGGCCCATTCGGCCTCCGCGAAGGCCAGCCTCAGATCCTGCCCGGGGGACAGCCGGTCCGGATCGGTCAGCGCGTTGCCGGCGGCGATCTCCGCCGCGCGCGACGGATCCCCGTAGTAGAGGTCCGCGATCGAGCGCAGCGTCTCCCCCGGGGCCACCGTGTGGACCAGGGTGTACGTCTCCAGTTCACGCAACGTGTCGAGGCGCGCCGAGCGAACCGCCGGGCGCGGCGTGCAGCCGGCCAGGCCCAGGACGGTCGCCAGGATCAGGATCGTGCAACGCTTGAAGGTCATCCCGTCTCCCCGCCCGCCCCGTGCTCGCGGGCGATCTCGGCCAGGGCCGCGAGCATCTCGGATCCGCCGTCGGTGTCGAAGAGCCGCCGCCGGATCGCAGCCGCCCCCGGAAAGCCCTTGAAGTAGCGGGCGACATGCTTGCGAACCAGGAACGCGCCGTGACGTTCCCCGCGCCAGTAGCATTCCTCCTCGATGTGGCGGCGGGCCAGCACCAGCCGCGTGTCGAGATCGGGCGGCGTCCAGTCGACGCCCCGCTCCGCCGCGGCCATCCGCTCGAAGAGCCAGGGGTTGCCGATGGCGCCCCGTCCCACCATCACCGCGTGGCAGCGGGTGTGGCGCATCATGTGGACGTAGCTCTCGCCGTCGACCACGTCGCCGTTGCCGATCACGGGGATGTCCAGGACGTCGACCAGGTCGGCGATGCGGTCGCGGTTCGCCAGCCCCCTGAACTTCTTCTGCCGCGTGCGCCCGTGGACGGTCACCCAGACGCAGCCCAGCTCCTGCAGGGCCAGCCCCACCTCGCGGTAGTTGATCGAGTCCTCGTCCCAGCCGGTGCGGATCTTGGCGCTGACCGGCACCGGGCTCTCGGCGACCACCGCGCGGGTCACCTCGATCAGCAGGGGCACGTCGGCCAGCAGGGCGCTGCCGCCGCACTTCTTGACCACCTTCTTGGCCGGGCAGCCGAAGTTCAGGTCCAGCACGTCCAGACGTCGTCCCTGCATCATCCGCGCGGCCCCGCCCATGGCCTCGGGCTCGTTGCCGAAGATCTGCACGCCGACGGGCGCGGCCTCCCCCTCGGTGTCCACCAGCTGCCAGGTCTTCTCGCTCTGGTGGGTCAGGCCCTTGGCGGCGGTGAACTCGCAGAAGCAGAGGTCGGCGCCGTGATCGCGGCAGACGTCGCGGAAGGCGCGGTCGGTCACGCCGGACATGGGCGACAGGACGCGGCGCACGTCGGCGAACCACGGCGTGTCCGGGGACACGCGCACGGGCTTGCGGTCGAAGACGGGGGGCGTCGTTTCCATGGCCACAGGATGGGCACGGAGCGCGGCGGGGTCAAGGGGCGGACGCGAAGGAGCCGGCCCGCAGGCCGGCTCCCGTGAGTCGCTTCCGGTGGAAGGCTAGCGGTACATGGACTTGACCTCGCCCCAGTCGTAGAGGTCGTCGGAGTCCTCGAAGTCGAGGTCCTCGGGGTCGTGGGCCGCGACGCCGGACTTGTTCGGGCAGCCCGAGCGGTTGAAGGTGCGCAGCTCGCGCTTGATGGCCCGGCCTTCGCGACGCTCCGGACGGGTCAGCCAGCCGCACATGGGATGCTCGGCCAGGAACGCGTCGCCGGCCGCGATGGCGTCGGCCACGGTGTCGTCCACGCCGGCCGCCACGTTCAGCTTGGCGGCGATCAGGTGACGGGCCAGCCGCATCTGTAGGTTGATCGGGACCAGGCGCAGGAAGCTCAGCAGATCGTCCTGGCCGAACTCCTGTCCGGCGACGACCAGGCTCTCCACCGGCCAGGCCTCGGGGTGACGCTTCCACCAGCCGGGACGACGGGCGCAGACGGGCTCGTCGCCGCCGCAATCGATGGTCTGGGTGAAGCTGCGCACGGAGTCGCCGTCGGAGGTGTAGGGCACGACGAAGGTGCCGGCCACGTCGTAGGCGCCGGTGCCCGCGAGCTCGGTCGCCCAGGGCTTGAATTCGTTCAGGGGCACCACGTCGGGATCCATCCAGACGCGGAAGAAGCCGTGGAATTCCTCGACCGTGACGCCGTCCTGGCTCAGGACCACGTCGTAGGTCAGGTCGATGTACGGGTGGCTCGAGCCGATCTTGACGCCGCCGATCAGGGCCCAGCCGTCGCAGTCGGCGGCGGGCTCGAAGCTGTCCCAACGCGCGGCGGCGTGGGCGTTGGCGGCCAGGGTCAGGACGAGCGCGACGAGTAGATAGATCGTTCCTTTGGCCTTCATATGCTGGATTCCTCCGAGTGAAACCATATCGACGAGTGCGTCTGATTTAGGTCTCTCCCCCATCGAGAGCATAATCATATCACAACACCATGGTGCAACAAACTGGATAATTCATCATTTTGCTGTGTGTTTATTCCAGATCAAAAGACGCGTAATCGGGCCTGAGCACCGAATTCGACCTGCTAATGCACGATTCCGGCACTCGATCTCACGAAAAGGAGCACAAAACCCTGTCCCCGAGCGACATTCGAACCTAGAATGCGGCACGCGCCCCGACCCGTTCAACCTGCCTCGACACGATCCGGAGCATACCCATGCCGCCCCCGAGCCGCGCCAATCTCTGCTTCGTCAACGGCATGAGCGACTACGCCGGCGCCGAGATCTGGATGCTCGACGCCGCCGCGGGCCTCCGCGACCGGGGCTGGACGGTGTCCTTCGTCGCGCCGCCGGGCTCGGCCCTGGCCGTCGCGGCCGCCGACGCGGGGTTCGCCGTGGACGCGATCCCCATCCGCTTCGACGCCGCGCCCTGGACCATCGCCCGCCTGTGGGCGGCCTTCCGGCGACGCCGCCCCGGGGCCGTGATCTGCAACCGCCTGAAGGATCTGAAGGCCGCCGGCGTGGCCGCGCGCCTGGCCGGGGTGCCCGTCGTGCTGCAGAGCCGCGAGAGCGATTTCCCCCTGCGCGGCCGACCGTACTATCGCTGGTACTACAACCGCGTCGCCACGGGCGTGCTGGTCAACTCCCACGCCACCCGCGAGACGACCCTGCGCAGCGCGCCGTGGCTCGACCCCGAGCGCGTCCACCTGCTCTACAAGGGGATCGACCGGCGTCGCTTCTTCCCCGCGCCGCCGGAGACGTCCGGACCGGTGGTGGTGGGTTTCGCGGGCCGGCTGGACGAGCGCAAGGGCGTCCCCCTGCTGATGGAGGCCTGGACCAAGCTGATCGCCGCGTCGCCCGAGCCGCGACCGGTCCTGCGCATCGCCGGCGCCGGCCCCCTCCGCGACGCCCTGCGGATATGGCAGCGGGCCCTGCCCCACCCCGGCAGCGTGGAGCTGCTGGGCTGGGTGGAGGACATGCCCGAGTTCCACCGTCTCGTGGACGTGCTGGTCTGCCCCTCGTACTACGAGGGCTTCGGCCTGGTCGCGGCCGAGGCCATGGCCTGCGGCCGACCGGTGATCGCCAGCCGCGCCAGCTCCCTGCCCGAACTGGTGGTCGACGGCGAGACGGGACGGCTGATCCCGCCCGACGACGCGGACGCGTTGCGGGACGCCCTGGCCGACCTGATCGCCGACGCCGAGGCCCGCGCGCGTCTGGGCCAGGCGGCCGTCGCCCGCGTGGAGGCCGCGTTCGACCGCGACGACATGCTGGACCGCCTGGAGGACCTGCTCCGACCGGACCGGTCCCGTCGTTCACCCCCAGCCGAGGACAGACCATGACCCGCTTGAAGGTGGCCTCCGTCCAGACCTCGCCCGTCTTCGGCGAGGTCGACCGCAATCTCGACGCGGCCCTGGCCCTGCTGCCCGAGGGCCTCGACCTGGCCGTCCTGCCCGAGCTCTTCGCCACGGGCTACCAGTTCCGCGATCGCGACGAGCTGGCGTCCCTGGCCGAGGATCTCGACGGCCCCACCTGCCGCCGCCTGCGCGCCCACGCCGCCGCCAGCGGCACGACCCTGGTGGCCGGCCTGCCCGAGCGCGACGGCGACCGCCTCTACAACAGCAGCGTGCTGGTGCGCCCCGACGGCTCCACGGAGCTCTACCGGAAGGTGCATCTGTTCTGGGACGAGAAGGCGATCTTCGATCCGGGCGACCTGGGCTTCCCGGTCTTCGCGGCCTGCGGCACGACGGTCGGCATGATGGTCTGCTTCGACTGGGTCTTCCCCGAGGCCGCGCGCTCGCTGGCCCTGGCCGGTGCGCGGGTGATCTGCCACCCGAGCAACCTGGTCCTGACCTACTGTCCCGACGCCATGCCCGTGCGCTGCCTGGAGAATCGGGTCTTCGCCCTGACCAGCAACCGCGTGGGCACCGAGGAGCGCCAGGCGGGCAAGCCGTTGGTCTTCACGGGACTGAGCCAGGTCTGCGGACCGCACAACAACATCCTGGCGCGCCTGGACGGCGAGGAGACCGGCGCGGCCGTGGCCGAGATCGACGTGATCGACACGGACAAGCGCCTCACACCGCGCAACGATCTGTTCGAGGATCGACGACCGGACCAGTACAGGCTCTAGCCCGTCCACTCCCCCGTGATCACGGCGCCGTCCGGCACCTCGGCCGGCGCGTCGTTCTCGTTGACCATCCGCACCACGCCCTCCAGCCGCACGTCGCGGCCGAAGCGTACGTCGCCCCGGACCTCCAGCCGCTCGCAGGCCAGCAGCGAGGGCGGACCGTGGGGGAAGCGCGCGTCGAAGTCGTCCACGAGCTTGTAATGGGCGGGATCGAGGGAGACCACGGCCCGGGGCAGGGCGCGCTCGGGATTGGGCGTCACCCGCCAGTCGTCGGTCAGCACGTAGTCGTCCGAGCGCACGTCGAGCAGGTCGTCGGTGGTCTTGATGGGCGCGAAGCGAGAGCGGGGCACCCGCACCGCGCCGGCGCCCTCGAAGACCAGGATCGCCGCGCCCATGGCCGACTCGAGCTGGTAGATCGGCGTGGAGTCCGCGTCGCGCGGATCGACGGTCTTGGCGTTGCGGATCAGGGGCAGACCCAGCACGCCGTCCTGCGCATCGAGCAGGTCGCGCAGGGCGACGAGGTCGATCCACTGGCTGTTGGTGTTGAAGTAGCGGTGCCGCGTCACGTCCTCGAAACGCGTCTTGTCCTCGGGCGGGCACTGGGCCGACTCGCGCAGCACGAGCTGACCGTCGCGGCCGCGGGCCAGGTGGCCGCCCTTCTTGTCGGACTCGGTGCGGTCGGCCACCTCGGCCATGAAGGGCAGGCCCGACTCGGCGAAGTGCCCCAGCAGCAGCGGGTCCATCACCGCGCCGAGGTTGTCCGCGTTGGAGACGAAGGCGTGGCGGAAGCCGCCGTCGAGCAGCGCGTCCAGCATGCCGCTGGTGACCAGGGCCGGATAGATGTCGCCGTGGCCGGGCGGGCACCATTCCAGGGCCGGATTGTCCGGCCGGGACGCGGGCGCCAGATCCTCGCGCCGCACCTTGGGCACCTTGTGCTGCACGAAGTCGGGCGGGATGTCGCCGAACAGGTCCGGGTAGCGCTCCAGGATCGCCAGGCTGTCGTCGCGGGTGCTGTAGCTGTTCATCAGCACCAGGGGGATGCGGGCCCGCTCCGCCTGGCGCGCGATGATGTCCAGGAAGGTCAGACCCGACTTGACCGGAAGCAGGGACTTGGCCCGGGTCAGCCCCATGCTGGTGCCGAGACCGCCGTTGAGCTTGATCACCACGGTCCTCGGCAGGGCCCGTGCGCCGGCCTCGGCCAGGGCGGGGTCGAGATCCTCGGCGTCGGGCAGGGTCTCGATGGGCTCGATCCCCGCCTCGGGGATCATCCCGGTCTCCCCCGCCACGAGCTGGTCGTAATGGCGGCGGAAGGTGCGGACGACGAGCTCGGGCAGCCCCTCGGCGCGCATCTTGTCGGCGAAGGGACCGAAATCACCGGTCGGGTCGGGCATGGACGGGTCCTCCTGGAACACGACGGGGAATCCGCGCTCGTGCGCGGGTCGGCCAACATATATCATGAACGCGCCCGAACCCGGAGGACGGAATTGGAGACCCTGACCCACGACGGTCGCGACTGGGCCCTGCGTCGCTGGCCCCTGCGCAACGACGATCCCCTGCGCGCATGGGACGCCGCGGACGCCTATCTGCTCGACCATCTCCGGGAGGCTCCGCCGTCCGGCCCGCTCCTGCTGATGGAGGACGCCTTCGGCGCCCTGGCGACGGTCCTGCATGCACGGCGGCCGACGGTCTGGGGCGACTCGGTGCTGTCGCGACTCGCGCTGTCC
Source organism: uncultured Fibrobacteraceae bacterium (assembly GCA_964607825.1). Taxonomy (GTDB): domain Bacteria; phylum Krumholzibacteriota; class Krumholzibacteriia; order LZORAL124-64-63; family LZORAL124-64-63; genus JAHIYU01. The sequence continues at coordinate 567 of CAZSNA010000036.1, read as the reverse complement.
CACAACCTCGAGCTCAACGGCGCGCCCGCCGACGCGGCGACCTTCGTGCCGGGCGATCACGATCCCGAGGGTCGGTTCGAAGTCGCGGTCGTCAAGCCGCCCAAGTCCCTGGCCGCCCTCGAGGACCGTCTGCTGCGCCTGAGGCCCGTCCTGGCGCCCGGCGCGCGCGTGGTGCTCGGCAGCATGATCAAGCACACGCCGAAGCGGGTCTACGAGACGCTCGAGCGTTGCATCGGCCCGACCCGCACCGGCCTCGGCCGGCGGAAGGCGCGGCTCGCCTTCGCGGACTTCGACGCCGATCTCGATCTCCCGCCCGGCACGCCGTCGAGCGAATACGAGGCGGAGGGGATGGTGCTGACCAACCGGCCGGGCGTCTTCTCCCGCGAACGGCTCGACCCGGGCACCCGCCTGCTGCTGGCCCATCTGCCGGGGGGCGACGCCCCGTTGCGCGCCGCCGACCTCGGCTGCGGCAACGGCGTACTCGGCCTGGCCCTGGCGCTGCGCCGTCCCGACGCCGAGATCCTGCTGGTCGACGCCTCGTACACGGCCGTGGCCTGCGCCCGCGAC
>CAZSNA010000035.1:0-33523 GCA_964607825.1 uncultured Fibrobacteraceae bacterium | reverse complement strand
ATTCTCCCGTCGGCGGCCGATAACGGTGATGAGCGCCCGAGTGCGTTCTCACCGTGTCATATATCGCCAGGAGGGGCGCCTTGGCCCAGATAGACGACATCGTTCTCACCCATCACGAACGGCGCAAGCGCGAGAAGGAGCTGCGGCGTCTGGTGGGCATCGACAGCGTGCAGGACGAGGTCCGCGAGCCCGAGCCCGAGGCCGTGCTGGCCGACCTGATCGACGGTTTCGAGACCCTGGAGACCATCGTCGAGGCGGGCGACGTGGTGCGCTTCTTCCTGAACCTGGTCCAGCGCCAGGGCGGACGGATGCTGTTGCTGCGCAACTGGGGCGAGGGACTGCGCGTGATGATGGCCCAGGGCGTGGAGCTGCCGCCGCGGCTGCTCGATCCCAAGGCCGTCCGGCCCAAGGTGCTCACCCTCCACGAGGGCGACATCTTCTCGACCCTCTCGCGGGAGCAGGTGGTCTACGACGGCCCCTTCCCGGTGGGTCACTTCCCCAACGAACTGGCCAAGGCCCTGAACGCCTCGGAGGACCGGCCCGTGCTGCTGGTCCCCCTGCCCTTGCGCGGTCGCTGGGGGACCTTCCTGTATCTGGATTGGCTGCAGTTCCAGGGCCACGAGCGTATCCGCGAGGCGGCGGCCCTGGCCCGGTATGCGGTCATGCGCCTGCACGCGCTGGAGCGTGACGTGCTGCCGGTGGGACCGGAGATCCAGAAGATCCAGAACAAGGGGCTCAGGGCCCAGCGCGAACGGGAGATGGTGGGCTACGGGGACATCGCACCGGGCGACCTGCCCCCCGAGAAGGTCTACAGCCAGATCGGCGAGCTGACCGCTCTGCCCGAGGTGGCCAACCGCATCCTGAACCTGATCGGCAATCCCAACACCACCGCCGTCCAGCTCGAGAAGGAGATCGCCCGCGACCTGGTGCTCACCGCCCGCATGCTGCGGGTGGCCAACAGCTCCTTCTACGTGGGCAACAGCGAGATCAAGACCATCCGCGACGCCGTCGTGCGGCTCGGCTTCAAGACCGTCCGCAACTGGACGCTGGTCACCGCCTCGCGTGCCATCTTCCCGGGCGTCGACACCAGCCCGCTCCTGAACCGCATCTGGTCCCGCTCGGTCCGCACGGCCGTCGCCAGCCAGATCGTGGCCGAGAACCGGCAACTGGAGGACTGCGAGGTGGCCTTCGTCGGCGGCCTGATGCAGAACATCGGCCAGCTCATCCTGGCCCGCGCCCTGCCCGGCCTCTCGGAGCGCATCGAACAGGTCGGCCGGGAGCGCGACGAACCCCTCTGGCGTGTCGAACGCGAGCTGCTGGGCTACGACCACGGCACCCTCGGCGCCCTGCTCATCGAGGACTGGAGCCTCAGCAAGCGGCTCGCCCAGGCGGTCCGCCATCACCACGATCTCGCCGCCGACATGGATCCCGAGTCCCTGGGCGCGGTCATCGCCCTCGGCGAGGATCTGGCGCACAGCGCCCGGTTCCAGGAGCCCGAGACCTGGGAACGGATCTATCGCCAGTGCGAGGCGGCCCAGGTCCTCGGCGTGGACTGGGAAACCTTCTGCGTCATGACCTGCCAGGTGGCCTCCGCGGACCTCGACGGGCTCGACTAGGCGAGCCCCGGCTCCGTCCGTGACCCTTCTCCCGTCGCCGGGACCACCTGATCGGCCCGATCCCCGCGTTGCGAATCCTCGCCGTAGCTACGGCTACGGCTGCGGTTCGCGCCTCGGACTCGAACCGTTCAGGTGGCCCCGGCTCGGTCCGAAGGGTCACGGACGAAGCCGGGGCTCGCGCGAGTAAACGGTATGGGGGGGATCAGGACTCCGCGGCTTCTTCGCCTTCGTCGGATTCCTCTTCCGGCGGCTCGAAACACTGCCGGCAGCGGGCCTCGTAGGTGCCCTGCGAGCCCACCACGATGCGATGGGTGTCCTCGATCAGGCGCTGGGTGTGGTTGGCGGGATTGCCGCAGCGCACGCAGATCGCCAGCTGCTTGGTGACGTATTCCGCGATGGCCATCAGACGGGGGATGGGCTCGAAGGGCAGTCCCCTGTAATCCATGTCCAGGCCCGCCACGATGACGCGCTTGCCCAGGTTGGCCAGCTTGTTGCAGACCTCGGCGATGTCCTCGTCGAAGAACTGGGCCTCGTCGATGCCCACCACGGCGGTCTTGTCCTGCAGACAGTCCAGTATGTCGAGGCTGGAGGCGACCGGCGTGCTCGGCAGCCTCTGCTGGCTGTGGGTGACGATCTCGGTCTCGCTGTAGCGGTCGTCGAGGTGCGGCTTGAAGAGCTGGACGCGCTGCTGCGCGATCTGTGCGCGGCGGATGCGGCGGATGAGCTCCTCGCTCTTGCCGCTGAACATGGGGCCGCAGATGACCTCTATCCAGCCGGTCTTGCCGTGGATGATCTGCATCAAGTCGGGACGCTCCTGGGGCTCGGGACAAAGAGACCGGGCTGTCCCGGTCCCGGAAAATGTAGCCGACCCGCCGGACCTTGGCCAGTCCCGTTTCCCGGGGGGCGGAAGCGGCTTTGCGGCCCCGGCGGCAGGTGTTATCATCGTCGCCATGTGGACGCGAGACGACTTCATCGGGCGGATCGATCCCCCCGTCGTGGGCATGGTGCACCTGAGGCCGTTGCCCGGCTCACCCGCCTGGGCGGGCGATCTGGACGCCGTCGAGGCGGCCGCCCGCCGAGACGCCGAGGCCCTGGCGGCCGGTGGCGCGGGCGCCGTCATGGTGGAGAACTACCACGACACGCCCTTCTTCCCGGACCGCGTGCCCGCCGAGACCGTCGCGGCCGTGACCCGTCTGGCCCTGGCGGTGAGGGACGCCGCAGGCGGCCTGCCGCTGGGGATCAACGTGCTGCGCAACGACGTCCGCTCGGCCCTGGCCGTGGCGGCGAGCGTGGACGCGGCCTTCGTGCGGGTCAACGTGCACACGGGCGCGGCCCTGACCGACCAGGGCGTGATCGAGGGACGGGCCGCCGAGACCCTGCGCCTGCGCCGGACCCTCGCGCCGGAGGTCGCCGTGTGGGCCGACCTGCGCGTGAAGCACGCCGCGCCGCTGGCGCCCCGTCCGCTGGCCGACGAGGCCGGCGACCTGCGTCTGAGGGGGCGGGCCGACGCGGTCATCGTCTCGGGGGCGGCCACCGGCGCCGCCGCGGATCCGGAGCGCCTCGCCCGGGCGCGCGCCGCCCTGCCCGACTGCCCCCTGCTGGTGGGCAGCGGGGCCACCGCGGACAACGCGGGCGGATTCCGGGACGCCGACGGCTTCATCGTCGGCACCTCGCTCAAGACGGACACCCACGACGGCTTCGGCCGCATCGATCCGGACCGCGTGGCGGCCTTCGTCGCCGCGGTCCGCGGGAACGACACCCTTCGCAACGATCGAACCCAGTCCTGACGACTGTAAGGGGAGACCTGATGAACATCCTGGTCACCGGAGGCGCCGGCTTCATCGGCGCCAACTACGTCCGCCTGCTGCTGGACCGCGACGCGGACCGGGTCGTGAACCTCGACCTGCTCACCTACGCCGGCAACCTCGAGAACCTGGCCGGCTACGAGGAGCATCCGCGCTACCGCTTCGTCCGCGGCGACATCCGCGACCGCGGGCTGCTCGACGGCCTGATCGCCGAGGAGAAGATCGACGCCGTCGTGAACTTCGCGGCCGAGAGCCACGTGGACCGCTCCATCGACGGCCCGCGCGAGTTCCTCGACACCAACATCATGGGCGCGCAGACCCTGCTCGAGGCCGCTCGCCAGGCGGGCGTCGATCGCTTCCTGCAGGTCAGCACCGACGAGGTCTACGGCTCGCTCGGCCCCGAGGGGCTCTTCACCGAGTCGAGTCCGATCCAGCCGAACTCGCCCTACTCGGCCACGAAGGCCGCAGCGGACATGGTGGCCAGATCTTATTTCCATACATACGGTTATCCGGTTCTCATAACGCGGTGCAGCAACAACTACGGACCCTACCAGTTCCCCGAGAAGCTCATCCCCCTGATGATCGCCAACGCCCTGGAGGACAAGTCCCTGCCGGTCTACGGCGACGGCCTGAACGTGCGCGACTGGCTCTACGTGGAAGACCACTGCGAGGCCATCGACGTGGTGCTGAGGAAGGGGACGCCCGGCGAGGTCTACAACATCGGCGGCAACAACGAGCTGCAGAACATCCGCATCGTGAAGCTGCTGCTGGAGATCCTCGGCAAGGACGAGTCGCTCATCCGCTACGTGACCGACCGGCCGGGCCACGACCGGCGCTACGCCATCGACGCCTCCTACATCAGCGACGAGCTGGGCTGGACGCCCAAGCACAACTTCGAGGACGGCATCCGCGTCACGGTCGACTGGTACCTCGAGCATCGCGACTGGTGGGAGAAGGTGCGCAGCGGCGCCTACCGCGACTACTACGACACCATGTACGGCGACGCCGGCCGGCACGGCGCGTGATGAGCCGCGCGCTGGCGCTGCCCGACGGCCGCACCCTGCGTCTGGGCGACGATCTCGTCGGCGTGCTGTCCGCCGGCGCGGTCGTGATCGACGGCATCCGCGTGGGTCCGCCCGAACCGGTCCGCCCCGCCATCGACGCACTCTGCGCCGAGCTGCGCGAACGCTGGTCCGGCCGCCTGCCTTCGGAGATCCCGCCCCTGCAGGAGGCCCGCGACCTCTACAAGTCCGTGGGCATCCAGCCCACGCGCACCCGGCCCTCCTCGGAGGCCCTGCTGCGCCGCGTGCTCAAGGGCGGCGAGCTCTACGCCCTGAGCAACGCCGTGGACGTCTGCAACCTGGCCAGCCTGGAGTTCCTGCTGCCCATCGGCCTCTACGACCTGGCCAAGATCCGCGGCGACGCCGTCCTGCGACTCGGTCGCGAGGGCGAGGCGTATGCGGGCATCCGCAAGGCCGAGGTCCATCTGACCGGACGTCTAGGCCTCTTCGACGACGACGGACCCTTCGGCTCGCCCACCAGCGATTCGGCCCGCACCTGCGTCGACGACGACACCGCCACGCTGCTGGTCGTGATCATGGCCACCGCGGGATACGACCTGGACGCCCTGCGCGGGCACGTGGACCGGTTCGTCGAGCTGACCACGACCCATTGCGGCGGGGGCGAGGCCGCCGCGGGCCTGCTGCACGCCGGGGAGGCGTCGGCATGAAGCACCGTCCGCTCGTCTGGAGTCTGCTCCTGCTGCTCGTCACCGGCTGCGCCCGCGACACGGGCGGGCTGCGCGGCTCCGCCGTGGCGACGGCCCACGGCCTGGCCACCGACGTCGCCGCCGAGGTTCTGCGCGACGGCGGGCACGCCGTGGACGCCGCCGTGGCCGCGGCCTTCGCCCTGGCCGTCGTAGAACCCTACTCCTCGGGCCTGGGGGGCGGCGGCTTCTTCGTGGTCCACCTCGCCGACGCGGGGACCCAGCTCGCCCTCGACGCCCGCGAGACCGCTCCGGCCGCCGCGACCCGCGACATGTACCTGAGCGACGGCGTCGTCGTGCCCCGGCTCAGCCGCGACGGCGCCCTCTCGGTGGCGACGCCCTCGCTTGTCAAGGGCCTGGCCGAGCTCCACGCCCGCTGCGGTCGCCGCCCCTGGGCCGAACTGGTCGAGCCCGCCCGCCGTCTGGCCGCCGAGGGCTTTCCCGTGGACGCGCGCCTGCGCGAGCGCATCGAGATCCATCGCCACCGCTTCGACGCCGCCGCCCGCGCGGTCTTCCTGCCCGGCGGCGAGACCCCCGCCGTCGACGCGATCCTGCGCCAGCCCGATCTCGCGGCCACCCTGTCGGCGATCCGCGACCGGGGCGCGGCGGGCTTCCACGCCGGTCCGGTGGCCGAACGGATCGTCACCGCCGTGCAGTCCGCCGGCGGCGGACTGGCGCTGAGCGACCTGGCCGACTACCGGCCCGTCTGGCGCGAGCCGGTGCGCGGCGCCTACCGCGGCCACGAGGTGATCTCCATGCCGCCGCCGAGCTCCGGCGGCGTGCACCTGGTCCAGATGCTCAACATGCTCCGCGACGCCGGCCTGGCCCAGCTGCCGCCGGACGACCCCGCGCGCTATCACCGTCTGGCCGAGACCATGAAGTTCGCCTACGCCGACCGCAGCCTGTGGCTGGGCGACCCCGACTTCACGGACGTGCCCGTGGCCTGGCTGACCTCGTCCGCCCGCGCCGATTCCCAGGCCGCGCTGATCCGCACGGACGGCGTCTACCCCTGGCGCCTCTGCGGCGGTGCGTCGACGACGGCGACCGAGGGGGAGCACACCACCCACCTGAGCGTCGTCGACGCCGCGGGCAACGCCGTGGCGGCGACCCTCACGGTGAACCTGGGCTTCGGGTCCGGCATGGTGGCCGCCGGCACGGGCGTGGTGCTCAACGACGAGATGGACGATTTCGTGGCGGCGCCCGGCGTCCCCAACGCCTTCGGCCTGGTGGGCGGCGACGCCAACGCCGTGGCGCCCGGGAAGCGCCCCCTGTCCAGCATGACCCCCACGATCCTGCTGCGCGACGGCTGCGTCTTCATGGTGACCGGCAGCCCCGGCGGCTCGCGCATCATCACCGCCACCCTGCAGACGGTGCTCGCGGTGGTGGACCACGGCCTGGGGCCGGCCGACGCGGTCGGCCTGCCGCGCATCCACCAGCAGTGGCGGCCCGACACGCTCTTCCACGAGCCGACGGCCGTCGCGACCGGCGCGCTCGACGTCCTGCGCCGCCTCGGCCACACGCCGGTGGAGCGCGAGACCGTGGGCAACGTCCAGCTGATCGTGGTGGATCCCGACGGCCGGCCCGTGGCGGCCAGCGACCCACGCGGCGTCGGGAAGGCCGCTTCCTTCTAGTCCCCCAGCTTCCGCAGCACCCAGGCGCGGGCGGCTTCCGCATCGGTGAGCCGCCCCTCGAGCTGCTCCGTCTCCAGGGCCTCCAGCAACTCGCCGAGCCCGGGGCCCGGCGGCACGCCCAGGGCGATCAGGTCGTCGCCGTCGAGCAGGGGCGCGGGGGAAAGCTCAGCCTCGTTCAGCTCGGCGCGCCGGGCGTGGGCGAATTCCCAGGTGGCGAGATTTCCGTCGGAGCCGAGCTTGTCCAGACGGTGCAGTTCGAGCCGCTCCGTGAAGTGGGGCCGGCGCAGGAAGCGCTTCAGGGTGGACGGCCGCATGACCGGCGCGTCGAAGAACTGCATGTGTCCGCGCACCAGCGCCGCCGTCTTCTCGGTCACGGCGCGGGAGAGGCGCAGCCGCGAGAGGATGTCGCGGGCCATCTCCTCGCCGATCCGCTCGTGCCCGATGAAGCGGATGCGGCCCCGGTCGCGGCCCAGGGCGGCGGGCTTGCCCACGTCGTGCAGCAGGACGGACCAGGCCAGGGCGGCGTCATCGGTCTCCATGGCCTCGAGCATGAGCAGCGTGTGGACCCAGACGTCGCCCTCGGGGTGATGGTCGGGGGGCTGGGGCGTGCCGTGCAGGGCGTCGACCTCGGGGAGGACCCGGGCCAGCAGCCCGGTCTCGCGCAGCAACGCGAAGGCGCGGGCGGGCGCCGGGCCGAGCAGCATGCGCGTCAGCTCGTCGGCCACGCGCTCGGGGGAGACGGCGCCGATCCGGTCACCGCAGGTGGCCAGGGCGGCGAGGGTGTCCGGGGCCGGCTCCAGGGCGCAGGCCGCGGCCAGGCGGGCCGCGCGCAGCAGGCGCAGGCCGTCCTCGTCGAAGCGGTCGGACGGTTCGCCGACGGTGCGCAGGATTCTCGCGCGGCAGTCCGCCAGTCCGTCCACGTGGTCGTGGACCAGACCGGTGGCCGGATCGAGGTAGAGGGCGTTGACCGTGAAGTCGCGCCGGCGGGCGTCCTCGGCGACGCTCCCGGCGTAGACGACCTCGTCCGGACGGCGCCCGTCGCTGTAGCGGCCCTCGCGGCGGAAGGTCGCCACCTCCACGGTCGTGTCGTCGACCTTCGCGAGCACCACGCCGAACGCCGCGCCCACCAGGCGGGCGTCGGGCAGCAGGTCCAGGACGGCGTCCGGCCGCGCCGAGGTCGCCACGTCGAAGTCGCCGGGAACGAGGTCGAGCGCCAGATCGCGCACGGCACCGCCCACGAGGTAGGCCTCGTGTCCGTCCTCGGCGAGCCGGCGCGTGACCGACACGGCCGGCGCGGCGGTCGCCGGCAGGTCGCCGAACAAGTCGTTGATGTGGGCGGTCGACTCGGCCATGCTGTCCCCGTCGTCTGCGTTCGAACCCGTTCGGGAGAGTATTCCACGATGTCGCGTGTCTGTCATCTCCTCGCCGCTCTCGTCCTCTCGGCCCTCGTCCAACCGGCCGACGCCGCCGAGACGCCGGCGGACACCACGTCCCTGCAGGCGCGCGTGCGCACCCTCGCCGCGCCCGACCTGGGCGGACGGGGCACCGGCTCGCCGGGCGCCCGCGCGGCCGCCGACAGCGTCGCCGCCTGGTTCGCCGCGGCCGGCCTGGAACCCCTCGACGGCGGGTGGTACCACGACTTCCCCCTGTCGGCCGATCCGGCCGACTCCGCCCGCGGCCGCAACGTCGTCGGCCGCCTGCCGGGCGCCGGCGACCTGGCCGACCGCCACCTGCTGATCGGCGCCCACTACGACCACCTGGGCTGGAAGCTCTCCGACGACGGCGCCGATACCCTCGGCTACTACCCGGGCGCCGAGGACAACGCCTCGGGCGTCGCCGCCCTGGTCGACCTGGCGGCCCGGCTCGCCGCCGTCGACGCCCCGGACCGCCGCACGGTCCTCTTCGCGGCCTTCTCGGGCGAGGAGATCGGGTTGCTCGGTTCGAGGGCCCTGGCCCAGGACCCGCCCTGGCCCGCCGACGCCCTCGATCTCATGCTCAACCTGGATTCGGTGGGACGTCTGCGAGACGATCGCCTCTACGTGGGCGGGCTCGGCTCCTCGCCGATCCTGCGCGAGCTGGTCGAGACGGCCAATCGTCCCCACGGCCTGGCCCTGGAACTGAGCGACGGCGGGTGGGACGCCAGCGATCACGTGGCCTTCAACACCGTCGGCGTGCCCGTCCTGTTCTTCTTCACGGGTCCGCATCCCGAATACCATTCGGTCGACGACACCTGGGAGCGGGTCTCCTACGCCGGCCTCGCCCGCGTCTCCGCCTTCGTGGCCGACGTGGCGCGGGCCGCCCGCTCGCGTTCCGGCGACATCCCCTACACGGCCCAGGCTCCGACGCCGGGACCGGAACGGGGCGCCGGCAAGCCCCGTGCCTGGCTCGGCACCATTCCCGACTTCGTCGAGGGCGTCGACGGCGTGAAGCTGGCCGGCGTGATGCCCGGCGGTCCCGCCGAGGAGACCGGCCTGCGGGCCGGCGACGTGCTGGTGCGGCTGGGGGAGTTCGAGATCGACGGCCTGCCGGATCTGACCGTGGCGTTGCAGTCCTACGGCGCGGGAACCGCGGTCGAGGCCGAGGTGCTGCGGGAGGGGGAGCGGCGCGTCTTCGTCGTCACCCTGAGGTCGCGTCCCCGTTGACCGGGTGATACGGCTCCACGTGGACGGTGGCGCCGATGATCCGCGCCACCTCCGCCACCAGGGCGTCTTCGACGGCATGGGCGAGTTCGTGCCCCCGCGCCACCGGCATGTCCGGCCGCACGGCGATGGAGATGTCCACCAGGTAGATCGACCCCCGCGGCTTGACCGCCAGGAAGGTCACTTCCTCCACCTCGGGCACCGACAGGGCCACCTCGTGCACGCGCTGCACGAATTCGTCGGCCGGCCGCGTCTCCATCAGGATGTCGGTGTTGTCCTTCATGAGCCGCCAGCCCAGCCAGACGATCCAGACCGCGATGGCCAGCGCCGCGGCGTGGTCCAGCCAGGGCGCCCCGTTCAACGCGCCCAGCACGCCGACCAGCACCGCCAGCGAGGAGAGGGCGTCGGAACGGTGGTGCGCGGCGTTGGTGCGCAATGCGGGCGAGTTGTGGCGGCGTCCCGCGAGGTCGGTGTATCGCGCCATGGCCTCCTTGACCACGATCGACACGGCCGCCGCGGCCAGGGCGATCCGGCCGGGCACCGTCGATTCGCCGGCGACCAGGTTCTCCACCGCCTCCTTGCCCAGCAGCGCGCCGGTGGTCAGCAGCAGCAGCGAGGCGGCCAGCGCACCGAGGGTCTCGTAGTTGTGGTGGCCGTAGGGATGGTTGCGGTCGGGCGGTCGCTGCCCGGCCTTCAGGGCGATCAGCACGCCCACGTCGCCGGCCAGGTCGGCGAAGGAGTGCACGCCGTCGGCCACCAGCGCGGCCGAGTGGGCCAGGAAGCCGACGGCCAACTTGCCCACGGTCAGCAGCACGTTGCCGATCAGGCCCACGGTCGTGCAGACGACCGGGCGCAGCAGCGCCCGGTCCCGCTCGGCCGTCATGTCGTGCGTGGAGGTCACGTCGTCTCGGCATCCTCGCCGTAGATCGAGTCGATCAGCTCGGCATACCGATCCTGGATCACGCGCCGCTTCACCTTCAGGGTGGGCGTCAGCTCGCCGCTCTCCAGGGTGAACTCGTCCTTGATCAGCGCGAAACGCTTGATCGTGCTGAAGCTCGCGAACTTGGTGTTGGTGCGGTCGAGGCCGCGCTGGTACTTGGCCACGATCTCGGGGTTGCGCAGCAGATCCTCGTGGTCGGTCCAGCTGAGCTTGTGCTCGGCGGCCCAGGTCTCGAGGTTCTCGAAGTCGGGCACGATCAGGCACACCAGGTACGGACGCCGGTCGCCCAGCACCACGATCTGGCTGATGAACTTGTTGCGCTTGAAGGCGCCCTCGACCGGCTGCGGCGCCACGTTCTTCCCGCCCGCGGTGACGATGATGTCCTTCTTGCGGTCGGTGATGTAGACGTACCCCTCGTCGTCGATGTGGCCGATGTCGCCGGTGTGGAACCAGCCGTCCCCGGTCAGCACCTCGCGGGTGGCCTCGTCGTTGTTGTAGTAGCCGAGCATCACCTGGGGGCCGCGCACGACGATCTCGCCGTCCTCGGCGATCTTCAGCTCCGTGTCGGGGATGATCTGGCCGATGCTGCCGACGCGGAAATGCTCCAGGGTGTTGCAGGTCAGCACGGGGGAGGTCTCGGTCAGGCCGTAGCCCTCGAGCACCTTCAGGCCCGCGGCGTAGAAGAACTCGTTGATGTGGTCGGCCAGCGGCGCGCCGCCCGACACGAAGAAGCGCAGGCTGCCGCCGGTGCGCTCGCGCAGCTTGGAGAACACCAGCTTGTCGGCGATCCGGTACTGGAAGGCCAGGGCTGCGGAGATCTTCTCGCCCGCGCGGTCCTTGCGCCCCCATTCCTGTCCGATGCGCCGCGCCCACATGAAGATGTTGCGCTTGATCGGGCCTCCGGACATGGCCTTGGTGTTCACCTTCGCGAAGATCTTCTCGTAGAGTCGCGGCACGCTCACCATCAGCGTCGGCTTGACCAGCCCCATGTCCGCGGCCACCGTGTCGACGCTCTCGGCGTAGGCGATGCCGATTCCCATGTGCACCGGCAGGTAGTAGCCCGCCATGCGCTCGAAGACGTGGGACAGGGGCAGGAAGGACAGCATCCTGTCGCCGGCGCCGAAGTCGAAGATGGACGACACGGCCAGCACGTTGGACACGAAGTTCCAGTGCGAGAGCACCACGCCCTTCGGGTTGCCCGTGGTGCCGCTGGTGTAGATGATGCTGCACGGATCCTCGCCCGTGGCGGGCCCCACGTCGTCTCCCGGTTCCTGGGGATGCTTCTCCGCCAGGTTGTTGCCGATGGTCAGGAGCTTGTCCATGGACATCACGTCCGGCAGTTCGACCGGATCGAAGGCGATGACCTCGCTGAGGAAAGGCAGGACGTCGCGGATAGAGGCGATCTTCCGGGCCTGCTCCTCCGTGGAGACGAACACCGCCTTGGGCTCGCAGTCCTGCAGGATGTAGCGGATGGCGTCGGGCAGCAGCGTGGGATAGATGGGCACGTCCACGGCGCCCAGGCTCAGGCAGCCCAGGTCGGCCAGGGCCCATTCCAGGCGGTTCTCCGACAGGATGGCCACGCGGTCGCCTCGACCGACCCCCAGGGACTCGAGCCCCAGGCGCACCGCGCGCACGCGCCGCTGGGCCTCCTGGCTGGACACGTCCCGGTAGACGCCCTCGGCGTCCTTCATGGAGAACATGTCCTCGCGCGGTCGCTCGCGCACGGTCGAGAAGAACATCTGGGGGATGGTCGTGACGCTCATGACGCCTCCTGGGTTGGCTCCGGCCGCGACGCGGTCGTCGCGTCCCTCGACGCGCCGGCTGCGGAGGCAGTGGCGTTGACGATCACGCGAACCGGGTATCGCAACGACACTTACCAGTCATGTGGCCGTCATGTCAACGTCAATCCAGTTGAGATTTGACTTTATAGGTCCATGTTGACATCATTCATCGAAGGCCGGTTCGCGCTCTCGCACGGATGAGCGGACGCCGCCGGACGTCGCCCCACCCAGAAGGGACTGACAGCATGCTGCAGATCACCCGTCAAACGGAATACGCCCTGCGGGGCCTGATGGAGCTCGCCGTCCGCGACAACGGTACGCCCGTCCGTCTCAAGACGTTGGCGGAGGCCTGCGAGGTCTCCGAAGCGTTCCTGGCCAAGATCTTCCAGATGCTGTCCCAGCACAACGTGGTCAAGTCCCACCGTGGCGTGAAGGGCGGCTTCACCCTGGGGCGCACGACGGATCAGATCACGCTGCGCGAGGTCGTGGAGATCTGCGAGGGCGGCATCGCCCTGAACCATTGCCTGCGGAACGTGGACGCCTGCAAGAACGCGGGCGAGTGCAAGCTCAGCGCCGTCTGGGCCGAGGCGCAGACATCCATGACCACGGCGCTCGACAGTACCACGCTCCAGGACCTGATCTGATCGGCCGAGACCGGCCGATCAGTCCCCACCGTCACCGCCGACCCCTCTTCTCGCGGAGTTGCCCGCAGGCCGCGGCGATGTCGCCGCCGCCGCTGGCGCGTATGTAGGCCTCCACGCCCGTCTCCCGCAACGCCGACTGGAAGGCGAGCACCCGCTCTGCCGACGGCGGCCCCTGCCGTTCGTCGATCCGGTTCAGGGGGATGAGATTCACCTTGAAGGGCCGGTCCGCCGTCAAGCGGCCCAGCGCCGCGGCCTCGGCGGGCTCGTCGTTCACCCCGTCGATCAGCACGTAGGCGATGGTGGCCCGGCACCGTCGCGAGCGCGCATAGCGCTCTGCGAGGTCGAGGATCTCGGGCAGCGGCGTGCGGCCGGGTACGGGCATCAGCCGCCGCCTCAGTTCGGGCCGGCAGGTGTTGACCGAGACCGTCAGGCCCGTCCCCAGGTCGGAGTCGATCAGGGCCTCCAGGCCCTCCCGGTGGCCCGACGTGGAGAGGGTGATGCGGCGCGGCGACATGGCCAGCCCGGCCCCGGCGGTCATGGTGCCGACGGCGGTCGCCACCGCTTCCAGGTTGTCCAGCGGTTCGCCCATGCCCATGAACACGACGTTCCAGCCGCGCCCGCCGGACTGCGACGGAGGATCCGCCGCCAGGTCGGCCGCCAGGCGCAGGGCCTGCTCCAGGATCTCGCCCGGCGTCAGGTTCCGCACCAGGCCGCCGCGCGCGGTGGCGCAGAAGCTGCAGGCCATGGCGCAGCCCACCTGCGACGAGAGACAGAAGGTGGCGTGGGCGGCCATCGGTATGATCACGCTCTCGATGCGGTGCCCGTCGCGCAGCTCGAAGAGGAACTTGCGGGTCCCGTCCCGCGAGACCTGACGCTCGACGAGGGCGAGCCCCGCCAGGTCGTGTCCCGCGGCCAGCCGCTCCCGGAAGGCGCGGGGCAGGTTGCTCATCTCGTCCCAGTCGAAGACCGCGTCGGGGTAGAGCCAGCGCGCGAGCTGGTCGGCGCGGTAGCTGGGCTGGCCGGCGTCGGCGACCGGTTCGGCGAGCCGGTCCGGCGGCAGGTCTCTCAGCAGGGGTCTGGACTCGGAGGTCACGGAAGCTCCCGTCGGGACGCGGTGCGTGCGGGGCGGCGCATCGCCGCTTGACAGCGCGGCGAGGCCCCGCCCATGGTAGCGGCGGAACGCCTCAGAGGTACATCATCGACGACCGCGGCGCAACCGTCGCGGCGTGCGGGAGGACGACGGCCGTGCAGACGATCCTGGTCGTGGACGACGAGGTCGCGATCCGCGAGACCCTCGAACAGCTGTTGACCTACGAGAAGTACGCGGTGCGCCTGGCCGCCGACGGGGCCGAGGCCCTGTCGGTCATGGCCGAGTCTCACATCGACGCCATGCTCCTGGACATCAAGATGCCCGACATGGACGGCTTCGAGGTCCTGGCCCGCATGCAGGCCCTCGGGCGCGAGGTGCCGGTGATCGTGGTCTCGGGGCACGGCAACATCGAGACCGCGGTGGACGCCGTGAAGCAGGGCGCCTACGACTTCCTCGAGAAGCCGCTGGATCGCTCGCGCCTGCTGCTCACCCTGCGCAACTGTCTCGACCATCACCGGCTCCGCGAGGAGACCGAGGACCTGCGCGACCGCAGCGGCTTCAACACGCCGCTGGTCGGCGACTGTCAGGCCATCCGCGAGGTGCGGGCCTTCATCGAACGCGTCGCGCCCACCGACGCCACCGTCCTGATCACCGGCGAAAACGGCACCGGCAAGGAGCTGGTCGTGCGTGCGCTGCACGCCGGCAGCCCGCGTCGCGACCGGCCGCTGGTGGAGGTCAACTGCGCCGCCATCCCGCGGGAGCTCGTCGAGAGCGAACTCTTCGGCCACGAGAAGGGCAGCTTCACCGGCGCCGACAAGATGCGCATCGGCAAGTTCGAGCAGGCCGACGGCGGCACCCTGTTCCTGGACGAGATCGGCGACATGAGCGAGGAGGCCCAGGCCAAGGTCCTCAAGGCCGTCGAGGAGAGCCGCTTCGAACGCGTGGGCGGACAGGAGCCCCTGCATGTGGACGTGCGCATCGTGGCGGCCACCAACCGCGACCTGACGGGTCCGGAGTCGGGCTTCCGCCAGGATCTCTACTTCCGGCTCAACGTGCTGGCGGTCGAGCTGCCGCCCCTGCGCGAGCGCGGCGACGACGTGATCCTGCTGCTGGCCCATTTCATGGAGTCGCTCGCGGCGCAACTCAAGAAGCCTCCCAAGACCTTTTCCGAGGAGGCGCTCGATCGTCTGCGCGCCTATGCCTGGCCGGGCAACGTCCGCGAGTTGCGCAACCTGGTCGAGCGCGTGCTGATCCTGGCGCCCGCCGACACGGTCGCGGCCGGTGATCTGCCCAACCTCGAGGGCGAGGCGCCCGCAGCGGCCGCAAACCCCTGGGACTGGTCGGATTGCGATGATTTCCAGGAATTCAAGGCCAGGTCGGAATCCACGTTCCTGCAGGCCAAGCTGGCGGCGAACAGGTACAACGTCAGCCGCACCGCCGAGACCCTCGGCATGCAGCGCAGCAACCTCTACAAGAAGATCAGCAAATACGACCTGCGCACCCAGCCGGACGACTGAGTGCCGACGTATTGACAGGTCACGGAAACACACGTAACATAATGAACTATGGACAGGGACCGAGCGTCGTCGAGCGACGTCGCCGGATCCCGGACCACCGTCCGGGGCCTCACCCCCGGCCACCTGAATTCTTGGAGTCGGGTCATGAAGAAAGCGCTGATGGCTGCGTGCCTGCTTCTCATCCTGACAGCGGTATCGACCGGAACCGGTATCGCTTGGGCGGATCCCATCGCCCAAGACCTGCTCGTCGCGGACAACCCCGCCACCCTCGATTCTCCGGGTCCGACCGGGGACGTCGTGGACCAGTTGGGAGATCCTGACGATGCGATCACCGGAAACCGGAACAACGGATGTACGGACGACGACGGACTGATCTCCGAGCTGCTCGGCGGCTTCGATCAGGACGATTTCGACGCCGACACCTGGATGCTGCTGTTGCAGGCGCTCGCCGACCTGGGTCTGATCTGAGCGGACTGATCACCGCTGGATCGAACGACCCGGGCACACGAGTGTGAATGTCCGAGTCGAATTGCCCGCCTACTCGCCAGGGGACAATATCGATGGATCGCCGGTACGACAAAAGACCAGATCGCGACGAGAACCCGATGGGGACCCACCTCCCCGCGGATCTCACGGATCTGTCCCGTCTTGAGGAAGTCGGCGATCTCCACTTCGAAGCCTCCGCGTTCTCCTCGGCTCTCGACTACTACCAGCGGATCCTGGACGCACCGGCGCGGGTCATGCTCGAGTTGCCGCACGTCCTCGAGATCTACCGCAAGAGCACCGACTCCGCGTTGAACCTGGGCGATCTCGCCCTGACCGAGCACCTGCTCAACGACGCGGAGATCTATATAGGCGCCCGCGGCGACGGCGACGCCGAACTGGACCGGCTGCTCATGGCCCCCCTGCTGGGCCGGCAGGCCGCCCTCCTGACCCAGCGCGGCGCCTATCGGGACGCCCTGCTGGTCTGCAAGCGGGCCTTCGCCGTGCTGGCGGTCACCGACGATCACGTCGAGGTCGCCAACCTGCAGGTCACCATGGGCGTCTGCCACCACCGTCTGGGACGCCTCGACAAGGCCGAGGAATTCTACACGGACGCCCTGGCCACCTTCCGTCGCATCGACGACGAACTCGGCATGGCCATCCTCTACAACAACCTGGCCCTGCTGCAGAAGAACGCCTGCCGCTGGGACAAGGCCCTGCAGTACCAGGGTCGCTCCATCGCCCTGGCGTCGGAGCACGGCGCGACGCACCTGCTGGCGCGCCTGCACCTGAACGAGGGCATCATCCTGCGCAAGTCCGAGCATACCGGCGAAGCCCGCGCCGCCCTGGAGAAATGCCTGCGGCTCGCGGGCAGCCTGGGCGACCTGGATCGCCAGGCCAAGGCCAGCCTCGCGCTGGGGCAGCTCGAGCTGCTCGAGGGACATTCCCTGCGCGCCGAAGAGCTCATCCTGGCCGGAAAGAACGTGGCCGAGGAGGCCGGCTTCCTGCGCGAGTCCATCATCGCGGACGAGTACATGGGCGACCTGCTCCTGGCCCGCGGCGAACACGAAAAGGCCCTCTACAACTACGGGCTCGGCCTGGACAAGGCCCGTCGCATCCAGAAATCGACCGACCTCGAGGGCGAGCTGCTGCGGCGTTGCGCCGAGGCCCACCTGCAGAGCGGCGACTGGGCGACCGCCGTCGCCGACGCCGAGGCGGCCATCGAGATCTGTCGCGAGTGCGGCGAGCTCTACGAACTGGGCTTCGCGCATCTGACCCTGGCCCAGGCCCTGGTGGAGGCGGGCGAGGACGATCGCGCCGACGACGCCTTCCGGGTGTCGATCCGGACCTTCTCGGACCAGAAGCTCGACCGTCTGGCGGCGGCCGCAGCACTGGACAGCCTCCAGCCCACGCTCGAGCGGGGCGGACGGAGCCAGCTCCTGCGTCTCAAGCGCCAGCTGAACGATTTCCTCGAGAGCGCGGACACCCGTCCCGACGATCTGATGTACTGCCGTCTGCAGGCCGGTCTGGCCGAGGTCCTGCTGCGGCTGGGCGAGCTCGACGAGGCGCTGCTGACGGCCAGCGAGTTCGAACGCGCCATCGAGGCCGTCGACGCGCCCGATCTGCTCGCCGATCACGGCGACCTGCGCGTCCGCATCGAGAAGGCGCTGGTAGGCGACTGGCCCTCGAGCGAGGTGCGCCTGCCCGTGGCGCCCGCCGTCTCCCTGCGGGACGGCGAGATCACCGAGGCCACCCTGACCGGCTTCCTGGAGTCCTGCCTGGCCCGCGCCCGCGCGGACATGGGCTTCGTGGTGCTCGACCCCTGCGCGGCTCCGGCCGGCGGCGGCTCGCGTGTCGTGACCCGCGGCCTGAACCCGGCGGTGGCCCACCAGGCCGCGTCCTGGTACACCGACACCCGCGTGGACGAGGTGCCCTCGCCGCGCCTGCTGTCCCGCACCGACCTCGCGGACGACGTGCTCCGCGAAGTGCCCGGCCTGGCCTCGATCTGCAGCTCCTGCCTGTTCCTGCCCGTGGCCGTACCCGACAGCTGCTACGGCGTCCTCTGCCTGGGGACACGCAACGGCAGCGACGACGACGCGCTGGCGCTGAAGCCCGTGCTCGACCACCTGGCCGCCTCGGCCGGCTTCCTGGCCATGTCCCTGGCCGAGGAGGAGCGCAACCGTCCGGTGTCGGTGGACTGGGACGACGATGAACGCCCCGCCGCCTTCGCCCGGATCATCACCCGCGACCGTGGCATGCGCGACATGCTGACCCAGGTGCGCAAGGTGTCCGCCAGCGAGCTGACCGTGCTGCTGCAGGGGGAGACCGGCACCGGCAAGGGCCTGCTGGCCCACGCCATCCATCGCTTGAGCCGCCGCAGCGACCGCAAGTTCCTGGCCGTCAACTGCGCGGCCATCCCCGAGACCCTGCTCGAGAGCGAGCTCTTCGGCCACGTCAAGGGCAGCTTCACCGGCGCCTATGCCGACAAGGCGGGCCTGTTGACCGAGGCCGAGGGCGGCACCGTGTTCCTGGACGAGATCGGCAAGCTCCCCCTGAACATGCAGGGCAAGCTGCTGCACTTCCTCGACACCAAGACGGTCCGACCCGTGGGCTCCAACCGCACCCGGGCCGTGGACGTGCGGATCGTCTGCGCCACCAAGAGCGATCTCAAGGGGAAGGTCGACCGCGGCGAGTATCTGGAGGACCTCTACTACCGACTGCTGGACTTTCCCGTCTCGGTGCCGCCGCTGCGAGACCGCCCGGACGACGTCCCGTTGCTGGCGACCCATTTCATCACGCGCTACGTGACCGAGGCCCGCATCGAGACCCCGGGTTGCACCTCCTCGTTCATGGAGGCCCTGTCCCAGCACGACTGGCCCGGCAACGTCCGCGAGCTGATCAAGACCATCAATCGGGCCATCGTCCTGGCCCACGGAGAGCCCATGCTGCGGGTCGGCCATCTGCCCGCCGAGGTGTCCCGGTCCCACCCGGACTGCGGCGCCGAGGGCTCCATCACCCCCCTGCGCGACACCATGAGCGCCGTGGAGGCCCGCGAGATCACCCGGGCGCTCCAGCACAGCGGCGGCAACAAGGCCGAGGCCGCCCGCCTGCTGGGCATCAGCTATCCCAACCTGCTGAAGAAGGTCCGCGTCTACGGGCTGGAGCATTCCTGATTCATTAATCCTGATTCCTATTCCACATTTCGGGTATTAAAAAAGTTAACACCGTAATCCGTTTGTTTTCAACGAGCTGCGCGAAGGCGCGATTTGGTGTGAATCAAGTTTCGCTTTCCCGGGCCGCGATGTGGAACCTCTAAAAACAGCCCCGCGTAACCGACTGAAATCACGTGGCTTACGAAATGAGGAGTCGCAGCCTTTCCGGCACGACTTCTGCAGTGTGGACATCATGAAAGAGGGCGGGACCAGTTGCAGGGATGGACTGAGGCCTGGCCTACCAACACAGACGAGAGAATCGGAAAGGGAGTAGGATTCACGACCCTCATCAACAACCGGCTGGATGAGGGGGTTTTCAACGTTAAGGCTCGTGTAGAGTCCGTCTGGAGGTGGGGTCCAGGCCGACCCGCACAACGAGTGGCGAAAGCCGTGAATCCTTTCCCTCTCCGATGATCCCGTCGCGACGAGATCCGAAGAAAGAGCCGACCCGGACCCGAGTGGGCGAGACTCGGGCCCGGGCCGCCCGACCAGGGCGGACGCGGCTCTTTCTTTCTTTTCTGGACGACCGTCCTCCTTTGGGGAACCCGCTGAACCTCCAGTGGGACAATCCCGCCCCGATTTCCCCCGGATCCCGCAATCATCGCTCGGCCCCCCGTGGGGGCGTCTCTTTGTAACCGCTTGTTCCACAGGGCCATAGATACCGGTCTTCTCCGAAGCGGATGTGGGGGATGCCGTCTGGCACGCGCCCTGCGTTAAGGGGGGCAGCTGATACGGAACGACCCATTCGGGGAGGTGACTCATGAGAAAGGCGAACGAAGCGCGCGGACACGGTCGACGCACCGTCCTGCGGCGCCTTCCGATCCTCATGACGCTGCTGCTCGCTCCGCTGGCACTCACGGGCTGCGACGAATCCGTCACATGTGTCGACGAGCCGCCGGCGGTCCCGACCGGAGTGTTCTCGGTGACCGGCGACGGCGTCGTCTCGGTCTACTGGAACGATCTCTATCAGTTGGATCTGGTCGGCTACCGCGTGTATCGCCACGACGGCGTCACGCCCGAGACGGGGCCCTACTACTTCCAGGGCGTCGTGGCCTGGGACGAGAACTACGACGACCAGACCCTGCTGCACTGGTACGACGATCACGACGTCGTCAACGGCGAGACCTATTACTATGCGGTGCTCGCCTACGACGAGGGCGGCAACGAGAGCGAACTCAGCTTCGAGACCGTCGGGGACACCCCCCGGCCCGAAGGCATCGAGGTCCTGCTCTACGACCGCGACGGCGCATACCCCGATCGCAGCGGCTTCGACTTCAGCCTGCTCGCCATGGGGCGCCTGCCCTGGAACGAGCCCACCGCCGACATCTACGTGGACTTCGACGGCGGCGTGCCGTTCGTCGTGTCCGCCCGGCCCGCCGCGGTCAAGATCCAGGACTACGGCGCCTGTCACTGGGACGACGCCGGCTACGCCCCCGGCTACGGCTATTCCGAGGTCGGCACGCTGGAGCTGATCGAGGGCCACTGCTACTTCGTGAAGATCATCGACGACCCCGAGACCGCCGTGCACTACGCCAAGTTCCAGGTGTACGCGGTGGAAGAGGGCTACGTGGACATCGACTGGGCCTACCAGATCGATCCGTTCAACCCGGAACTGAAGACGCCCGCCGACGAGAGCGATCGTCGCGGTGTCGAGGACAGGATCGTCCGCTTCTAGCGGACGCGACGGGGACCGCACCAGGAGGTACGGCCATGAAGACGATGCGAAAGACGAACCGCGAACATAACGCCGCCCACCGCGCCGGTCGCCCCGCGCCCGGCCTGCGAGCCGTCATGACGCTGCTGGCGGTGCTCGCCCTGGCCGTGGGATTCGCGACGGCCAAGGCCGACCCAGGCACCGGCGCCGCCGGCCCCGACGGCTGGGAGGGATACGAGACCAACCCCTACCGCGTCAACATCTGGCACGACCGGGGCGAGGACGAGGTCTACCAGCGCGGCGAGGCGGTGCGGATCCACTTCGAGAGCAACCGCGACGCCTACGCCGTGGTCTACCGCATCGACACCGAGGGCCGCGTGGAGATCCTGTGGCCCCGCAGTCGCTACGACGACGGCTTCATCTTCGGGCACCACACCTACAACCTGCCGACGCCGGGCGCCGAGCGCATCCGGGCCGCCGACGAGGAGGGGGTCGAATTCGTCCAGGCGCTCGTGTCCGCCTATCCCTTCGACCTGCGCGGGCTCGACGTGGACTTCCACCACGAGCGCGACGACGACGTCCGGGCCTACTACGTGGCCGGAGACCCCTTCCTGGCCATGAACGACATCAACTACGCGATCACCGGCCTCGAGGACGCCGCCGACTTCGTGGTCACCAACTACCTGAGCTACTACGTGCACCGGCAGGTGGACCATCCCCGCTACATGTGCCTGCAGTGCCACGACGACGACATGGACCGTCGTCCCTACGACGACGTCTGCGTGGTCGAGATCCACCACGACTACAGCTGGGACAACGGCTGGTTCGACCGTCACCGCTACTACCCGGTCTACTACTACCCGGTCTACTACTACGTGGACCCTTGGACCTGGCGGCCGTGGATCAACTACTGGTACCGGCCGTGGTACGCCTGGCCGCACTGGGGCCACTCGCCCTGGGGCTTCGACTGCTACGTCTGGAACTACTCGCCCCACTTCCATGGCGACGTGTGGGTCCGCTACAAGGGCGGCGACAGGCGCTACCGGCCCATCGTGAAGGGCCACCGTTACGCCGAGGTGCAGGCCGGTGACGATCATCGCCACCCGGGCGCCCTGGTCAAGACGCCGCGGCCCACGCGGGAGATGGTGGACTCCATGGAGAACCGCGTCGCGTTGCGCAAGGATCGGCCTGGCGAAGTTACGCGCGGCGGCGCCGCACCGTCCCGCGGCGGCTACGACGACAAGGGCCGCGCCACGCGCCCCACGCCGGGCTTCACCCGCGAGGACCGTCCGGTGACCGCGCCCGGTCTGCGGGTCCCCTCCGCGGTGGACCGCGGTTCCGGATCCCGGGGCACGTCCGACTCGCCTGCCGTGCGTTCGGGCAGCCGCCGCGGCGAACAGACGCCCACGCGCGTCACGCCGGGCACCAAGCCGCCCACGCGGCGGGACGAGACCCGGTCGGTCCGCCCCGTGAAGCCCAACACCCAGGGCGAGCGGATCTGGCAGGGCGGCAGCCGCGAACCGCAGCGCAACACCCGGACCGTCAAGCCGAGCGGCGACGGGACGCGGAAGCCCTCGCGCCAGCAGGTGACCCCGCGCACGAACCGCAGCGATACGCCGACGGTCAGGCCGAGCAAGCCCAAGAGCACGCGCAAGTCGCCGACGGTCAAGCCGAGCAAGCCCAAGAGCACGAACAAGTCGCCGACGGTCAAGCCGAGCAAGCGCAGCTCCTCGAGCTCGTCCGGCGGCAGCGTGAAGTCGAATTCGAGCGGCAGCTCCCGTCGCAGCAGCGGCGCGAGCAAGTCGAGCGGTTCCAGGTCTTCCGGCTCGAGCCGGGGGAGCAGCAATTCAAAATCGAGCCGCGGCCGAGGCTAGCGGCGGAAAGTGTCGTCTGTGATCATTCCCCCCATCGCTGGCTGGCCGGTGAGGACCTGATCCTTGAAGAGGTTGGCACCGAGCGGGAACGGGCAGCCGAACCGGTCAGCGGCCGATCACCGACGTAGATGCAGTGGAGTTCGGAGCGAAGACAATGCCAATCAGGGGTGGCGGCGTCAGAAACTCCGACTCCACTGCCATCGTTTCCGGGACAGGCGTCCGCGCCCCGCAGGGGCGCGAATTGACGGGTGGGCGGGTGCGACCTATAATGCAGCCCGCCACGGTCTTCGACCCGTCGCCGCGATCCCGAACCTCGAAAGGCGGACCTCCATGCCGACCCGGGTCCCGACCCGAGACGCCCGCATCCGGGTGTGCCTCAGCGCCGTCCTGGCGCTCTGTCTCCTGCTGACGACGGCGGCCGTCGCCGTCGCCGATTCCGGTCCGCGCACATACGAACGTTCCGGCGCAGTCCCCTTCGCGACCGCCTCCGAATCCGCGTCGCCCCGCCTGCACGATGCCGCCCGTCGCCTGGCCCGCGACGGGTCGCCGGCGCTGAACGCCGCACGCCTGGCCGGCGTGCCCGCCCCCGAGCGACTCGAAGCCGTGGTCCTGATGTGCGACTTCGCGGACAGCCTGATGTACGGCCGCTGGGAGCCGGACAGCGGATATCCGGAGCCCCGTCAATACGACTTCTACTACCTCGCCCACGACTCCACCTTCTTCCACCACCAGATGACGGACGTCGCGGCCTATTTCCAGGCGGCCAGCGGCGGGCGCTTCGACTTCGACTTCGACGTGGTGCCCACGGTGGCCAACCTGCCCCATCCCATGGCCTGGTACGGGAACCACCCGGAGGAGGGGGAGCAGAAGGTGCTGATGGCCCGCGACGCCGTCGCCCTGCTCGACGAGGAGGTCGACTTCTCGGCGTACGACACCGTGGTGCTGATCCACGCCGGCGCCGGCGAGGAGACCGATATCCTGGGCGACTCCCCCGAGCAGATCTACAGCAGCTACCTCAGCCCCGAGACCTTCGCCGAGGCCGTCGAGGACACGATCCTGGACGACCCCTGGCTCCCGACCGACGACACCGACCCGCTCGGCGAGCCGGTCATCGTCGACCACGTGCTGGTGCTGCCCGAATGCGAGTTCCAGGACTCCATCGAGGGGGCGGGCGGCTTCTACGGCTCCCTGGGCGTCTACTGCTTCGAGGTGGGCCTGCGCCTGGGCATGCTCTCGCTGAGCGACTTCACGCCCGCCGGCTCGCCGGACAGCCAGGGCATCGGCGAGTTCGGCCTGATGGGTTACGGACTCTTCGTGGGCGCGGGCTACATCCCCGCCCATCCCTGCGCCTACAACAAGCTGCTCATGGGCTGGCTCGAGCCCTACGACGTGTTCCCGGAGGACGGGGACGTGTACCGCCTCGACCCGGCCGAGGCCGCGGCCGGCGACTCCTGCCTGGCCCGCGTGGAGATCAACCCCAGCGAGTACTGGCTCGTCGAGTACCGCCGGCAGGACCCCGACGGCAACGGGATCTTCTCGTTTCCGGGCGACCTGAACGGCAACAACATCCCCGACTTCTACGACGAGGATTCGGTCTTCGGCGACGGTACGCCCACCAGCTGGTACGACCCCGCGACCGATCAGCGCGAATGGCTCTACGGAGCCGAGTTCGACTTCTTCATGAGCGAGAACAGCGGCCACCCCACCGGGGCCAAGGGGGCCGGCAGCGGTCTCTACGTTTGGCACGTGGACGAGAACGTGATCGAGGCGGCGCTGCTGTCGGGGACGAACATCTTCAACGCCGACCCGCAGCGGAAGTCCGTGGACCTGGAGGAGGCCGACGGCATCCAGGACCTGGACTCGCGACTGCCCTCGGCCTGGGTGCTGGGCGGCGATTTCGACAGCTTCAGGGCCGAGGACACGTCGGTCTTCGGGCCGGACACCTCGCCGTCGACGGCTTCCGCCTCCGGCGTGCGCACGGGCATCGTCATCGACATGATCAGCGCCGTGGTGGACGACTCGACCCGCGTGGTTCCGGCCACGGGCGACACCGTGATCCTGTACCACGATTCCATGACCTTCCGCTGCCGTCTGGAGGACGCCCCGGCCGGCGGTGCGCCCGAGCGGCTGGCCGAGGTGCGGTTGCCGGGCGTGGACCTGCGCGGCGCGCACCTGCTCGCGGCCGATCTGGACGGTTCGGGCGACGGTGCCCTGGAGATCGTGGCGACCGCCGCCGGCGGGCGCGTCTACGCCTTCGACGCCACGCTGGCGCCCCATCTGCCGGGCGCCCTGGATCCCGGCCTCTTCGCCGTGGGCAAGGGGCCGGGCGGGGTGCCGGTCGAATGGATCGGTCCGGCCGCCGCGGGCGACCTGGACGGCGACGGCCTGATCGAGGTCGTGCTCGCCGCCGACTCGGGCCTCTACGTCTTCAACGGTGAGGACGGCAGCGAACTGGTGGACGGGGACGGGGATCCGGCCAGTCACGGGCTGGCGCTCCCGCTGGAGTCCTGCGTCGCGCCGCCGCTGGTCTACGCGCCGGGCGGGCCCTTCGCGGATACCGAGGCGGCGGCGGTCGTGGAGCGGCGCGACGGGACGGGCGGTCTTCGCCTCCATGTGTGGTCGACGGCCGGTCATCCGGTCCAGTCGTTTACTGGCAACGACCTTCAGAGCGCCGGCCCGCTGGTCTTCTGGGGCGACGCCTTGTGGCTGCCCTATCGGGACCCGTCCGGGATCTGGCGATTGGCCTCGGCGCGGCTGGGCGTGGACATCGTCCTGCCCGTGGCTCCCAACGGCCGACCCGCATTGTCCACTCCGGAGCATCTGTATCTGCCCGTGGACGACGGCGGTCTGTTGCGCGTCAGCGACCCGGACGCGCCCGCGGCGACCGTCTGGTCGGGCGGCAATTCGGTCCGCTCGCCCCTGGCGCCGGGCCCGTACTTCACCGGGGATGGCGTCTTCATGAGCACCGGCGTCGACGGTTGGCCGCAGACGGGCTGGCCCGTCGAGCCCCGCGTGCCGGTGGCCGCGTCGGATACGCTCACGGCGGCCTCGCCGCTGGTGATGTGCCGCGGCGGCCGCGACGAGACTCTGTTCTCCTCCCGCGACGGACGTCTCTATCTCTACGGCGAGGACGGGCTGCCCGTGGACGGCTGGCCCGTGGCCGGGCCCGGCCGCACGGCCGGCACACCCCTGCTGATGGACGTCGACGGGACGCCGGGATTCGAACTCGTCGCCGTCGGCGCCGCCGACCGCCTGGCGGGTTTCGACGGGGACGGCGAACCGGCCGTCGAGCCCGTTTCGGGCCTGACCGTCTGGAGCCTGCCGGAGACGACGGCCTCCGACGCGATCTGGCCCATGTACGGGGGCGCGCCTGCGCGCACGGCCCAGCCGGCATCCGCCCAGACGCCGCCGGCCGGAGCGCCGCTGCTGGTCGCGGGCAGCCACTTCTGCTACCCGGCGCCCCTGACCGGGGGCGAGCTGCATGTGCGCGCGGAGGCGAATCGGGATTGCCTGCTGCGGGCTTATCTGTACAATCTGGAGGGGGAGGAGGTGCGGGCGTCCGGGCCCGTGCCGGCCGTCGGCGGCCCCGTCGAGATCCTGTTGAACGTCGACAACGCCGTCAGCGGCATCTATATGTGTCGTCTGGTCGCCGAAGGCGGCGGCGCACGAGAGGTGAGCATACGTCCGGTGACGATCGCGCGCTGAAGCCGCGCGGATGACGACCGATAACGACGTGGACCGGCCCCGGACCACGCAACCGCGCCTCGGCGCGGCGGAAAGGATCGCGCATGAATCGCTTACGCAGCCATACCCTCCTGCTGCTTTTGGCGGCGGCCGTCGGCCTGTCGTCCCTCGTTCCGCCTGCGGCGGCCGGCACACCGGGGGAATCCGGGTTCCTGTCGCTGCGTTCGGTCGTGGGCGGTCGCGAGGCGGCCATGGGCGGCGCCGGCGTCGCCCTCTCTCGGGGCGCCGCGGCGGTCTACTGGAATCCCGCCCTGACCGCCTTCGAGGATCACGGCACCGAGCTGCTGCTCCAGCACCAGCGCATGTGGGGGCTCTTCGACAAGGAGACCGCCGCGGTGGTCCATCGGACCGGGCTCGGCGCCCTGGGCTTCTTCTTCTCGGGGTTCTACGCCGAGGACATGGACCGCTACGAGGAAGTCAACGTGGGCGTGCCCCTGGGCAGCTTCCGGCCCTACCAGGTCGCCCTGGGCTTCTCCTTCGCGCGGCGGATCAGCGACGCCTTCGCCGCGGGCGCCGCGGTCAAGCTGCTGCACGAAGAGGTGGACATGTACGGCGACACGGGCTTCGCCTTCGACGTTTCCCTGGCCCACAAGGCGGAGATCGAGGGTCTGTGGTTCGGCGTTTCGCTGAGCAACTTCGGCCCCGACTTCAAGCTGATCACCGAGCCCTATCCCTTGCCCACGGCCCTGCGCGCGGGCCTGGCCTTCGATCCGCAGCAGGACATCTTCGCCGGCAAGCTGACCCTGGCCGGCGACGTGATCTTTCCCAACGACGGCAACTCCAAGGCGCACGTGGGCGCGGAGTACCGCCTGGTGCCGGCGCTGGCCCTGCGGTTCGGCTCCAAGATCAACTACACCTCCCAGGGGCTGACCGCCGGCGCGGGCTTCCGGCGCGGCGACATCACCGTCAGCTACGCCTACGAGGACGCTCTGAACGATCTGGGCGACGGACATCGTTTCGCGCTGGAGATGGCGTTCGGGCCGGACGGCCGCTAGGAACAGACCGGACTTATCAGAGGGGGCGCGGGTCGGCTGCGAAATCGAGCAGCTCGAACCGGCCCCCTTTCAGCATCCCGTAACTCGCCCCGCCGAACCAGCTGCCCAGGGCCGCGAAGGTGCGGCCGTTCCGCTCGTAGCGGAACGGGTGGTGCAGATGGCCCATGAGCATCAGGTCCCAGTCGCCGCGGGCGCGGACCAGGTAGGCCTGGGCGCGTCGCTCGATGACCTCGGCCTCGTCGCGCTGGGCCCGGCGGCTGGTGTGGCTGAGGCGCTTGGAGAAGGCGTACAGGAGCTCGGGGTGCCAGAGCTTGGCGAAGAGCACGCCCGCGGGCTGACGGACGAGCCAGCGGAAGGCCTGGTAGGGGCGGTCGCGCAGCAGCAGGCCGTCGCCGTGGGTCAGGTGCAGGCGCAGGCCCTGGCGCTCGAGATCGAGGGCGTCACCGGCCGGGGTGCAGCCGTAGCGGCGGTGCATGTAGTCGGCGGCCCAGACGTCGTGGTTGCCGCCGATGAAGTGCAGGCCGACGCCCGCGTCGCGGACGCGATCCAGGGCGATCAACAGGGACTCGTAGCCCTTCAGGCGGAAGTGGGGATAGTCGAACCAGAAGTCGAAGATGTCGCCCAGCAGCACCAGTTCGTCGGCGCCGCGGGCCATGTCCAGGAAGTCCAGGAACAGGGACAGGCGCTCCGCCTCGCCGGGCTGCGGCTCGAGGTGGAAGTGCGTGTCCGCAACAAAGAGGACGGTCTGCTCGTCTGTCTTGCTCATGGGGTGTGATTAGTATATGAATTACCCCGGTGCGGCAAGCCCGTTTCGACGACCGGTTCCAGCGGAGGAGACCCGACATGGCCTTGTGGGACGACGTGAAGAAGAACCTGACCGAATGGTACGGCACGGCTGCGGACAAGACGGGCGAGCTGGCCCGCGTGGGCGTACGCCGCTACGACATCTTCGGCCTCAGCCGCGACATCGAGCGGCAGTTCGGCGAGATCGGCAGCCTGGTCTACGGCGCGGTCAACGAGGAGCGCGATGACGTGCTCCAGGATCCGCTGTTGCTGGACCTGGTGGACAAGGTGCGCGAGCTCGAGGCCGAGCTGCAGGCCAAGGAGCGAGAAATCTCCGACATCAAGGCCGAAGGCGAGGCGCGGCAGTCCGCCAAGTCCGAGGCCAAGGCGACGACGGCCGCCGCCGCGTCGGCCGGTGCGGTGGTGGACGCGGAGGTCGAGGAGGTCGAGGCGCACGCGGAAGTCCTCGAGGACGAGCCCGTGGCCGAGGTCTTCGACGAGGCCGACGCCGTCGAGGACTTCGATGCGGCCGAGGTGATCGAGCCGGATGAGCCGGAAGAGCCCCGAGGCTAGGCTCCGGCCGCCCCGCCGCCTTCGCCGCGCTCCGACCGGAGACGATCAGGACAGGCCCGGTCCATGAAGGGTTGCGAAACCCCTTGACCGGGCTTATCCGTGTCTGATAGGATCCTTACATCCCTGCAACTGATCGGCGCATCCGTGCCGAGTCGGTAACCCGATTCCCGCCCTGTCGCTTCCCCCCACGAAGCGTCCGGCTCAAGCCGCTTTCGACCAGGCCCCTGTTTCAGGCGTCATCGCCGGCGTGTCCGGCGATCGAAGCGAGGAGACCGCGACGTGACCCGTTCGATCCCGATCCGACGCATCATCGCCGTCCTGCTGCCGGGCGTGCTGGCCGCCGTGTGGGCGCCGCTCGCCGGGGCGCAGGTGTCGACGGTGGACGCGTCGCCAGCGCCGGCCTCGCCCTTCACGGCGGTGGTCGACGAATCCCGGGACCAGGTGGTGAGCATCCGCGTCGAGCGGGCGACCACCGGGGGCGGGGTCGATCTGGATCCCATGGACGAACTCTACCGGCGCTTCTTCCCGGGCGAGCCCGAGGCGGGCACGCCCTTCAATCCCACCGGCAGCGGGACCGGATTCGTGGTGGGGCCCGAGGGGCACATCCTGACCAACCTGCACGTGGTCGACCGCGCCGACGCGGTGACCGTGCGCTTCGCCGGCGAACGCCGCGCGCATCCGGCCGAGATCGTGGGCGCGGATCCCGGCAGCGATCTGGCCGTGCTCAAGATCGATCTGGACGCCCCGTTGCGGCCGCTGTCCTTCGGCGACTCCGACGGCCTGCGCGTGGGCGACTGGGTGGTGGCCGTGGGCAACCCCTTCGGCAACCTGGAAGGCAGCGTCACCGTGGGCGTGGTGAGCGCCAAGGGACGCAGCGATCTGGCCATCCACGGCGGCGCGCCCCGCTACCAGGATTTCCTGCAGACCGACGCGGCCATCAACTTCGGCAACAGCGGCGGGCCGCTGCTCGACCTGGGCGGCCGGGTGGTCGGCGTGAACACGGCCATCAACCGGTCGGGCCGGGGCATCGGCTTCGCCATTCCCAGCAACTACGCGCGACGGGTCCTGGAGCAGATCGTGGCCCACGGCCGGGTCATCCGGGGCTATCTCGGCGCGCGCACCAGCGACCACGTCCGCGACGGGCAGCCGGCCGGCGCCCTCGTGGAATCGGTCGTGCCCGGATCCCCGGCCCAGGCCGCGGGACTGCGGGCGGACGACGTGATCATCGGTTTCGCCGGGGAGGACGTGGTCGAGGACCGCGACCTGCAGTTCCTGGTGAGCGACGCGGAGGTCGGGCGGACCCACGTCTGCGCGATCCTCCGCGGCGGACGACGACTGGAGCTCGAGGTCGTGACGTCGGAGGAACCGACGGGCGGCGACGGGCCGGGGGAGGACCCGCAGACGTGGCACGGCCTGTTCGTGGCGCCCATGTCCGGCGATCCCCGCGTCGACCGCATGAAGGAGGCCCTCGGCGTCGAGGGCGAGCGGGGGATGATGGTGCTCGCGGTCAGGCCGGGCAGTCCGGCCGAGGCCGCGGGACTGCAGCCCGGTGACGTGATCCTGGAGATCGGGGAGCGCCGCATCGACGGCGTGACCGAGTTCCAGGCCGCCCGGGAGGACCTGGCCGGTTCCGATGCGGCCATCACCCTGCGGATCGAGTCGGCGGGCCTCGAGGGCTACCGCCGTCTCGTGCCGGATCCCGGCGCGAGGGAGGGCTAGGGCTTCATCCCGGCCCGCGCCCGACGTCGCACCGGACATGACCCGTACCCCACGGGAGGAGACGACATCATGGCAGTCAGGAAGACGTTTTTGCCGCCGACCCACGAGAAGAGCCTCGAGGTCTACTTCAAGGAGATCAACCGCTACGAGCTGTTGAGCCGCGAGGAGGAGTCGGAGCTGGCCGCCCGCATCCGTGAGGGAGACCAGGACGCGTTGCGGCGCCTGGTCAACGCCAACCTGCGTTTCGTGGTGACGGTCGCCAAGCGCTACCTGCACCAGGGGCTCTCGCTGGCGGACCTGATCAACGAGGGGAACATCGGGCTGCTCAAGGCCGCCGACCGTTTCGACGAGACGCGCGGCTTCAAGTTCATCAGCTACGCCGTCTGGTGGATCCGCCAGTCGATCCTGCAGTCCCTGCTGGATCACTCGCGTCTGGTGCGGCTGCCCCAGAACCAGACCGCGCAGCTGTTGAAGATCAACCGCGTCAAGGCGCGGCTGCAGAGCGAGGGCGTGGAGAATCCGACCCATCAGATGATCGCCCGGGAGCTGGACCTGACGCCGCAGGACGTGCGGCGGTCCCTGGAACTCAACGGCGGCGAGGTGGGGCTGGACGACCAGGGCACCGGCGACCGGCCGCTGGTGGAGACCCTGTCCTCCGACAACCAGCCCAGTTCCGACGCCCGTCTCTACGATCGCGTGATGCGCGAGGACGTCGGTCGCAGTCTGCAGTCCCTGGACGAGCGCGAGGCCATGATCATCCGGCTGTACTACGGGCTCGGGGAGGAGGAGGCGCTGACCCTGGAGGCCATCGGCAAGCGCCTGGGCCTGACCCGCGAGCGCATCCGGCAGATCAAGGAGAAGGCCCTGCGCAAGATGCGCCACAGCGCGGGCCGCACGCTGTTGCGCGACTACGTCTGATCACCTGCCGGCGGCCGCGGCGTCAGGCAGGGCCGCGGCCGCCGGGTTGACATTCCAGGCGAGTACGGTATGTTTCTTGCCCCGCCCCCGGACGTCACGGGGGCGTCTTCTTGATCGGAGCCGGAACGCGTGCTGCGTCGGAAATACACCTTTCTCTACGTGCCCGAGGATCATTCCGCGACCCGCGAGGTGAACGTGCCGCGGTTCGTCGCCGTGCTCGGCGGTCTCGGGACGCTGCTGCTGACGGCCCTGGCGGTGTTCTACGTGCTGGGCCTGTTCCAGGGATCGAGCTGGCTGCCGGGCGGATCGCGCCTGCAGCGGGAGAACGAGCGGCTCGGCGACGAGCTGGTCCTGCTCGGCGAGAAGGTGTCGGTCCTGCGCGAGCATCTCGACCGCTCCTACCGATTCCAGGAGATGGTGTCCATCGCCGTGGGCCTCGATCCCGTGGATCCGACGGTGCGCGAGGCCGGCGTGGGCGGTCGCTCGCCGGCGATCATGTCGACCGGTGAATTCGCCCGGGAGCTGCGTCCGACCGAGACCCTCGCCCAGGATCTGAACGAGCTGCTGCGCCAGGCCCGCATCCAGCACCAGGGCTACCGGGCGCTGCTCGATTCCATGACCCTGCGCCAGACGGCCATCGACCACCTGCCGTCGATCCGCCCCGTCGACACCGGATGGCTGAGCTCGAGCTACGGCTACCGCAAGGATCCCTTCACGGGCAAGTCGCGCTTCCATCGCGGGCTGGACTATTCGGTGCCGGTGGGGACGCCCGTGCGCGCGACCGCCGACGGGGTCGTCCTGCAGCTCAAGCACGAGCGGGGACTGGGCCGCATGATCCGGATCGACCACGGCGATCACCTGACCACCACCTACGCCCATCTCCACGACTGGACGGTCAAGGTGGGGCAGCGCATCCGACGCGGCGAGGTCATCGGTCATTCCGGCAATTCCGGACGCTCCACGGCGCCGCACCTGCACTACGAGGTGACCGTGGGCGGACGCCACGTGAACCCCCTGCCCTACGTCCTCGACAACTACGCCACCCGCTGATCTCCTGTTTGCACGTCGTGCGGGCTGTGGTACGGTCTCGTCGCCCGGACCGCGCCGGTCCGGGAAGAGGAGCGAAGTCCCGGCATGATGCCCCGGAAAGCCGCTTTCCGTGGCGGCGGATCGTTGTCAGCACGGACGCGGATCGTCGTCCTGGGCGCGCTGGTCTGCGCGGTCCTGGGCCACCTCGCTTCGGCGGCCGCCGGCGCCGAGGTGAAGACGGTCCGTTTCTGGACCTCCAACGCGAGCACGCGCGTCGTGCTGGACCTCTCGGAACCCGTCGCGTACCGGTACCGTCAGCTGAGCCATCCGGAGCGGATCGTGCTCGACCTGCCGGGCGCCTACTTCGCGGGCACGGGGCCCGTCGTGGTGGGGGACGGGGTGATCCGGCGCATCCGGCGCAACGTCCGCGACGACGGGGCCCAGCTGGTCATGGACCTCGCCGCGGCGTTCGACGCCCGCCACTTCGCCCTGTCCGCAGAGGCCGGCCGGCCGGACCGCATCGTGATCGACGTCTTCGTGAGGGCGCCGGATCCGGCGCCGCGCGCGCCGAGCGCGACGCAGCCCGACACGGCCCGCTGGACGGTGGTGATCGACCCCGGGCACGGCGGTCTGGATCCCGGGGCCATCCACCGGGGCGTGCGCGAGAAGGACGTGGTCCTGGATCTGGCCCGGCAGCTCGCCGAACGGCTGGAGGCGCGGGCGGACGTGCGGGCGATCCTGACCCGCGAGGGCGACTATTTCCTGAGCCTCTCGGAGCGGGTGCAGATGGCCGAGCGGGCGGGAGGGGACCTGTTCGTCTCCATCCACGCCAACGCCCATACCGACGCCGCGGCCACGGGACTGGAGGCCTACACCCTGACCCTGGCCGACGCCAGCGACGGCGAGGCGCAGGCCCTGGCCGACAAGGAGAACGCCGCCGACCGCGTGGGGCTGGCCCCGGGCGAGGAGCGGGACGACGTGCTGTCCATCCTGATGGACCTGCGCGTGAACCGGATCCAGGCCCGCGCGAACCGGCTGGCCCGCCAGCTGGTGGGCGCCGCGCGACGGCTGGGACCGGTGACGGGGCGGAAGGTGCGCCAGGCGGGATTCC
>CAZSNA010000034.1:26253-34757 GCA_964607825.1 uncultured Fibrobacteraceae bacterium | reverse complement strand
CCGCGGCCGCGCCGGCGCCTGCGCCCGCGGCCGATGACGCCGCCGCCGCGCCGGTCGATCCCGTCGTCGCCGCCGACCGGCGCGCGGTCGCGATCGCCGTCTTCCTGTCGGGCTGCTGCGCCCTGGCCTACGAGGTGCTGTGGGCGCGGATCATGGTCTACGTGCTGGGCAACTTCGTGCAGTCGTTCAGCGTCATGCTGACGGCCTTCCTCACGGGCATCGCCGCCGGCAGCTGGTGGATGGGCCGCCGGGCCGACGGCGAGCGGCCGTCGTGGCGCACGGTGGTCGTCCTGCAGACGGTGATCGCCGTGGCCGGCCTCGGGCTGCTGCACGTCTTCGGCCTGATGATCGGCTGGCGGGAGAAGGTGCTGGACGACCTGGCCGTGGTGACGACCATCGCCGAGTACCGCGACCCCTGGCTGAGCTTCACCCTGTGGAAGGTGGGCGTCACGCTGCTGCTGATGTTCGTGCCCACGTTCTGCATGGGGGCGACCTTCCCCCTGGCGAACCGTCTCTACACGCGGCGGGAGGACGAGATCACCCGCGGCGTCGGCAACCTCTACGCCGTGAACACCCTGGGCGGCATCGTCGGGGCGTTCTCCGCCAGCTTCCTGCTGATCCCGTGGATCGGGGTGCGCACGTCGGCCCTGCTCTTCGTCGGCCTGAACGGGCTGGCCGCCGCGACGCTGTGGAGCCGCGTCCCCGGCCGCGCCCGCTGGGCGACGGGGATCGCCGCCGCCGCCGCGCTGGTCGTGGTCGGCGTGTTCGCGGTGCCGTCGACCATCTTCCATCCCGTCTACGCCAGCGCCGAGACGGACAAGGACCTGATCTACGTGGACGAGACCGTCTCGGGGACGGTGACCATCCACGAGAGCGCGACCGGACACCGCGTCATCGACATCAACGGCCTCAACGTGGCGGGCACCAAGTTCGGCTTCCTCTGCACCCAGAAGCTGCAGGCCCATTTCCCCATGCTCATGCACCCCGATCCCGAGGCGGTGCTCCAGGTGGGGTTCGGGACGGGTGGCACCTGCTTCTCGGTCTCGCTCCATCCCGAGGTGGAGCACGTGGACTGCGTGGAGATCAACCCGGGCGTGATCAAGGCGGCCCCGCACTTCCTGGTGTCGAACAACGGCGTGCTGGACGACCCGCGCGTGACCGTGACCATCGACGACGCGCGCCACTTCATGACGGCCGCACCGCGCAGGTACGACGTGGTGCTCTCGGATTCCATCCACCCGCGTTTCACCGGCAACGGCATGCTCTACTCGCTGGAGTACTACCGGGACTGCGCCGCGGTCATGAACCCCGACGGCATCCACTCCACCTGGATGCCCACCGCCTTCCTCGGCACCGAGCACTTCCGGGCCATCGTGCGCACCATGCAGAGCGTGTTCCCGCACGTCCTGATCTGGTACATGAACAACACCATCGAGGGCTACGCCATCGTGATGGCGTCGCGGGCGCCCTTCGCCTGCACCTTCGACGGCCTGGCCGCGCGGCTCGCCGACCCCGGCGTGGGCGAGGACCTGGAGGCCGTCCACATCGGCGACGTCTACGAGCTGCTCGACTGCGTGCTGATGGGCGGCGACGCGGTGGCCGAGTACCTGGGCGAGGGTCCCCTGAACACGGAGGACCGCCCCATCATCGAGTTCGGCGCGCCCCGCGCCATGAACCGCGTCGTCACCGAATACCGCAACCTGGAGCAGATGCTGCCCCAGCGCGGCTTCCCGCGGGGACTGGTGACCGACTGGGGGCCCGACGAGGAGACGGCCCGCGAGCGGCGCCGGATCATGGCCCGCTACTACCACGGCACGACGCCCATCCTGCTGGCCCACCAGAGCCACCTGCTCGGCAACTACGAACTGGAGATCGAACAGTACCGCCAGGCCCTGGAGATCAACCCGCTGGACCGCGACGCGCCCTTCCTGCTGAAGCGCCTGGAGCGGCTGGTCGGAGGGCGGCGGCTGGACTGACGCCCGCCGCGACGGGCGGGACCACGGGGAGGAGGGCCCCATGAACCGATTGATCGTCACGACGCTGGCGCTCGTGCTCGCGCTGCCGGCCGCGGCCGTCGCCGAGACCGTCTTCACGGCGCCGCTGCTGCAGGCGGGGGAGGACGAACGCGTGGAGGGTGCGGGCGGCTGCCCGGTGGAACCGGACTTCGTCGCCGGCACCGTCTCGACCGCCTACGGCCTGCAGGTGGGCGGCAACGCCTGGGGCTGCGATTCGGAGTGGGGGACCTCGGTCGAGTTCGACCTGTCGGCCTTCACGCCGGGCGTGACCGTGCTGGCCGCCGAACTGGTGGTGCGCAAGACCGGCCACGAGGAGGGCCTGCCCTACGTGGGCGCCTACGCCTACGCCGCCGACGGCGGGGAGGTGCTCGTGCCCCGCGCCGCCCTGGACGAGTTCAGCGCCCTGGACAACCGCGCGCCCGGCGCCGCCAACGTCGATCTGGCCTTCGCGGTCACCGACCACGTGGCCGACCTGGTCGCCGACGGCGAGCCCCGCGCCGGCTTCCTGCTCTGCGGCGTCTTCTCGGAGGTCGGCCGCATGGACCGCATCTACGTGGGCGGCGCGACCCACGCCGCGCCGCCGCGCCTGCTGATCACCGTCGAGGGCACCGTGGCCGGCGAGGGCCTGGCCTGGGGCGCGGTCAAGACGCTCTGGCGCTGAGTCCGTCTGAAACCTGGTTCGCAAGACCATCGGGAGGACCCATGAACCGCTTCGCACCGCTCGTCTTCGTCGCCCTGGCCGCCCTCTGCGCCCCGGCCGCCGCCGCCGATTTCGACCTGGAGGCCTTCCTCCAGACGCCCATCCTCGCCTCGCCCGCCCTCTCGCCCGACGGCGCCCGCGTGGCCTACCTGGCGCGCGCCCGCGACCTGGAGGAGGACGCCTACCTCTACACCCTCTGGGTGGCCGACGTGGACGGCGGCGAACCCCTGCGCATCACCTGGGACGACGCTCGCGTCTCCAGCCCGGGCTGGCGCCCCGACGGCGCCCTGAGCTTCCTGGCCAATCGCGGCGAGACGACCCAGGTCTGGGTCAATCCCCTGGACGGCTCGGAGCCCCGCCCGGTGACCGACCTGCCCGACGGCGTCCACGCCTACTGGTGGTCGCCCGACGGCGCGCGTCTGGCCGTCCTGGCGCCCCCGGCCGCGCCGGAGGAGGATGAAGACGCGGACGAGCGCGCCGACTGGACCGTCTTCGACCGCCTGGAGCATCCCGAGGACTTCGACCAGGTGTGGGTGGTGGACGTCCGGCCCGACGGCCCCTCCGACACCGAGCCCCGCCAGCTCACCGAGGCGCCCCTGAACCCCCAGCACCTGGCCTGGTCCCCCGACGGCGAGACCCTGGCGGTCACCTACAACCCGCGCTTCTCCGGCCTGGTGGACGAGGACCAGCGCGTGGGCCTGCTCTGCCCCGAGAGCGGCGACCTGGAGCTCGTGAGCGACCCGGATCGTCATGCGTCGCTGGCCGCCTTCAGCCCCGACGGCCGCACCCTGGCCTTCTTCATGGACCGCGGCGATTCCCTGCGCGCCTACCTGAACCTGAAGGACCTGTTCCTGCTGGACCTGGAGTCCGGCGACCTGCGCGACCTGACGCCCGACACGCAGCTCTGCCTCTCGGGCTACGGCTCCACGCCCGCCGACCCGCCCTTCTGGACACCTGACGGCGGGGAGATCTGGCTGCGCGTGTCCGACCGTCGCGACATGAACGTGTTCGCGGTGGACGTGCGCACCGGCGCGATGAACCCCCTCACCGACCACGCCGGCAACGTGAGCGCCCTGGACGCGGCGGGCGGCGCGCTGGCCTACCTGGAGAGCGAGCTGCACCGTCCCGGGGCCGTCCGCGCCGGTGCGCCCGGCGCCGTCCGGCTGATCGCGAGCACCGACGCCGCGGTCGCCGACTTCGACCTCGCGCCCCCGCTCCGCCTGGAGCTGCCCGGCCACGACGGCGTCACCGTCGAGGGCTTCCTCTTCCTGCCCCCCGGCAAGGACGCCGACGACGGCCCCTTCCCCTTCGTCATGGAGATGCACGGCGGCCCCTACTCGCGCTACGGCAACCTCTGGACCACGCGCTATCCCTGGCAGGTGCTCTCGCACCGTGGCTACGCCGTGTTCATCGCCAACCCGAGGGGCGGCACCGCCTACGGCGAGGATTTCCTGCGCGGCGTCTACCGCAACTTCGGCACCGACGACTACCTCGACCTGATGGCCGCCTGCGACGAGCTCGTCCGGCTGGAGATCGCCGACCCCGACCGCATGGGCTTCACCGGCTACAGCTACGGCGGCCTGTCGACCAACAGCGTGATCTCGCGCACCGACCGCTTCAAGGCGGCGGTGTCCATCGCCGGCATCTTCAACTACGTCTCGGCCATGGGGCAGAGCAATCCGCAGCTCTTCATCGACAGCTACCGCCAGCCCTGGGCCGGCGACCTGCAGCGCATGTGGGAGCACAGCCCCGCCTCGCGCTCGGGCAACCTGCGCACGCCCACCCTGGTGATGCACGGCACCGAGGACCTGCCCGTGGACCCGCGCCAGTCCATCGAGCTGTTCAGCTACCTGCAGCTCAACGGCGTGCCCAGCCGCCTGGTGCTGTACCCGGGGGAGGGGCACGGCATCAACCGGCCCAGCCACATGCTCGACTACGAGACCCGCGAGCTGGAGTGGTTCGACCACTACCTGAAGGGCGACGAGGACGCCGCCGGCGCCGAGCCGCCGGTGCCCGTGGAGGAGACGCTGCGCTGAGTGGCGGATCCCGGTGAAATCCCATATCGTCTCTAGGCGATACGTTCGGCTACCGATTCCGAGAACACGGGGGGAAACCATGAAGACGCTGATCTCGACGCTCTCGCTGCTCGTCCTGGCCGCCGCGGCCGTCGCGGCTCCGGCCGGCGGCTGGTTCGACCTGGAGGACTGCTCCATGTGCAAGCACCTCACGGCCGACCAGGAGCTGTTCTCCAACATGAAGTGGGAGACCCGCCTCTTCGCCAACGGCCTGGTGGAGGTCACCACCGTTCCCGCCGCCTACGAGCCGCGCTTCAAGGCCCTGATGAAGAACATGGAGGCCACGGGCCAGAGGCTGATGGCCGGCGAGCAGCTCTACATGTGCGGCATGTGCCAGTCCTACGGCAAGCTGATGATGGGCGGCGCCCAGATGGACTACCTGACCGTGGGCGAGAACCACATCTCGGTCATCTCGAGCCAGGATCCGAAGGTGGTCGCGATGATCCGCACCCACGGCCAGACCACCATCGACGAGTACGCCAAGTGGATGGCGGCCGAGGGCGGGCACGACCACGGGCACGAGCACAAGCACGATTGCAAGCACGACCACAAGCACTGATCAGGCGCGACATGAAGCGGCGGGCCTTCCCCGGGGAGGGCCCGCCTTTTTCGTGTCCCGCTCGGTTCAGCGGTAGTAGGTCTTCATGCGGCCCCACTCGATCCCCGGGGGCGCGGGGTCGTCGACCGACGACTCGACCAGGCACTCGGAGCGCTCGGCGCCCGCGAGATCGGGCGGATCGCCCTGGCCCACGTCCGGCACCGTGAAGGACACCGTGTCCGACGTCCAGGCGGCCGACTCGTAGTCGTACCACTCGAAGACGAGGACCCAGTCGCCGGCCGGCACGTCCTCGACGGTCGCCTGCAGGTCGAAGCAGCAGATGCAGAAGCAGGGGTTGGTGAGCACCTCGGTCTCGACCATCGTCATCACGCCGCCGGCGAGCTGGACGTCGTAGGCGAAGGGATCGGGGCAGCAGTTGTAGAGGGCCGCGTCGTGGTGGACGATCACCCGGGCCCCCTCGACCTCGACGCGGATCAGGTCGGCGTCCTCGCACCAGTTGGCCGAGGCCGCGGTCGTGCAGAGCGTCAGCATGAGGATCGGAATCCAGCGGTTCATGGGACCTCCCTCCCCACGTTTCAATGATAGACGGCCTTGATCCCTCCCCAGCTCAGCGCGTCCGCGGACACCGGGCCCTCCAGGCAGTCGGAGAACCAGCTCTCGGGGTCGTCGAGGGGGCCGGCGTGGCCCGGGGCGGGCACCGTCACGACGTCGTAGAGGTGGCGCCACTCGCCCGACTCCAGATCCCACCACGCGAAGTCGATCTGCCACTCGCCGGCCGGGGGCGCGGCGATGCGCACCTCCAGGTCGAGGCAGCAGTTGCAGTCGCAGGGCGGATCGGCGCCGACGTGCTCCACCACGAACAGGGTCTGGTCGATGGCCATGACCGAGTGCGAGATGGGCTCGGGACAGCAGTTGTACATGGCGGCGGTGTGGCGCAGCAGGATCTCGTCGAGCTGGGGGTCGTACGAGACGTGGAGCGCATCCGTGTCCTCGCACCAGAGAGGCTGGGCGGAGGCGAAGGTCGGGATCAGCAGGACGACGAACAGAAGCATGGGCGACCGGATGGAACGCATGACGATCCTCCCTGGTCGGGGTCACCGGCGGGGGCCATTACGTGATGTCAGGATATCATCGCGGCGGGTGCGATGTCAAACGGGTCGGCCGTCGTCCGCGTCCGCGTCGCTCGCCTCGTCGCGCTTCGGACCTCCGCCGGAGGTCATCAGCCAGCCGACCAGACCGCCCAGGATCACGGGCAGCCAGGGATCGGCGGCGACGCCTCAGGTGGCGCCGGCGCAGCGCTGGAAGTAGTGGTAGGCGTAGCCGAGGGCGGCGCCCGCGGCGATGGGGATGAGTCTCTTCAGGTTTCGCATCCCCATATGATCGCACGGGATGGCGGATACGCAAGAGGGGCGGCCGGAGCCGCCCCTCGTCGCGTCGTCGGTCGGGATCTACTTGAGCAGGATCAGCTTCCCGGTCTGGACCGTGTCGCCGACCACCAGTTGCGAGAAGTAGACGCCGCTCGGCGCGCCCTGGGCGTGCCAGCTCACGCGGTGCACGCCGGCGCCGCGCTCGCCGTCGACCAGGACCGCCACGGCCTCGCCGCGGGCGTTGTACACGGTCAGTCGGGCGTGCATCGTCCGGGGCAGGCTGAAGGCCAGCTCGGTCATCGGGTTGAAGGGATTGGGCGTGTTGGGCAGCAGGGCCACCTGGGGACGCACCATCTCCCCGGCGCCGAAGACCGTCCCGCTCTCGCAGGTCCGCGTGACCAGGTTGTCGCTCGGCTCGTAGGTCAGGGTCCCGTGGGTCACGTTCGTCACCTCGAAGCACCACTCGGTGGAGGGGCGCTTGTAGCCGGTCG
This sequence comes from uncultured Fibrobacteraceae bacterium, assembly GCA_964607825.1. Taxonomy (GTDB): domain Bacteria; phylum Krumholzibacteriota; class Krumholzibacteriia; order LZORAL124-64-63; family LZORAL124-64-63; genus JAHIYU01. The sequence continues at coordinate 27,550 of CAZSNA010000034.1, read as the reverse complement.
TCTCGAGGGTCACGGTGCCGTCGGCCGCCGTGACGCCGCTGGTCGTGCCGCTCGTCGGACCGTCGTACGTGATGAAGACCGTGGCGCCGCCCACCGGCGCGCCCGTGTCGTCCTCGATCGTGACCACGCAGACGCCCAGCGTGTTGCGGCCCGAACGTCGCGTCGAGACGTCCATGGAGACCACGTGCATCGTGGTGGGGCCCTGCCCGGGCTCGGTGACGGTGATGTAGTCCGTCTTGGTGGCCGTGTCGCTGCCCTGGGCGTTGGTCGCCGTCAGGCTCACGGTGTAGACGCCGGCCGCCGTGTAGGTGTGGCTCGGGTTCTGCGCCGTGCTGGTGCCGCCGTCGCCGAAGGTCCAGCTCCAGCTCGTGGGGTCGCCCGCGGAGGCGTCGGTGAACTGGACGGCCAGCGGGTACTCGCCGCTGGTCGGGGCGCCGGCGAAGTCCGCGGTCGGGGCCACGGGCTGCACGTCGCCCATCTCGAAGGCCATCCAGTCGATGGACAGCGCGTCGTAGGAGCTGTTGTCCCAGGTGCGGTCGGTGTCGGTCACGCGCACGGTGACCGCGCCGCTCAGGGCGCCGAGGGCGGCGCTGTAGGCCGTCTCGGTGCCGGAGGCCACGGTGGCCAGGGCGTACCAGTTGGCGCCGTCGGTGCTGTACTCGAACAGGAAGTCGTCGCCGTCGGCGTTGGCGGTGCGCGAGGCCTCCAGGTGGAAGGTGGCGTCGCCGCCGGCCGGCAGGTCGAAGCTCCAGCGGTGCTCGAGGTAGCTGTAGGTCTTGCGCGGATGGCCGGTGTAGGCCACCTCGGTGATCGTCTGGCGGACGTCGTCGGCCTGGGCGGTGGCGGCGTAGGAGCCGGACACGCTGCCGGTGACGGCCGTCTCGCCCGAGGCGGTCACGTAGGTGGTGACGCCCGGCTCGGTGACGGTGATGTAATCGGTCTTCGTCTCGCCGTCGCTGCCGTAGGCGCTGGTGGCGGTCAGGGTGACCGTGTAGACGCCCGCGGCGGTGTAGGTGTGGGTCGGGTTCTGGGCGGTGGAGGTGCCTCCGTCGCCGAAGGTCCAGGCCCAGCTCGTGGGCGAGCCGGTGGACTCGTCGGTGAACGTCACGTCCAGCGGGTAGGTGCCGCTGGTCGGCGCGCCCGAGAAGGCCGCCACCGGGGCCGCGGGGGCGGTCACGGTGATGTAGTCGACCTTGACCTCGTCGTCGCTGCCGTAGGCGTTGCTCGCGGTCAGGGTGACCGTGTAGACGCCCGCGGCGGTGTAGGTGTGGGTCGGGTTCTGGGCGGTGGAGGTGCC
>CAZSNA010000034.1:0-26153 GCA_964607825.1 uncultured Fibrobacteraceae bacterium | reverse complement strand
TGTAGACGCCCGCGGCGGTGTAGGTGTGGGTCGGGTTCTGGGCGGTGGAGGTGCCGCCGTCGCCGAAGGTCCAGCTCCAGGCCGTCGGGCCGTCGGCGGACTGGTCGGTGAAGCTCACGTCCAGCGGGTACTGGCCGCTGGTCGGCGAACCGACGAAGTCGGCCGTGGGCGCCGGGGGCGACGTCACGGTGATGTAGCCCGTCTTGATCTCGTCGTCGCTGCCGGTGGCGTTGGTCGCGGTCAGGGTGACCGTGTAGACGCCCGCGGCGGTGTAGGTGTGGTTCGGGTTCTGGGCGGTGGAGGTGCCTCCGTCGCCGAAGGTCCAGTACCAGCTCGTGGGCGAACCGCTGGACGCGTCGGTGAAGGCCACGCTCAGCGGGTAGTCGCCGGACGTGGGCGTTCCGCTGAAGGCCGCCGTCGGGGCCACCGGGCCGGTGTTGCCGACGGCGGCGTCGGCGTTGACCAGGCCGTAGCCGCTGTAGCGGTCCCAGCCGGCGCCCGATTCCACGTTCACCACGTCGGTCGCGGTGCTCGTGAGCGCGTCCCAGACCTGCTGGTTGGTGTAGGTCGGGTTCGCGGAGATCACCAGCGCCGCCACGCCCGCCGCGTAGGGCGTCGCGCAACTGGTGCCGTTGAAGGTCAGGGAGTAGTCGCCGCCCTCGTAGCCGGCGCTGCCGCCGATGTCGGTGGTGGGCAGGATGGTCGGGGCGATCAGGTCCACGGCGTCGGCCGCGTCCTGGTTGTCGGGGCCGTAGCAGGAGCCCCACCAGCGCTCGCCGTCGCAGGTGTAGTCGTTGGGGTCGGTGTCCACGCCGGGATTGGTGTAGAGGGAGCTGGCGGCGGACCGCTTGCGGCCGCCGCAGGGCGAGGCCGCGCCGACCGCCACCACGTCGGCGTGGTTGGCCGGGTAGCTCATGTAGGTGAAGTTGTCGTTGCTCGTGGCGGCGAACAGGATGCAACCCGCGTTCCAGGCGTACTCCAGGGCGGCGTCGGTGGCGGCGTCGCTGGAGATGTAGGCGCCGATGCTCATGCTGATGACGTCGGCGCCGTTGTCGGCGGCCCAGTACAGGGCGTTCTGGATGTAGCTGAAGTACATCGAACCGGCGTTGTCGGCGATCTTGCAGGGCATGATCGAGGATCCGCCGGCGATGCCGGCCACGCCGATGCCGTTGTCGGCGACGGCGGCGGCCACGCCGGCGCAGGCGGTGCCGTGGCCCGCGCTGCCGCTGTTGTCGTCGGGATTGCTGTCGCCGCTGCCGAAGTCGTAGCCGGCCACCAGGTTCAGGTCGGGGTGGTCGATGTCCACGCCGCTGTCCAGGATGGCGATGACCACGCTCGAGGATCCGTAGCCCTGGCTCTTGTCCCAGGCCGCCTCGGCCTTGGCGTCGAAGCCGATCGTGCCGACGGTGGGCCCCGTGTGGGTGTGCGTGCTCCAGTCGTAGGAGACCATCTGGCCGACGTTGTCGTGGCCCCACTGGCGGTCGTAGTTCGGGTCGTTGGGGACGGCGGCGGGGAAGGCGCGCCAGTCCGGCGAGGCCGCGGCGATCTCGCTCGTCCGGGCGAGGGTCTCGGCCAGCGTCTCCATGTCGCCGCGTCGGCATGGACCATGAACCAGCGATCGGCGCCGCTGGCGGCCGCGCGGGCGGCGTTCAGGCCGATGTAGGGGCGCTCGACGGTCCGGGCGCCCGCGGCGCTCAGGATCGCGTCCACGGCGGGCAGGCCGGTGCGGCCGTCGGTCGCGCCCGCGCCCTTCTCCATCGCCAGGTCCAGGCGGCTGCGCGACAGGGCCTCGCGGGTGAACTGGACCAGCACGCGGTCGGGCGCGTAGGGCAGCACCTCGGGGGCGTCGATGGCGGGTCCGTTCTGTACGGGGGCGAGGGGTCTTGCGAACAGGGGGGTCGCGACGATCAGGGCGAGCAGACAGATGAGCAGTGTCTTGCGCGGCATTGCGTCTCCTTCGAGTGGGGGGAGGCGGCGGCGAACGCATGGGTCCGCAGCTTGGCGAGATACCTCCGTGGAGCGGGATGCGGGCGACTTGAACCATGATTATACCACGGTCCGCTGACCCACTACAATTGTTAAGTTATTTGCAGAAACACCACAAATGACTTGATCGCAACGATATAACCGATTCGTTCTGTCGGGGCTAGCGGTACCCCGCCGCGTGCAGCGCCTCCACGTCCCCGAACGGCGTCGCCGGCTTCAGATAGCGCGCCAGGAACCGGTAGATCCTCAGCCGGATCTCCTGCGCCTGCCGCGTGTCCAGCCGGTCGAAGCTGTGGCCGCCGGGCACGTCGAAGATCTCGTGCTCGAAGTCCTTGCCCTCGGCCTTGAGCGACTTGATCAGGTGCTCCACCTCGAGCACGTTCACGTCCTCGTCGCCCTTGTTGGTCATCACCAGCAGGGGCGTTTCCAGGCGGTGCGCGTTCCAGGCCGGCGAGCGCCGGCGGTACTCGGCGATGTTCTCCTCCACCGTTTGGCCGATGTGGTAGTCGGCCGAGTAGAGGGCGGCGTAGTCCTCGCCCAGGTAGCCGAGCCGGGCGATCAGGTCGCTCACGGGCACGCCGGCGTAGACGCAGGCGTAGTCGTCGGGATGCTCGAAGACGTTCATCAGGCTGATCAGCCCGCCGTGGCTCCAGCCGATCATGCCCACGCGGTCGTCGTCCACGAAGGGGTAGTTCTCCAGCACGTAGGCGCGGCAGGCGTGGGCGTCCTCGGTCTCCAGTCCGCCGTAGTCGATGTTCTCGTAGACACCGCGGCCGTAGCCGGTGCTGCCGCGGTATTCGGGCGCCACGATCACGTAGCCCTGGGCCAGCAGCTCCCGCACGATGTGGCAGTAGTAGGTGGTGAAGTCGCCGTGCACGCCGCCGTGGGGGAACACGAGCAGGGGCGCCTTCGCCTTGCGGTCGAGCTGGCGCGGGATGAAGACGTAGGCCCAGATCTTCAGGGGCTGCCCGGCGCCGATGGCGGTGTCCGAGTCCTCCTTCCAGCGGGGCGGACCCCAGAGCCTGACCTTGTCGATGGCGGCCACGTCGCCCACGCGGTCGAACCACAGGCCGTCGTCGATGCGCTTCTCGAGCTGGTCGAGGCGGTGGCGGAAGCCGTCGAGGACGTCGAGGATGCGGTCGAGCTTGGCGTCGACCTCGTCGTGAGCGGCGACCGGTGCGGAGACGATCAGCAGCAGGCAGAGCAGCATCGTGGAGCGCATGGCGGATCCTTTCGGCGGAGGGCGCAGGTGGGGACATGATGGCCCGCGGGTGCGGAGGGCGTCAAGGGGGCGAAGGGAGGGGGCGGGCCGGCCGGCCCGCCCCCGGTGCTGCAGACGCCGTTCAGATCCCGTCGCAGGTCTCGACGTTGGCGGCGCTGTCGTACGTGAAACCGGAGGCCGTCACGTCGTCCACGCAGAAGGTGAACGACAGGGGCGGCTTGTTGGTGCGGTCGGACGTGATCACCGCGACGCCGTCGGCGCCGGTGACGGCGCTCAGGGTCTGCCTGATGTCCCCGCTGAACGTGCCGGTGACGGTGGCGCCGGACACCGGCGCGCCCTGGTCGTCCACGATCACGACCGTGGCCCGGCCCTTGGACTTCCGCGAATTCACGACGATCTCCTCGGGCGTGATCGAGTCCACGTGCATGTCGGTGGACGGTCCGCCCTGGGGCGTGGCCGAGACCTCGTCGCTGTAGCCGGACTCGTTGGCGCTGAGGTCGCTGGCGGTCACCACGTACCAGTAGGTGGTGCCGTTGGTCACGGAGTTGTCCGTGTAGGCGCTGGCGGTGGTGGTGTCCAGACTGGAGTACGGACCGCCTGCGCTCGTGGCGCGGTAGACGGTGTAGATGTCCAGGTCCGATTCGCCGTTGTCGGCCCAGTCGAGGTCGACGTAGCCATCGCCGCCGGTCGCTGACAGGCCAGTCGGGGCGGCCGGGGGCGTGGTGTCGCCGCCGCCGCCGCTGAAGACCTGATTCTCGTTGACCGACCCGTCGGTCTTGCCCAGGGGACCCTCCCAGTAGAAGTCGGCGTAGCTCGAACCGGTGCCCGCGAGCTGCAGCGAGGTGCGGCGCGGTGTGTCCGATGGCTCGGCGATGCCGATGTCGGTGGAGGTCATGCCGTCGGCCGGGCCGCCGACGGCCGTGAAGCTACCCTCGTAGCTGAGGAACTGCACCACCGCGCCCTGGTCGTCGACCAGCGCGAGGCCGTCGGGGCTGCCGTTCTGCATGCCGACCATCTCGAAGTCCAGGGTGCCGTAGCCGGCCTGCTGATCGGCGATCGTGCCGCTCAGCGCCACGGTGTCGTAGACGGCGCCGTCGGCGCCGTTGTAGCCGTACACGACCCAGCCGGCGAGGCTCGTGCCGGCTGGGCCGGCCACCTCGACGAACTCGTTCCTGTCGGAGTTGACGTTGTCGTAGTGGAACTCGTTGATCCAGACCTCGACAGGCGGCTCGCCGCCGCCCTGGGGCGTGGCCGAGACCTCGCCGCTCGCGCCCGACTCGTTGTCCGACGTGTCGGTGGCCGTGACCACGTACCAGTAGGTCGTGCCGTTGGTCACGCCGGTGTCGCCGTAGACGCTGGCGGTCAGCAGGGCGCCGTTGAGCGCCGTGTAGGGGCCGCCCGAAGCGGTGGCGCGGTAGACGGTGTATCCGGCCAGATCGGTCTCGCCGTTGTCGTCCCAATCCAGGTCGACCACGCCGTCGCCGGCGGTGGCCGCGAGGCCGGTGGGCGCCGCGGGAGGCGTGACGTCGCCGCCGCTGCAGTCGTTGTCGAACACGCAGGCGACCCACTCGGGATGGTCGATGAAGGGGTTGCGGTTGCCCTGGTCGACGTAGACCGCGTCGTTGCGGGCGCGCTCCTTGTCGTCGACCGGGTCGTCCAGGTGCCACTGCAGCAGGTTGGAGAGCAGGCCCATGTAGGCGGTCGACTCGTTGCCGCCGGTGTTGGAGTTCTCGATGTCGGTCAGGTTGTCGGTCAGGATCAGGTCGGGCTCGGCGTGGCCCGTCCCGCCGTGGGTGCCGCCCTCGTAGCGCACGTCCATGTAGAACAGGGCGCGGGCCACGTCGCCGCGGCGGTCCCACCAGGTCTCCCAGTAGGTGGAGTCGTACCAGTTGGACCAGCCGGGATAGGTGCCGCTGCCGCCGCCGACCCCGTCGTTGGCCTCGGTCGGCTTCTCGGTGGTGCCGGTGCCGCCCACGGTGCCGTAGGGCTTGTTGCCGCGCGAGGAGTTGTAGCTGTCGTTGCAGAGGAAGAGGTGGTGGCAGTCGGAGTAGGGATAGTTCGAGCTGCCGTCGCTCGGGAAGCCGTAGCTCGACGGCCAGGTGTGCTCCCGGTTGTAGTCGGAGTTGCCGGCGCCGTACTTCGGGTAGCTGGCGTTCAGGTACACGTCGAGGATCCGGCCGGAATCGTTGGGATCCTGGTCCGCGGCCTCGAGCACGTTCCACGTGTCGGTCGCCGTCGAGGTGTACGGGATCTTGGTGTGGTCGTCGATCGCGTCGTGCAGGGTGGCGCGCAGGGCGGCCGAGGTGGAAGCGTCCACGCCGTCGTAGTAGCCGGGCGGGACGGCCTTGTGATCCATTTCGAGCAGGTTCGGGCCGGCGGGCTCGTGGGAGCGTTCCTCGGAACAGCCGGCGAGGAGGATCAGACCGAGGGCAAGCAGTGAGAGGACGGTGAACCTGGAGCTGCGGGGCATCGGACGACCTCCTGTCGCCGAGGGGAGGGGACCGCCGCGTGCGGGGCCGGGCGAGTTCGGACGAACCTAGCAGCCGGCCGGGAATCGCTCTAGACGAAAAACGGTCAGCGCAACGGCGCCTCCGACTCCGCCAGCGCCCACAGCAGCGCCGCCACCGCGGCCACGTTCCGCTGCAGGTCGGCGGGGTCCACCTTGTCGATGGTGTCGGACGGGCCGTGGTGGTAGGTGAAGTACTCGGGGTTGTCGGTGCGGTGGCCGATCAGGGGCACGCCGGCGTCGGCCATGAAGGAGATGTCCACGCCGCCCCAGCCGGGGCTCACGTCCGCCGCGCCCAGGGTCGCCAGCGGCGCGGTCAGCTCGGCCAGGCGCGCGATGGACAGGGAGTCGCCGTTGACCGTGAAGCCCCGCGGCGGGAAGCCCCCCGAATCCGACTCGATCGCCGCCACGTGCCGTGCCAGCTCGTCGGCGTGGTCGGCGGCGTAGGCGCGGCCGCCGGCCTGGGTCATCTCCTCGTCGGCGAACAGGACCACGCGCACGGTGCGTCGGGGCTGCAGGCCCATGCGTCTCAGCAGCGCGGCCGCGTCCATGGCGATGATGCAGCCGGCGCCGTCGTCGTGGGCGCCGCAGCCGGCGTCCCAGGAGTCGAGATGGCCGCCGACCACGATGATCTCCTCGGGATTCTCGCGGCCGGTGAGCTCGGCCACCACGTTGCCCGAGGCCGCGTCCTCGTGCCAGGTCGCATCCATCTCCAGGCGCACGCGCACCTCCAGGCCGCGGTCGCACTGGCGGTGCAGGCGGGCCGCGTCCTCCACCGCCAGGGCGGCGGCGGGGATGCGGGGGACCTCGTCCTCGTAGCGCATGACGCCGGTGTGGGGCGTGCAGTCGCGGGCCGGGGTGACCGAGCGGATCAGGCAGGCCACCGCGCCGTGGCGGGCCGCAGCGTCGGCGCCCTTCGTCCGGTACTGGACGGTCCGGCCGTAGCCCTCCCAGGGGGCGTCGAAGAGCACGATGCGGCCGGCGGCCTCGCCGGCGCGGGCCTCCAGCTCGTCGAAGTCCGCGACGGCCAGCACCTCGGCCTCGATCCCGCCCGGCGGCGTGCCCACGCTGCCGCCCAGGCCCATCATGGTCAGCCGGCCGGGATAGGGCTCGAGCAGCCAGGCCGACTCGTCGCCGCGCTCCCAGTGGGGGGTGGTCACCGGCTCGAGCCGCGCGTCGTCCAGGCCCGCCTCGTCGAGACGCGCCACGGCCCAGGCCGCGGCCAGCGCGTAGTTGCGCGACCCGCTCAGGCGCGGTCCGGCCACGTCGCAGAGCTCCTCCAGCAGGGCGTAGGCGGAGCTGTCGGCCAGGGCGGCGTCTATGATCCGCGCCATGACGACGGGGACGGACTCGTCGGGGGCGGGGGACGAGGCGAGGGCGGGCGCGGCGAGGATCGCCAGCAGGGCGACGACCAGTCGGCTCATGGGGACCTCCGGTTCAGCTGAGCGTGACCAGCAGTATACCGCCGAACGCCAGCAGCGCCGCCGTGAGTTTCCGGCGCGTGAAGGTCTCGCGCAGGAAGAGCGTGGCGAAGAGGAGCACGAAGACGGTGTTGGTCTGGTTGAGGATGGCCGCGATGCCCGCGTCGGTGTACTTCATGCCGGCCAGCCAGAGCAGCAGCGAGGCGTAGGAGCCCAGCAGGGTCCCCGCCATGGCGAACTTCCAGCCGGGTCGGGGCCGGAAGACGCCGAAGTACGCCCGCCGCCGCGGCGACACCGCCGCCGCCACGGCCATGAACGCCAGCGCCCCCACCTGCCGCACGGTGGTGGCCCACAGCACCGGCACGTCCGCCAGCACCGACTTGGCGATCACCACCCCGAAGGCCAGGGCGAACATGGAGCCCACGGCCCAGGCCATGCCGCGCAGCAGCTCGCCCCGCGAGGCCCCTTCCGGCGGCTCCAGGCGCGAGGCCACCAGCACGCCGCCGATGATCAGCGCCATGCCCAGCCCGTGCATGGCCGACAGGCGCTCGCCGAGCAGCATGAACGCGAAGGCCACCACCAGCGGCGAGTAGAGGCAGTCCACGATGGCCGTGATCCCGGCGCCGATGGCGTTCAGCCCGCGGTGGAACATGGTGTCGGCCAGTCCGATGGCGATCACGCCGCTGGCGATCAGCACCAGGTAGGTCCGCAGCGGCACGTCGGGTCGGATCAGCCCCTGTCCGGCCACGAGGACGGAGGCCACCAGCAGCACGGAGCTCGCGCCGACCCGCAGCAGGTTCAGCGCGAAGGGCGAGTAGGTCTCGCCCGCCCGCTTGATGAAGATGACCGCCACCGCCCACACGATCGCGCAGGCCAGCGCGTAGAATTCGCCCATGGTGCATCCCGTCGCCGTGGATTCCGTACTTGTCAGCACCGCCCGGTCCCGGAACAATGGCTCCGGAGACCGACGGCGGCAACCGGGAGGAAGTCTATGACGATCGGCTACATCCTGCCCCTGCAAAACGCCTGGGCGCGCATGAAATCCATGCTCTTCCGTCCGTTCGACCTGCAGCTGTGGCTCGTGCTGGGCTTCACGGCCTGGCTGGCGCGGCTCTGGGACAACGCGACCGGCGGCGCCGGCAACAGCTGGCGCAACAAGGTCGAGGTCGACGGGGGCGGCCGGGACTACATCCTGCACCGCGGCCCCGACGGCTGGGAGACCGGCGACTGGTGGGGTCTCGGCGCCCTCGAGGCGGGCATCGTCATGGTGCTGGTGATGTTCGGCCTGGCCTTCGCGGTGCTGGTGGCCTGGCTCAGCTCCCGCGGCGAGTTCATGTTCCTGGACAACGTGGTGCACCGTCGCGCCAAGGTCGCCGACCCCTGGCGCGAGTACGGACGCCAGGCCGACACGCTCTTCCTGTGGCGCCTCGGCACGCAGGTGGTGGCGGGCCTGCTGGCCCTGGCGCTGCTGCTGCCGGGTCTGCTGATGATCATCCCCCTGGTCGAGGGCGGGATATGGCGCGGACTCGGCGCGTTCGGCGCGGTGATGCTGGCCCTGGTGGGGATCGGCCTCGGCCTGGTCGCCGCGGCGGTCAACCTGTGGACCGACCAGTTCGTGGTGCCCATCATGTACAAGCGCCGCCTGAACGTGCTGGAGGGCTGGCGCGTCTTCCTGCCCCTGGTCCACACGCAGCTCGGGCCCCTGGTCCTGTTCGCCCTGTTCTACCTGGCGTTGGGCGTCGGCGTCGCCATCGCGGTGCTGGCGGCGGGGATGGTCACCTGCTGCATGGGCTGGCTGCTGCTGGCGATCCCGTACGTGGGCACGGTGATCATGCTGCCGGTCTACGTGACCGGCCGCGCGTTGGGACCGGAGTTCCTGGCGCAGTTCGGGGAGGAGTACCGGCTGTGGGGGGACGAGGTGGAGGCGACGCCGGAGGAATCGGCGGAGTAGGGTTTACACGTTTGAAAGGAGATCGCCCCGGCCGGGAGGTCGGGGCGGTTTCGTGTGTCAGGGCCCGTACACCAGCACCCCGCCCGGCTCGACCAGCGCATACAGCCGCCCGTCCGGCGCGCACCACAGGTCCGTGATCAGCTGATCCGGGAAGCGGGGCGCCTCCTGTCGCCAGTGCTCGCCGTCCCAGGCCCAGAAGCTGCCGTCTCGGCCGCCGGCGAAGGCGTGGTCGGGTCCGCTGCCGTGGACCTCGTAGTTGCTGCGGTCCCAGTAGAAGTACTCGGCGCGCCAGACGCCCCGCTCGGAGAGGTGGAACTCGCCGCCGTCCCCGCCGCAGGTCAGGACCAGGTCCGTGCCCCAGCCCCAGACGGAGAACAGGTTCGATCCGTTCTCCGTGTACGCCTCGACCCATTCCGCGCCGTTCCAGTGGAGCACGTCGCCGCAGCAGTAGGTGCCGCTGCCGCCGACGGCCCACACGTCGTCCGGCCCGGAGCCCCAGAGGGCGTTGAGGTCGTCGACCTCCGGTCGCGGCATGGTGCGCCACGCGTCCCCGTCCCAGCGCCGGATCGCGTGGTCGTTCCCGATGGCGAAGACGTCCGCGCGGTGGGGGCCCCAGACGTCGACCACGTTCCAGCCGAGGGCCTGCGTCGACCAGGCGCCGTCCTCGCGGAAGGCCAGGACGCCCTCGCCGCCGGCGACGAGGGTGCCGTCGCCCAGGGCGGTCAGTTCGGTCAGGGCGGCGTCGGTCCCGGTCGCTTCGACGTGCCAGGCGAACCCGTCCCAGCGCCGCACGGCGCCGTCCTCGTAGGCCAGGAAGATCTCCTCGTCGGACAGGCCCCAGATGTCCACGGGCTTCGGGCCGTTGCGGGGGCGCAGGACCTCGGTCTCCTTGTCGAAGGCCAGGATCTCGCCGCCGCCTCCGTGGGTCAGGATGCGGCCGCCGCCGCCGCCCAGCATGTAGCCGTTGAAGCCGCCGACCCAGTTCCAGCCGGTATTCACGAGCCGGAGGGTGCTGTAGCCGTCGTGGCAGTAGAGCTCCCCGTCCAGATAGGCCAGGCCCTGGACCTCGGGGGTCCGGGTGAGGCGGTCCCAGTCGTCCTTCAGGAGGTAGACGCCGTCCGCCCCCGCGTACCGGTCGCCCGTCGGCGCGATGAACAGGCTGCGGATGGTGCCCTCGATGTCGGCGTCGACGCGCTTCACCACGCGTCCCTTGAACTCGGCCAGCAGGCCGTCCGCGCCGCCGAACAGCATGTCCTCGGGGCCGGAGCCGGCGATGGCGTGCAGGGTGTTGCGGAAGTCGGTGTCCTGCGACCGCCAGGCGCCGTTCTCGAGACGCAGCACGTTGCCGCCCTGGCCGACGATCCAGACGTTGTCCGCGTCGGTGCCCCAGACCATGTGCAGTTCCGCCGGGTAGTCGGCCCAGTCGACGGTCCAGCCGATGCCGTCGAAGCCCAGGATCACGCCCTCCTCGCCGACCGCCCAGGCGATCCCGCCCACGCCCCAGATGGAGTTGATCCGCCCCTCGTGGCCCGTGTTCCACGTGGTCCAGGCGCCGTTCTCGTACGACAGCGCGCGGCCGAAGGCGTCGCCGACCCAGACCCGCCCCTCGGCCGTCTCGTACAGGGCCGTGGGCCGGATGTCCAGGGGCTTCAGCCAGGACCAGGACGAGGCCGGCGGGTCGACGGGATCGGTCGGCCCGTCGCCGTCGCAGGCGCCCAGGAGGAGTAGCGGGAGCAGGATGAGGGCGGACCGGTGACGCATGGAGCTCCTATCGGATAACGATCAGCATGACAGGAGATTACGACGGTCCGGGGTGTGGTGTCAATCCGTCGGCGCGGGGGATCTCAGTCCAGGATCTCGTCGGCCGCCCGCCACGGCGCGCCCGCGCCCGTCTCGCAATAGCGTTTGAGGCTCTCCATGTAGCGGCCCCACTGGAAATTGCAGCTCGCGAAGAAGTCGGTGGTCTCGCGCCAGTCGCGGTGCCCGAAGCGCAGCCGGGTGACGTCGCCGTCGCGCTCGAGATCGAAGGTGATCACCGTGCCGACCCATTCGGGATGGGCCTCGTCCACGTGCCAGGCCACGCGTGAATGCGGCTCCAGGTCGACGACGGTCATGTCGTTGTGGTAGCGCTCCCCGAAATCGAAGATCAGCCGCGCGCCGAGGCCGGATTCCGCGGTGGTCTGCTCGGTCCACCAGGCCGAGAGCCCGCCCTGCGTCGTCAGGGCCTCGAAGACCACCTCGGCGGGGGCGGCGACGGTGAAGGTATGGAGTATGTCGGGCATGGGCGTGACCTCAACGGACCAGGTGCATCTTGACCGTGCGCGACCGGCCGTCGGCCGCGATCCGGCACAGGTAGACGCCGGTGGGCTGGGGTCGCCCGGTGTCCGACGTGCCGTCCCAAGTCATAACATGATCTCCCGCCGGACGCACCTCCCGCATCAACGTCGCCACGCGTTCGCCGCGCGGGTTGAACACCTCGGCCGTCACCCGCGCCTCGCGCGACAGGGAGAAGGGGATCGAGGTGCGGGGATTGAACGGATTCGGATGGGGGTGGCCCAGCCGCAGGAGGCTCGCGCCGGACATGGCGCCGGGCGCCGACGTGGGGCCGCCGCTCAGCAGGGGGCGTTCCCAGACGCCGTTGCCGTAGGTCGAGACGCGGAGCAGCCGCTCGGCGTCGCAGGTGCTCAGGTCCATGCACATGACCGCGTCCGGCAGGCCTTCGGAGAAGTCGCTCCAGGTGACGCCGTCGTCCGTGGACGCGTACACGCCCAGGTCGGTGCCCACGTAGATGTGCTCGGGGTAGAGGGGATCGACCAGCACCGAGCTCGTGGGCACGTCGGGCAGGTCGCCGGTGAGATCGGTCCAGGTCAGGCCGCCGTCGCGGGTGCGATAGACGTGCCCGGTGCCGAAGCCCGAATACGTCACGTAGCAGGTGTACGGGTCCTGCGAACAGAAGGCGAGCCCGACGGGGTAGCGGTCGGGCAGGCCGCCGGTCACGTCCAGGACGCTGTCGGCGCCGTCGAACGAGCAGAAGACGCGGGCGGGCCCGTCGACCGGCGCGGTGGTGACGGCCAGGTGGTCGCCGTTCACCGGCGAGACGGCGATGGCCAGGGCCGGGTCGCCGCCGAGGCCGGAGCGGGCTTCCCAGGAGCCGCCGCTGTCCAGGGAGCGGATCAGGTAGGTGGTGCCGGCGTAGATCGTCTGGGGCGCCTCGGCGCCGGCCAGGGCGAAGGGCGCGATGAAACCCGGCTGGCCGATCATCGGGTCCGGGGTGATCTCGAGCCAGTTCTGGCCCCGGTTCGGGGAGCGGAACAGGTAGAGGTTCTGGGCCGAGGCGTAGAGCACGTCCTCGTCGACGGCGTCGATGGCCGCCCAGGCGCCGTCGCCGCCCACCACCCGGATCCAGGCGTCGGTGCCGTCGTAGATGGCCGAGTAGTTGTCCTGCATGCCGCCGAGGGCGTGGTGCGGATCGGTCGGCGAGCTGGCGAAGCCGGCGTAGAACTGGGTGGTCTGGTAGCCCCCGTTGCAGCCGGCCCAGGTCGTGCCGCCGTCGGTCGTGCGGAAGAGGCCGCCGTCGGTGGCGACGTAGATCACGTCCGGATCGGTCGGGTGCCAGGCGATGTCGTGGTGATCGGCGTGCGAGTAGTCGACCGGCCCTTCGGGTCCGCCGACCGGCACCTGGCCGAAGTAGCTGCGGCGCCAGTCGGTGAGCGTGGACATGGATCCGCCCGGGCCCTCGAGCCGGTGGATGTCCAGGCCGATCATCATCACGCGCCATGAATCGGTGGGATGGATGGCCAGGTCGTGCGAGAACCAGCCCTGCCACCTGGAGTAGTCGAAGTACGTGATGGTGAACCAGGAGAGTCCCGCGTCCTCGCTGCGGATCGTCCAGTGGGCCGACGAGCCCAGGCCCCCGTTGCCGACGCCGATCATCATCACGTCCGGGTCGCCCGGCGCGCCGGCGATCTGGGCCTTGCCGTAGAAGTTGGTCGGGATCACCTGCGCGTCGACGAGCTGGGTCCAGGTCTGGCCGCCGTCGTCGGTGCGGTAGAAGCCGCGCCCCGGGCTGAGGAGGTTGCCGCACGCGACCACGACGATGTCGGGATTCCCCGCGTGGACCAGCAGGTCGTTGGCCATGACCACGTCCAGCACCAGCAGCCAGGTGGCTCCGGCGTCCGTCGACTTGTAGACGCCTTCGGTGGTGGCGGCCCAGACGACGTCGGTGTCGTCGGGCGCGAAACGCACCGCCCACACGCCGCGGCCCTGGTCGTAGCTCCAGTCCAGGCTCTTGGACCAGGTGGCGCCGCCGTCGGTCGACTTGAGGATGCCGATGCCGAAGCTGCCGCGGGTGAGACGGTCGGCCAGGCCGCCCTGCGTGTCGTCGTAGGCGTAGACCTCGCCGGTGCCGATGTACATGAGATTGGAGTCGCCGGGCGCCACCGCGACGGTCGACACGCCGAGCACGGGAAAGCCCGTCGGAACCCTGTGCCAGGCCTGCTCTCCCACGCCGCCCGTGAAGCTGCGCCACAGCCCGCCGCTGGCCGAGCCGGCCCAGATCGTGGACGGGTTCTGCGGGTTGAAGGCGACGGCCAGGGTGCGGCCGCCGATGTTCCTGGGCCCGATGGGCGTCCAGGGGGCGGTCTTCTCGGCGGGCGGCCTCAGGCGGGCCGTCTCGTGGGCCCAGGCGTCGGTCCAGCCGCGATGGGGGTAGGCGTCGCCGGGGTAGGCGCGCTGCTCGGCCAGCCACTTCATCGCCGCCATGGCGCCGGAGGTGCGGGGGACCCCGGCGTCGCGCCGCTCGTACTCGGCGCGCCAGGTCGGCCCCGGCCCGGACGACGGGCGGAGCAGGATCGCGCCGGCGGCGATGAGGACGACGGCGAGCAGGAACGCGGTGATCGACGAGCGCCTGGTCATGACGGACTCCGGTCGGTGGCGTGGGGGGTGGAGGTCCTACGATGTCGGGGCGAGGGGGGTTGCGTCGCGTCGGCCCGGAACCGCGGCTGCATCCCGGCGCCGGATGTGGTAGAAAGGACCGGATCGATTCCCGTCACCGGCCGTTTCGGCCCGGGGCGCGACTGGAGGCTGCAGTGGAAATGCGCGACAGACTCACCCGGGCCGTCGAGGCCCTGCGGACCGGCGACGCCCTCGCGGCGGCGGACCTCGCAGGCAAGGCCGTGCGCGAGCAGCCCCGGCTGGGGCCCGCACATCTCCTGCTCGGTCGCGCGCTGCTGGAGCTGAACGATCCGGCCGGCGCGGCGACGTCCCTGCGGACGGCGGTCGAGCTGACGCCGGATTCCGGCGAGGCCCACGTCGCGCTCGCGCTCGCGCTGCAGGCCCAGGGTCTGGTGGAGGAGCCCTATTCGGCGTTCATCCGCGCGCTCGAGCTCGAGCCGGATGCCCCCCACATCCAGGTGCGGGCGGCTGATTTCCTGTTCCAGCACGGCCAGCTCGACGAGGCGGAGCGGCTCTACGATCTGGCGGCGCGACAAGGCCGGGCCGAGGCCATCACGGGCCTGGTGAATATCCGGGAGCGGCGCGGCGACCTGGACGACGCCCTGGCCCTGCTCGAAGACAACGCACCGGCCCTGGAGCGCTCGCTCGGGCTGCGGTTCGCGGCGGCGCGTCTGATGAGGCGCAAGGGGCGGAGCGATGAGGCCCTCGCGCTGCTGGAGGCGGTTTCCGCCGACGAGCTCACGCCTCAGGCCGTGGTCGCGTTGCAGCACGCCCTGGGCGACGTGCGCGAGGAGTTGGGCGACTTCGACGGCGCCTTCGCGGCCTGGAGCGAGGCCAACGCGCTCCGCGACCTGCGCTTCGACGCCGAGGCCCACGCGCAGCTGCTGCGTGAACTGGCGGAGGCCTACCCCGTCGACGGGTTCGGGGCCCTGACGCGGGCTGCGAACGGGTCGGAGCTGCCGGTCCTCGTCGTCGGCGCGCCCCGCTCGGGCACGAGCCTGACCGAACAGATCCTGTCCGCCCATCCCGACGTGCACGGGGCCGGCGAACTGGACGACCTGAACGAGATCGCACGGACGGGTCCCTACGGGACGGCGGCCGAACTGGACGCCGCCGCGGAGCGATACCTGGCCCGTCTGCGCGCCCTGGCCGCCGCCGCCGGTCGGCCGGACGCGCGCCGTGTGACCGACAAGATGCCCCACAACCTGTTGCACCTGGGCCTCGCGGCGCAGCTGCTTCCCGGGGCCCGGGTCGTGTATTGCACTCGTGACCCGCTGGACGTCGGTCTCTCGATCTTCTCGCGCGATTTCCACGAGACCCACGACTACGCCGCCGACCTGGAGTCGATCGGCGTCTTCCTGCGCCGGTCGGCCCGTCTGATGGAGCACTGGCGCGCCGCGCTCCCCTTGCCGGTCTTCGAGCTACGCTACGAGGATCTCGTGGCCGCCCCGGAGGACGTGACAAGAGCGTTGCTGGACTTCTGCGGCCTGGACTGGGATCCGGCCGTGCTGGAGTTCCACCGCTCGAAGCGCCTGGTGCACACGGCGTCGTACGACCAGGTGCGGCAGCCGATCCATGCGAGGTCGGTGAGGCGGTCGCATAGATACGCGCAGCACCTGGAGCCGTTGCGGCGAGGGCTGGAAGACTAGGCTCCGATCCACGATCCCGAAAGGATCCCCATGCGCCGTACGAAGATCGTCTGCACCGTCGGACCCGCCACCCGCACGCGCGACAGCCTCGAGCAGCTCATGCGCGCCGGCCTCGACGTGGTCCGTCTGAACTTCTCCCACGGCAACCGCGAGGCCAAGCTCGACACGATCCGGGACGTGCGGGAGGCCGCGGCCGCGACGGGCCGTGCGGTGGCGATCCTCCAGGATCTCGCCGGTCCCAAGATCCGCATCGGCACCTTCGCCGAGGGGCCGGTCCGCCTGGAGCCCGGCGCCGAGTTCGTCCTCACCGCCCGCGACGTGCCCGGCGACGCCCGCGAGGTCTCGCTGACCTACGCGGGGCTGCCCGGCGACGTCTCGCCCGGCGATACCCTGTTGCTGGCCGACGGCGCCCTGGACCTGCGCGTGGAATCGGTCGAGGGCGAGGACATCCGCTGCCGCGTGATCGTCGGCGGCGAGCTCAGCTCCAGCAAGGGCATCAACCTGCCCAGCGGCGGCATCTCGGCCCCCATCCTGGACGAGAAGGACGTCGCCGACCTGCGCTTCGGGCTGGAGCACGGCGTGGACTACGTGGCCCTGTCCTTCGTGCGCGACGCCGCCGACGTGCGCCGCGCCCTGGACATCATGGACGAGGCCGGCCGCCGCGTGCCGCTGATCGCCAAGATCGAGCAGCGCGAGGCCGTCGACAATCTCGACGAGATCCTGCCCCTGGTCGACGGCCTCATGGTGGCCCGCGGCGACCTGGGCGTGGAGATCCCCATGGAGCAGGTGCCGCCTGTGCAGAAGTCGCTGATCCACGCGGCCAACGCCGTGGGCAAGCCGGTGATCACCGCCACCCAGATGCTGCGCTCGATGGTCGAGAGCCCCCGCCCCACCCGCGCCGAGGTCTCCGACGTGGCCAACGCCATCCTCGACGGCAGCGACGCCGTCATGCTCTCGGAGGAGACCGCCGTGGGCGAGTACCCCGTGGCCGCGGTCGAGCACATGGACCGCATCGCCCTGTCCGCCGAGGCCAGCTTCCCCTACGGTTCCTGGGACGGGCGCTTCGCTCCCCCGGGCCGTCTGACCACCGACCGGGCCGTCGCCCACGCCGCCGTGAGCATGGCCGCCGACCTGGACGCCGCCGCGATCATCTGTCTCACCCGCTCCGGCAGCACCGCCCGCCTGGTCGCCTGTCACCGTCCGCCGCGTCCCATTCTGGCCATGACCGACGACGAGGTCACCTGGCGGCGGATGGCGCTGGTCTGGGGCGCGGTGCCGATCATGGCCGAGCGCCGGGACGACCTGGACGAGCTGGAGGGGGACGCGCTGGAGCGCGCGGTGGCGTGCGGGTGCGTGAATCCGGGGGATACGGTGGTCGTGACCGCGGGGCTGCCGTTGAACGTGCCGGGGACGACGAACCTGATCAAGGTCGTGGAGATTCCCGGTTGATCGTGGGCGCGGATCCCGGTCGATGATTCAACGGGCGTTATCCACACGAAAACGGTCCCCCGGGGGACCGTTTTCTCGGGTGCAGCTTCGCCCGGACATCAGAACATCGACATCTGATCCCCCGGCGGCTCCTCCACCGGCGCCGCGCATTCCGGCGCGTCGTTCCGCGGACTGTTCACCAGCGTGCTCACCGGCCAGGCCGCCATGCCCTCGGCGGGGAACGGCCGCAGCAGCTCGCGCAGCCCCGCCGCCTCGTCGGGCTGGGCCGTCAGCCAGCGCTCGTAGTCGGTGCGCCGCAGGATGACCGGCATGCGGTCGTGGATCGGCCGCAGCAGGTCGTTGGCCTCGGTTGTCAGGATGGTGCAGGTGTGGAGCGGGTCGCCGGCCGACGGGATCCACGTCTCCCACAGTCCCGCCATGCAGAACCCCGGTTCGTCCGTCACGCGGAAGATCCAGGGGCGCTTCTTCGACCCCCTGCGCTGCCACTCGTAGAACCCGTCGGCGGGGATCAGGCAGCGGCGGCGCGAGAAGGCCGTGCGGAAGGACGGTTTCTCGGCGGCGGTCTCGCCGCGGGCGTTGATCATCCGGTTGCCCACGGCCGGGTCCTCCGCCCAGCCGGGCACGAGGCCCCACTTGAAGGCGCGGGGTTCGCGGGGCGCGTCGGGCGAGTCCTGGACCGCGGCCAGGAGCTCCTGGCCGGGCGCGATGTTCCAGCGGGGCGCGAGGCCCAGCTCCCGGTCGAGCGCGGCGTCGAGGGCCATGAGCTGGGCGAGCTCCTCGGGGGAGAGCGCCAGGGTGAAGCGTCCGCACATGTGGGTCGTACCTCCTGGGATTCAAGGTACCACGACGACGGCCGATACAGGAGGGAGAGCTCGTTCCGCTCCGCAGCGGGGGAGAACCCGACGATGTCGGTGCGGATTCGCGGCTCTAAATGAAAGTCGGGTTTCCAGTTGCGGGTCCGGCCCTTTTTCGGCCTGGCGGCCCCCTCTCCACTCCGTAATTTGTAGGACCATGTCAGACAGCTTCCGCAAGGCAGACCTGCACGTTCACTCCGCGTTCTCGTTCGACGTGCCCCCGCTCAAGGCGTTGCACCCGCGCGCCCTGTTCGAGTCCGCATTGGGGCATCCCGATCCGGCGCGGCGGATGGACTACTTCGCCCTGACCGACCATGACACCATGGACGGCTGGGCCGCCCTGGTGCGCGAACTGCCCGAGGCCGACCGCGCCCTGGTCATCCCCGGCGTGGAGCACACCCTCTACGATCCGTCCCACGGCTTCACGATCCACGTGAACGTCTACGGCCTCGATCCGGATCTCTACGCGCGCCTGCAGCGCGAGACGGCCACCCTCGAGGACCTGCTCGCCTTCTGCCGCGAGCACGGGCTGCGCTGCCAGTACAACCATCCCACCTGGTGGGAGCGCGACGAGATGCGCCGCGGCGAGGTGGACTTCGCCCGTGTGCCGGACATCGCGGCCAGCTTCGAGATGCTGGAGCTCAACGCCGCGCGCACACCCCTGCAGAACCTGATCACCGCCGGCCTGGCCGACACGCTGGGGCTGCCCCTGACCGCCTCGAGCGACACCCACACCGGGGCGATCGGCCGCGCCTGCACCCTGGCCGCCGGCGAGACCGCCGAGGACTTCATGGCCGCGATCTGGCGGGGCGAGGGCGAGACGCGCCTCGAGCACCTGTCGAGGGCCGCCCTGGAGAGCGAGGCCCACGGCCTGATCGACGCCTACCTCGACGGCACGGCCGCCGTCGCCGCGGGCGATCGCGTGACCCGCAGCCAGGTGCAGACCCGCCTCGAGGACGCGGCCACGCGCGTCATCCGCTCGCGCTGGGTGCGCGATCACGCCCCGACGCGCGAATCCCTGCGCCGCCTGCTCAAGCGGGCCTCCGGTCCGATCATGGGCTGGGTGATGCTGTACGAGAACCGGTTGGATCGACGTCTGGCGTCGTCGGTGCTCTCGGGCTTCGCGATGAGCGCACGAGAACGCGCGGCCTAGGTCGGCCGCATCCTGCCTTCCCGCGGGACCGTCCCCCCACGGAACGCCTTACATCTTCGCCTCGAACGAACGCGGGATCTTCAGCTCGAAGTTGTCCCACTTCGAGGGCGTGTGCGCGGCCCCGAGGGCCTCGGCCGCCTTCTCGAAGTCCCGCTCGTGGACGTGCAGGATGTAGCGGTAGCCGCCCTTGCCGTCCGCGAGTCCGCTCGAGTTCTCCACGTTGATGCCGGCGTCCGAGAGCTTCTGGTGGATGTCCACCAGGGCTCCCAGCTCGTCGTCGCCCTGGACGATGAACGCATGGTGGGGTCCGCTCAGCTTCAGCCCCGTGTGGCGCGCCACGTCGGCGAGCCAGGTCGTGTTGAAGGGGTAGATGATGAGCTGGGTCTCGTCCGGTCCGACGGGGAGGGCGTTGAAGGCGAGGAGATTGACCTCCTCGCGGGCGAGCTTGGTCAGCAGTCGGCAAGCCTCGCCGGGGATATCCTGCGCCGACGTGTAGTAGTACGGCGCGCTGTAGATCCTGACCGCCATGTCGACCCTCCCTGTGGCGTGCTGGCGAGGGAAGTGTCCGGCAATGGTGTCCTCGACCGCCCTCGCGGGCACGTACCGAGTGTACCACAATCGCCGTCCTGACGCCACACGGGGCTTCGACGCGATCGTCGAAGCCCCGTGGGCGACAAGCGGTTGACGGATCAGCGGACCAGCAGCGCCTTGCGCAGCTCGATCTCGCCCCCCGCCTCCAGCCGGAACAGGTAGTTGCCGCTGGGCGCGGCGGCGCCGCGGGCGTCCAGACCGTCCCAGACCGCCTCGTGGCGGCCGGCGCCGAGCTCGGCGTCGACCAGCACGTCCACCCGGCGGCCGCGCAGGTCGTAGACCGCGAGCACGGCCCGCGCCGGCGCGCGCAGCTCGAAGCTCACGGTGGTCATGGGATTGAAGGGGTTGGGCACGGCGGGCCCCAGGGTCGCCAGGCGGCCGGGGACGCCGCTGCCGGTCCCGAAGGTGGTCTGCAGGGCCCAGATCTCCACGTCGTCGAGGTTCCAGCCCGAGTAGCGCCAGCTCCCGTCGGTGGTGCCCATGGTCCAGCGGACGTAGACGGCGTCCTCGCCGTCGGCCAGCGCCGAGATGTCGTGGGACTGCTGGCTCCAGGCGTCGTCCGTCACGGCGGCCTCGTTCTCCCAGACGGTGGTCCAGTCGACGCCGTCGGTGCTGACGCGCAGGTAGGCGTGGTCGTAGGCCGAGCGCTCCACGTTCAGCCAGCGGTGGAACTTGAGCGTGACCGCCTGGAGCTGGCTGCAGTCGATGGGGCCGGCGGTCAGGTGACGCTCCGGCATGTCGTTGGCGTAGTCGCCGTCGAGGGCGAAGCCGTAGACGTTGGCGCCGGTGTGTCCCGCGGCGGGGTCGGGCTCGCCGTACTCGCCGCCCTGTCCCTGGGGGACGCCCCAGGCCCAGTCGCCCTCGGCGCTCCAGCCGGGATCAGTGTCCATGTTCCAGCCGTGGACCAGCTGGGGCACGCCCACCTGCATGTTGACCGCGCGGACGGCGTCGCCGTCGTGGCTGGTCTCGTTCACGAAGGACACCTCGCCGTGGTGACTGCCCACCGCCAGGGCCGCCGCCGCCGCGTTGGGCGAGGCGGTCACCGTGACGTTCCCGCCGGCGGGGAGGGTGCCGGACGCGGGCGCGACGTCCAGCCAGGCCACGTCGGCGCTCACGCTGAAGTCCAGGGGCACGTCGCCGAGGTTGCTCAGCACCCAGTCGTGGCTCGCGGGCTCGAAGGGGCCGCCCACGTCGCCGGCCAGGTCGTAGGCGCCGCTGCTCACGTTCAGGCTCATGTTGTAGGGCGCCAGGGTGTCCAGGGTCTCGGCGCCGCCCGCGGGGTCGAGGTACTCGGCCAGGCCGCTCCAGGAGACGGACAGCTTGCCGTACCAGTCGGGCAGGTCGTTGGTGCAGGCCGCCCAGCCGCCGTGGAGCTGACCGATCACGCGGTGGGCCGTGTCGAACAGGGGAGACCCGGAGGAGCCGTGCTCGGTGGTGCCCAGATCCCAGTCCTCGACGCGGAAGTGGGTGCCGTCGCCGGGCGACGGATCGGAGGTGTAGGAGGTGGTGGTCAGCGGGTCGTACTCGAAGCTGATGCACTTCTCGTCAGTGCTCGGATGGTGGATGGCCACCGCGCCGCTCGGGTCGACGCCCGTGTTGTCCCAGCCCGCGTAGGCCACTTCCCAGGCCGGGTCGGGCGCGTCGTCCAGCAGCAACAGGGTGTAGTCCGTGGCCTCGCCCCCGACCAGGAAGGTCGAGCCCGTCTGGTTCTGGTCCAGGCTGCCGTTATCGAGCTGGCCGCACACGGGGCTCTCGAAATTCCAGTACACCACGATGGTCGCGTCGCTGACCTCGGTCACGTTGCAGTGGTCGGCGGTCAGGAAGTAGGGGGTCTGGTCCTCGGCGGTGTTGTTCATCATCGCGCCGGTGCAGGCCCAGGCCCCGCCGCGCTGGAAGACGGCCACGGACTGGATCTCCTCGCTCCAGTCGTCGCCCTCGGGGCAGACCACGTCGATGTTGCAGTCGCCCATCTTCTCCGGGAAGAGATCGCCGAACTCGCGATACCCGGTATTGACGCTTTCCAGCAGCAGGTCGAACCGATCGACGTCCTTCAGCGGCACGGTCGCCTCGATCATCAGCTCCTCGCTGGTCAGCAGCGGCGTCCAGAGCTGCCCGTGGGCCTTGTTGTCGCCGGCGTCGTATTCCAGGATCCGGGAGGGATCGTCCGTCCCGTAGATGCGCAGCCGCCCGCCGTCGGGCATGCCGTAGCGGGTGAAGCCCAGATTCAGGGACAGGGCGCCGGGCGACGCGATGCGCAGCCGCCACATCATCTCGTCCTCGGCGACGCGCTCCCAGAGCCCGTGGGTCTCCGGCGCGATGAAGGTCTCCTGGGGCACCGCGAACCGGGGCGGCTCGTCCAGTCGCGCGTTCTGCTCGTCCTCGAGCTTGGCCAGCCCATGATCCACGGGATCGGCCGTGAACACCGGCACCTCGGCGGCCAGAGCCGTCGCGGCCGTGGCGGCCAGCAGGACCGCGATCAGAACGACGCGGAAACCGATATGCGAGCGTACGAGTGATCTCATGACGCAATTCCTCTGCCTGGGTTCAATCCGACAAGCCGACGCAATCGCCGAACCGGAAGTATACGCCCTGCACCCCTCGCCGTGAACCCGCATCTGCTGTCGACGGCGAAGATGCCGTTAGCGAGGTCTTGTGGAGTGAGACACTCTCGCGAGGGTGTCCGAAGGCCCCCGCAGCCATGGAGGGCGGAGGGGACCGTAGGCCAAGCGACCCGGCCACAGGATGTGGCCGGGTCGCGCCCCTCGCGAGAGTGTCAGACACCACAGAGATAGCTATCGCGCACCTTCCCCCGTCAACACCACCCGCACGGTCGACAGCAGGATGCGCAAGTCCAGCTTCCAGTCCCCTCTGCGGATATAGAACCGGTCCAGCTTCAGCTTGCGGCGCACCGAGGCGAGATCGTCGTCGTAGCCGTTGTTCACCTGGGCCAGGCCCGTGATGCCGGGCTGCACCGCCAGACGCGTGCAGTAGCCCGGGATCGCCCGCTCGTACTGGCGTACGAAGCAGAGGCGCTCGGGACGCGGGCCGATCAGGCTCATCTGGCCGCGCAGCACGTTGAGGAACTGGGGCACCTCGTCGAGGCGCGACATGCGCAGCCAGCGGCCGACGCGGGTCACGCGGGCGTCGCCTTCGGCGGCCAGGCGGGGACCGTTCTTCTCGGCGTCGACGCGCATGCTCCGCAGCTTGTAGACGCGGAAGAGCCGGCCCGGGTAGATCACCTTGCGGCGCTCGGACCCCTGGCGGCTCCGCGCGGTCCGGCGGCGATTCTGGCCGATGCGGTGCTGGGTGTAGAAGACCGGCCCGCGGGAATCGAGCTTGATGGCCAGGGCGATGATCGGCAGCAGCAGCCCGAAGAGCGCGAGGGCCAGCGAGGCGGTCAGCACGTCGAAGACCCGGCGAATCCGCGTGTACACCCAGGACGTGGGCGCGGGAGGCGCCGCCGCCAGGGCGTCCACGAAGAGCCGTGGCATCTCGTGGCTGGGCTGCGGCGTCGCGGGTTGCCGGAGCTGGTTGGTGTCGTCGAACGGTGTCATCTCGGTCCGGTCCTTGTGGATGTGTCTCGAGTTGTCGGTCCGGGCGGTGACCAAGGCTGAATCCGGGAGTGCTGTTTGATCTCCCGTTACAGCCTTACAGTATAAACCGAGTTTTTATCGGACTCACATGGCATGGCCGAAAAATCCGCTGAAAAGCAGAACCATATTGCCATGTGGTAAGTAAATACTCGATTTTTCCGTTCCTTTGCGCCCAAGTTTCGCTTCATGCCCATGATCTGTCAATTGAAAACACAAACTCTTAACTCATTGCGGGCGAATAGATAATCATCTCCTGTCAAAAACTCGTTGAAGCAGGGCCGTTGTACGGGCCAGCGGGTCGTGACGTATCCGGCCCTCTTCCTCGGCCAGGGTCAGGAAGAGGCCGTCCAGAGTGCGGTCGGTGATGTAGTCGGTCAGATCGAGCTCCGGTTTGTCGGTGAACGGCAACCTCTCGTACAGATCGAAATATCGCTCGTAGTCGGCGTAGAGGCCGGTCTGATCCATGGCGCCGGAGACGACGGGGCGGAAGCGGGCCCGCAGGGCGTCTTCGGTGGCGCCGCGGAAGTAGGCGGTGGCGGCGTCGTCGTCGCCCTCGAGGATGGCGAAGGCGTCGGCGATGGTCATCGCGCGCGCCGCGTCGGCGAAGGGCTGCAGGGCCAGGGCGCTGGCCTCCTCGGCGGCCCTGTTCATGAGGGTGACGAAACCGTCGACCCGGTCGCCGAGCCCGATATCGCGCAGGGCGCCCGCCGTCCCCCGCAGATCCTCCGGCAAGGCGATCCGGATCGACGCGTCGCCGAGGAAGCCGTCCGGGCCCGAGACCGTCCCGACCGCGCGTTCCGTTCCCACCGTCAGGGCCTCGCGCAGCCCCGCCGCGACCGTCTCCTCGTCCAGGGGGGCCTGGAGGAGGTCGGACAGGTCCACATCCTTCAGGCCGGCGCAGCCGGTCGCGAGCACGAGGACCGGGAGCAGGAGTGCGATGGCACGGATCGTCATGGTCGTTGTCTCCTCGTATGAACGGTCACTCCAATCAGACACCCCTTGCCGGGCCGGAGTCACATCGAAGGCGTCAGGTCGTCCAGGAGGGCGGCGTCCACCCACCAGATGTTCTCCAGCCCGTTGCCCGGTTCCCCGTGCAGACGGTGCAGGGCGTCGAGGGTCAGCGGGGAGGGGGCGCGATCGACCAGATCCTGTTGCGGACTCATGAAGAACAGGGCGCGGCCGTCGGGCGAGACGTAGGCCGAGTATTCGCGTCCGTCGGGGGTGTTGACGGCGTCGCCCAGGTTGATCGGCGCGCCCCAGGCGTCGTCCTCGCCGCGGCGCACGAGATAGTAGTCGGTGGCGCCCCGCGTGTCGGGCATGCCGAAGGTCGGGACTATGATCCAGCGATGGCCGGGATCGACGAAGGCGTTGAAGCGGGTGCGTCCCAGGTTGACCTCCGACGGCAAAGCTTCGGCCTCCCCGTAGGAGCCGTCCGCTTGCCGGCGGGCGCGCATGACGACGCTGGGGCCCCGACCGGGATCGTCGCGGGTGAAGTAGAGCCAGCCGTCGCGCGTGGTCGAGGGGAAGAAGTCGGGCCGGTCGCTGTTGACGCCCGGACCCAGCGGTCGCGCCGGTCCCCATCCGTCTCCTGCGCGGTCCGCCACCCAGATGTCGTGATCCTCCCGCGGCGGCCCGTCGCCGTCGTGGGGCCGGTCCGTCGCGAAGTAGAGCCGCCGTCCGTCCGGACCGATGTGCGGCTCGATGGTCATGTAGCGCGGATCCGCCGAGAAGGGCGCCACCTCGGGCGTCGTCCACCGCCCGTCCTCCAGCCGCGTGACCATCACCGCGCTCAACGCGAAGTTGCCCACGTGCACCCCGAAGTAGATCTCGTCGCCGTCGGGCGTCATGGCCACGTCGCGCGTGGCGAGCCCCGTGTTCACGATCCCCGGCGCGAACAGCTCCGGCTCGGCGGGCGGATCGCCCTGCCCCAGGAACGGACCGCTCAGGCCGGTGGACGTATCGACACGAGGACCGCAGCCGACCAGGATTCCGACGGACAGAACGAGCAGGACGCGAAACGACATGATGCCTCCATCTCGATGGACGTGATTCAGCGACCCCTAGTGTACGACGAAACGGGCCCGGAGATGCGTAGATCCGTGGCGGGTGTGCATGAAGAGGGGCGGGCCGGGGCGTAGCGATCGAACGCCGCCGGCCGCCCGCGAGCGGCCGGCAAGTGTCCCCGGCCCGCCCCTCTTCATGCACACCCGCCACGGATCGGCCCTACACCAAGGAGCCTGAAGCTTGACCTGAAGGAGGGGTCGTGATGGGATGGGGCCCTGCTCATTCGAGGGAGGGACTCATGATTCGCTATCTGCTCGTGTCCGTTCTCATGCTCGTGCTCGTCACCGGCTGCGCCTCCACCCGCTCGGGCGTCGAGGGCACCTGGGTCCTGATCGAGAGTCAGGGGGACGTGAAGCATCCGTCGGATCCGCCGGCCGCCGGGGATCTGGTGAAGGTGGTCGGGGAGACGCGGTTCTCCTTCGCCGTCCAGGTGGGCCCGGCCGAGGTCTTCGCCGGCGGCGGCACCTGGAGCCGCGAGGGCGACACGTACGTGGAGCATATCCGCTACCACTCCCACCCCGAACTGGTGGGCGCCGACGCGACGTTCAGCTGCCGCCTCGAGGACGACCTCTGGTACCATGACGGCGAGTTCGAAGCCAACGGCCGGAACTACGCCATTCACGAGATCTGGCGGCGGGTGGACGAAGAAGGCGATCGCTGACCCTCCCACTCCGCGCAACGCCCCCCTGGAATGACCGAATGACAACCTACCGAGGAGGTCGTGGGTGATGACCCGCGACCGCAGGGTGTAGCGATCAAGC